>JAKBLB010000032.1 GCA_021832305.1 Pseudomonadota bacterium | reverse complement strand
CATAGATGTTGGAGGACATCGAAGTGATGATAAAGGGATTTTCGACGGTGATGCTCGTGGCAGTGTTGATTCCTGGCGCAGAACTGTTCCCGTTTTGGTAGGTGACGCCGCCCGAAGTGAATTGGGTGACGTTGGTTCCGGAATAAGCAAACTCTGCGTTGAAGTAGGTTGGGTTGGCCAGCGCCGAAAGGGGGGCAATGGAGAGGGCGGACAATGCCAGGGTGGCGAGTAGTTTCTTTGAGGTCATGTGAATTCCTTGAGAAGTTTGCTGAAAAGTTTACTCATGCGAGCGATAAATATAAAGCAACGTTCATACCAATAATCGTAACGTGTTGTAGTAAAACGAATTATTTTTACTTCACGTCCTCGAATGGTATTAGTGTGTAAAAAATCCAGACATCATATTTTTTCAATTTATTAATGTGATAAAATATGAAACATCCAGAAATAGATGTTCAATCTGTTCTGGTTGTTTTTTTAACCCGTTGTTAAAATAACTCGGGGGGTCATGCCCATTACCGCGCGGATTGATGTGGGAATTGGCCGGTGGGATAATCAGTGGCCTGACCGGGGGGCTAGCGCGGCCCCGCAACTTCCTGGGCGACCCGTTCGGACTTGCGCAATCCAGGAGGAGACAACGAATTCTGGAATTCTTCTATCGGCACGGGCTTGCCAAACAGATAACCCTGATGCGCGTGGCAGCCGTTGCGCTCGAGAAAGTCCCGCTGCTGTTCTGTCTCTACCCCTTCGGCGATGACCTTCAACCCGAGGTTGTCGGCCATCCCGATGATGGTTCGGACGATTGCCGCATCGTTCGGATCGGTGGCGATGTCGCGTACGAAACTCTGGTCGATCTTGATTTGGTCCAGTGGCAAATGTTTGATATAGGCCAACGAGGATTGTCCGGTGCCGAAGTCATCCAGTGAGAAACGGATGCCGACGCTGCGCAGTGCCTGCATTTTTCCGATGCTGTCGTCAATGTCGTGCAACACCAGGGATTCGGTCAGTTCGAGTTCAAGCCCACACTCGAGAGGATCGACGCCGGTATCCTTCAGGACTTCAAGCACCTGCCCGACAAACTTTGGTTGACGGAACTGCCGTGCGCTGACGTTGACGGCAATCTGCAAATGACGGGTCAGCGGATCGGCCTGCCATGCCTTGAGTTGCGCACAAGCCATGTGCAACACCCATGCGCCGATGGGTACGATGAGGCCACTTTCTTCGGCGATCGGAATGAATTCCCTGGGTGAAACCAGACCATGCTCGGGATGCTGCCAGCGCAGCAGTGCCTCGGCGCCCACCACCCTCTGTCCATCGACCTGTATCTGATAGTAGAGTTTGAGTTGCTGGAGTGGCAGTGCCTGACGCAAGTCATCGGTCAGGGCGGCGCGCGCCTCCAGTTCGGTCTGCATGGAGGGATCGAAGAAACGCAGGGTATTATGACCGGCAGATTTGGCTTGATACATGGCGGTATCGGCGTGCTTGAGCAGATCGGACATGCCGATCTGATCGCCGCAGAACAAGCTGATGCCGATGCTGGACGAACTGTGATATTCAATTCCTTGAAGAGTGAAAGGTTGGTTGATGGCCGCTAGAACGTGCTCTCCGACCTCCTGGGCTGCTGCTGCTGCTTGCTGGGGGTCATCGCTCAGATTCTCGAGCATGATGACGAACTCATCCCCGCCCAGACGGGCGACCGTATCGGTGGCGCGCACGCAGTTCTGGAGGCGTTTGGCGACTTCGATCAGCAGCAAATCTCCCATGTCGTGCCCACGGGTATCATTGAGCGTTTTGAAGTTGTCCAAATCGATGAACAGCAACGCGCCTTCGTGCCGACTGTGAATGCTGGAGGCCATGGCCTGCTGCAAGCGGTCCCGCAGCAGGCTCCGATTGGGTAAATTGGTGAGCGGGTCATGGAAAGCAAGCCGGTGTATTTTTTCATCGGCCTCCTTGCGGAGCGTGATGTCGGAAAATACCGCGACATAATTCGTTACCTGTCCCTCTGTATCGGTGACTGCGGTAATGGTCATCCAGGATGGGTAAGCCTCGCCATCCTTGCGTCGGTTCCAGAGTTCTCCCTGCCAGTACTTGTTGCGGGTGAGGGTTTTCCACATGTTGTGGTAAAACGCTGCATCCTGTCGTCCGGACCTGAGTATGGCGGGCGTCATGCCGATTGCCTCGACGGCATCATAGCCGGTCAATCGAGTGAAGGCGCGATTGACCTGGAGGATATGTTGATCCCGATCGGTGATCAGGATGCCCTCCTGAGTCTCGAAGGCCGTCGCGGCAATGCGCAACTTCTGTTCGGCGCGCTTGCGTTCGCTTTCCCGGTCGAAATTGTCCAGTGCAAACGAGATATCCCGTGCCATTTCATCCAGAAGGTTGACCATTTCCGTATCGAATGCGTCAGGATGCACATGGTAGACAGAAAGCACGGCGAAGGGTTTTCCATCACGCAGGATCGGAAAAACCCCGCTCGATCCAAAGCCGTAGCGCAACGTCCGCTCCTGCCATGACACCGCAATACCGTCATTCTGGACATGGTTGTCGATGACGCTACGGCTCTCGCGGAAGGCAATACTCGTTTTTCCACGCCCTTCAGGGACATCTTCCCGTGAAGAAATCACCAGTCCGTTCAGGTATTCGGAATCTCCATAACTCACTACCGGTTCGATCAGGCCGTTGGCTTCATTGACCTGGCCGATCCAGGCCAGTTTCAGTCCGCCGAAATCCACCGCCATCCTGCACGCCAGCGGGAACAGGGAGGACTCGTCATCCATCCGCACGATGGCCTGATTGACTTCACTGCGCGCCCGATAGAGTTTCGTCAGGTGTTCGATGTGCGCCTCGGAGGCTTTCTGCCTGGTAATGTCGCGCACGACTGCCTGAAGGACGGTTTCTCCGTCCAGATTCATCGCATTGAGCAGGACATCGGCATGAAATGGCTGATCGGTATCGAGTCGTTTGTGCATCCAGGCAAAGTGGTCGCTACCCTCCTTGATCGCATGGGCAATGTGTCGATCAGCCAGTGTCCTGGAATCTCCGCCGCAGGATTGCACCGGTGGTGATAAATCGGCCGGATGTTTGGAGCAAAATTCCTGTTTCGATGTGCAACCGAATAAGGTCAACGTCGCCTTATTGCAATCCAGGAATCTTTTATCGTCCAGTAACATGATCGCATCGCTGGTGGATTCATAGAGTGTGCGCAATTTCATCTCGGAGACTTTGAGTGCATCATCCATCTGTTTGCGCGCGGTGATCTCACGTCCGATGACCATCAGTTCCTTGCGTTGACCCTGCTCACTGAATATCGGCACCTTGCGCGTCTCGATGATCATGCCTCTGCCCTCTGCATCTGTGATGTTTTCTTCTCCCACCACCAACTGTCCGGCTTGCCAGGCCATTTCGTCGCTCGCCAGGCATCCCTCGTGCGCTGCGCGGTATGCGGGCTGCAGATCCGCCAACTCCCTATCGGTTTTGCCCTGCCAGGGCAGGTCGTGCAACCGGAACATTTGTCTGGCCGGCTCATTGATGACCAGCCAGCGTCCCTCGCCATCCTTCAGGAAAACCGCATCGGGGATGGCCTCGATCAACGCCATCAGTTGCTCGGCATGGCGCAGCACACCGAGTTGTTTTTCGAGCCCGGCTTGTCGGTTACGGATGGGTCTGACGATCAGGATATAGAGCGCAGTGGAAACGAACGCAGTGAATAGCGCGAGGTCGAGGAAACCCTGAAAGGTCGATCCACTGCCTTTAAGGAATGGCTGGATGACACTGATCGACAGTTCGCTCATCGATAGGGCCAATCCCACGACGACCACAATTCCAAAAATAGTTGAAGCCATTCACCACTATCCGGTTAAAAAATAAAATAACTTTTAGTTTTTTGTTTTTCTGTCGAATTTCATGAGTTTTGTCTGGTTCCAGGGATTCTGTTGAACAGAGGAAGCAGAGAGACGCAGATCGGTGCGATCTGGCGCAACATGCAAGTGATCTGAGGAATCGATTCCAACTCCTTCGTCGAGGATGGCGTAAAGAGGCCACCTGAGTCAAGAAAATAATACGTTGTCAGGGGGGGGCACCACCTTAGCAGAAAGCCGCCAGCGGATTAACCGATTTTTCATTTTTCTTGCTCGGTCAGTGCAGACAAGAGATAATGCCAAGTTCTCTGGTGCCGTCCGCACCGGCAAACTTCCAGCGCGAAAAACAGCGGGTATCGATTGGCGGCAAGCAAGGTAAATTCCTTGTAAATCAAACAAGATGGTGTAAATTATATGTTGCTGATGATCGATAACTACGATTCTTTTACTTACAATCTGGTTCAGTATTTTGGCGTCTTGGGTCAGCAGGTCGAAGTATTTCGCAATGACCAGATCACCCTGGCCGAGATCGAACGCCTGGCTCCTGACTATCTGGTCATTTCTCCGGGCCCCTGCAGTCCACGCGAAGCGGGGATCTCTGTGCCGGTGATCCAGCATTTTGCGGGCAGGATTCCCCTGTTGGGGGTTTGTCTGGGGCACCAGGCCATGGGATTCGCTTTTGGTGGCGAAGTGGTACGGGCCAAGACTCTCATGCATGGCAAGGTGTCTCCCGTGTTTCATGGAGGCCAGGGCCTGTTCCGTACGCTTCCCAACCCCTTTCAGGCCACTCGGTACCATTCCCTGGCAGTACGCCGGGACACGTTGCCTGACTGTTTCGAAATCACGGCATGGACGGAGGATGGAGAAATCATGGGCATGCGTCACCGCGAATTTGCCATGGAGGGGGTGCAATACCATCCCGAATCCATTCTGACCGAGTTTGGTTACGACATGCTCAGGAATTTTCTGGAAAATCCCGGGGGGCGGTGAACCATAATGTGTTCACCGCGTCTTTGGGAGATCATCGTGATTCAAGGATGATAATTCGGCAGGAAGATTCTCCGAAGAAAACCCCATGCGTTCCGCCTTCTCGGGAGAGTTCACCAGCGCCATGACCCAATCCACATCGATGGGCTCAGAAAAAAGACGGCGCCAACTGTAGGACAAGTGAATCCCTTCCTTCGCCACCACTTCGAGGGTCCACTGGAATCGTGCTCGCGCCAGTTCCAGAGATACCGTCACAGCGTCAGACCCTCGCGGCATGCCTGAACATACACTCCGCTCAGGGACGTGGCCGGGTCGAGCAACAGAATGTCGACGGGCTGATCCCCCAGGCGCATCTGTAACCGTGCCGTCAACTGCAGGACTTTACGCGGTGCATCGGGTAATACGGTGGGCACTTGCACCAACAGATCGATATCCCCCCCCCGAGCCGTATCATCTACCCGGGAGCCAAACAGCCTGACAGATGCAGTCTCGCCAAATACTTCCCGTACGGTTTCACTGATGACCCGCTTCGACGATTCGGATAGCCGCATGACTGACACCCGTTGAATACAAGACAACCGTGATTGTACGCTTTCAACCAACAAAACCCAACCATTCATTCTCGATGGCGATCCATGCTGGCGCAATCGGCTGAGTGGACAGTTGACGCCGATCCGGTCCTGATATTTCAGGTGGAGTCTTCTTCTACCTACAATCTGGCCCAGTATTTTCTCGGGAATTTTCTGGAAAATCCCGGGGGGCGGTGAACACCTTCGAGAGTTGGCAGAACTCTTCCAGGGTGAGGGTTTCGGCACGGCGTTGGGGATCGATGCCCAGCCTGTCCCAGGCCTCTGCCGGGAGGTTCCCTTTCAATGTGCTGCGCAGCATCTTGCGACGTTGCGAAAACGCCTGGGCGACGACCTGGGATAGGGCAACGGGGTTGCACTCGGGACGTTCGTGAGGCAGTTTCGGGATGAGGCGCACGATGGCGGAGTTCACCTTGGGCGGCGGCGTAAAGGCCTGGGGCGGGACCTCGAGCAGGGCTTCCATATGAAAGTGATACTGCAGCATGACCGAGAGACGCCCGTAATCCGAGGTATCGGGGGCGGCCACGAGACGATCGACCACCTCCTTCTGGAGCATGAACAGGGCATCTTTCAGGGAAGCGGCATGAGGCACCAGGTGAAAGAGGAGGGGGGTGGAAATGTTGTAGGGCAGATTGCCCAGCAGTCGCCAGGCGTTGCCAAACTGGGCAAAGTCCACCGTCAGGACGTCCTGGGAAATCAGGGTCAGGCGGTCCTGGGCAGGGTGACGGCGCCAACGTTCCACCAGATCCCGATCCAGTTCGATGAGCGTCAGCGTCATCCCCCTTTCCAGCAGAGGGAGGGTCAGAGCCCCCAGGCCCGGGCCGACCTCGATGAGGTTATCCGTGGGCGAGGGAGCCAGAATGCGCAGGATGCCTTCGATGATCCCCTCATCCGTCAGAAAATGTTGACCAAACCGTTTGCGGGCACGGTGCGTGGATGGGGTCATGGGGGCGGTGCCTTATGGGCCAGGGATTGGGCCAGTGCCAAAGCGGCCTGTAAACTGCCCGGGTCCAGATGACCGGTGCCCGCCCGATCCAGGGCGGTGCCGTGATCGACCGACGTGCGCAGGATGGGCAACCCCAGGGTGATATTCACCCCGGACCCGAAACTGGCCCGTTTGAGGACGGGAAGTCCCTGATCATGGTACATGACCAGGACGGCGTCGCTGTCTTCCAGGCGCTCCGGCAGGAACAGGGTATCGGCCGGAAAAGGACCACGGGCATCGATGCCCGCAGCACGGGCGCGTGCGATGGCGGGGCCGATGGTGGTGATCTCCTCTTGTCCCAAATGACCGTTTTCTCCCGCATGGGGGTTCAGTCCGGCCACCAGGATGCAGGGAGAGGGGCAGCCAAAACGAAACTTCAACTCGTGGTGGAGAAGGGTGAGGGTTTCACTCAATACTTCCTGGGTGATGGCCGAGGGAACCTGGCTGAGCGGGAGGTGGGTGGTGGCCAGGGCCACGCGCAGACCTCCTCCCACCAGCATCATGACCACATGCGGTACACCGAGTCGGGCTGCCAGATATTCCGTATGCCCGGTGAAGGGAATTCCCGCCTCGACGATGACGCTTTTTTGCAGGGGGGCGGTGACCAGTGCGGCCAAGTGTCCCGCCTGGCAGGCATCCGTCAGACTGTCCAGCGCATTCAGGACGGCGCGGCTGTTGCGTGGGTCCAGGCGGCCCGCCGTGGCGGGTACCGCCAGGGGGTGGTGCCAGAGCAGCGGGCGCCGGGGGGGGGAGCGGTGACCCTGCCAATGGGCGATATCGAGAAAGGGATAGGGCAGGCCCAGCAGGTGGGCGCGGGTACGCATCAGGGCGGCATCAGCCGCGACGACCAGCGGAGCGTCAGGGAACCGGTGGGCCAGTTGCAGGCAGAGGTCCGGACCGATGCCCGCCGGTTCTCCTGCGGAAATTCCGATGGGAAGAGGATCAGTGGTCATCGAGGCGAATGTCCACAAAGGCTTGATCGCGCAATTGGCGGACCCATTCTTCGTAGGCTTCATCGGCTTTTCGGGCACGTAATCCCTGGCGTGCGGCCATTTTTTTGCCGTCCTCCGAATCACTGGCTTGACGTACCTCGATCAACTGGACCAGGTGCCATCCCATGGGGGTTTCGAAAGGTTGACTGACTTCTCCGGGCTTGAGGGTCTTGATGACCTTTTCAAACTGCGGCAGGGTCGAGCCTTCCGAGATCCAGCCGAGGTCTCCCCCGCGATTGCGACTTTCGTCTTCCGAATTGAGGGTCGCCAACTTGGCAAAGTCTTCGCCTCCCTGAATGCGTCCGGAGAGCCCCATGATCTTGGCCTGGGCATCTTTGGGGTTGGTCTCCGGGGTGATTCTGACCAGGATCTGTCGGACGTGATACTGATTGACGTTGGCAATGGCATTGGGCGTTCGACGGTTGATCACCTGAATGATATGAAACCCGTTGGGGCTGCGCAAGATTTCGCTGTGTTCGCCAGGTTTCAACTTGCCGGCGGCTTCGACGAAGAGGGTCGGCAGACGGGTGCTGGGACGCCAGCCCAGGTCGCCGCCCGTCAAGGCATCCGGAGATTCGGAATAGGCCGCTGCAGCCTGGGCGAAGGGCATCCCGTTATTGAGTTGGTTCATGGCCTCCTGAATTTTTTTCTGCCGTTCCTTGATGAGGGTGGGCGGGGCATTTTCGGGGACGGTGATCAGGATATGCGCGAGATCATATTCATCCGGGGTCGAATTTCCCTGATTTTTTTCCTTCGCCAATTCTTCATTGACCTCGTTGTCGGACACGAAGATGCGGTTTTCCACTTCCCGCTCGCGGACCTGGGACAGAATGATTTCATTGCGAATTTCTTCACGAAATTTGGTCCAGGTCAAGCCTTCCTTTTCCACCTCTTCCTTGAAGCCGGAGAGGGTCAGTTTGTTCTGTTCGGCCAGACGGGCCATGGCTTGATCCAGTTGGGTATCGTCCACCTTGATGCCCGCCTCGCGCGCATACTGGAGTTGGACTTCATCCATGATCATTTTTTCCAGAATCTGGTGGACCAGAATGGCTTGGTCGGGCAACTGGACGCCCTGGCGGCGCAGTTGGGAGGTGATCATGGCGGTTCGTTCATCCAGTTCCGACTGGGTGATGATGTGGGTATTGACGACGGCCACGATTCGATCCACCACCGGATGGTGAGTCTCCTCATCCGTGGGGGTGTCAGGAGCATCTCGTGTATCTGCAGGGGCGGCCGTCGGGGTCGTTGTGGCGGAAGCCGCCGCAGGAACTGCCGTGGGGCTCTCTGCAAGGACGAGACGGCAGGAGAGCAACAACATCAATAGGGCACAAAAGCGATACATCATTGGGGAGATATCTCGTTGGTTTTGGTGTAGCCGGGAATATTGTAGCGCAGGGTATCCAAAGGATTGGGACCGAGCCCCAGGGGACCCAATTCGAGTTGGACATAAAAAGCAGTGTCCGTTTGAATGGGACTGACGGGAAAGCGCGAAGAAATCACCCGCAAGGCCCAGCATCCCGCATTATACTCGACCCCCGTCAGGGCTTCCAGTACCTGGTTGTCCAGAGTGGAGTAGGCCAGGCGTCCGAGGAAAGACAGGCGGCTGGTAATCGGCCACTGTCCTGAAATATCCCATTGTTTGACCGAGGTCAGATCATTGATGGGGATAGGGCCTGTCACGCCGGGAATGTAGGTGGTGGCCTGTCCCAGGTAGTTGATGACCGTGGTGGGCATTCCCTGCAAGGGGGTATCGATACGGTAGCCGAGGTTGAAAACCTTGCCGGCCGCAGGGGTGTACGCAATGGTGGTGGCCATTTGCTGGGTCCGGTGCGACTGGGCCCCAAAGTTGAAGTAACTGTCAAAATTCCAGCGTTCCGTAATGGCTGCCGTGAATGCGGCGATGATGTCCGAAGCGCTGGAGACGGGGGGGAGTTCACCGGGGAGCAGAACCTGGTTCTGGGTGAAATAGAAACGTTCGCCCAGCAGGGCGCGCACCATTTCCCCGCCGGTGGCCGGATTGAGCAGGCGGCTCGTCACGGCGGCGGTGAGCTGGTTGGCATTGTTGATACGGTCGATGCCGTCAAACTGGTTTTCCGTAAAAATGGTGGACGCATTGAAGTCGGACAGCCCGGTGTCAAAAATAGGAAGATTATTCTGGTTTCGGTAGGGAATGTACACGTAATACAGACGGGGTTCCAGAGTCTGCTGGTAATCTTTTCCGCCGAGACTGAAGTTGCGATCCAGATAAAGACCGGAATCCAGACTGGTGATGGGCAAGGTCCGGTTGTACACGCTTTGGGGAGAGGTGTTGAATTGTCCCAGATTGTATTGGGTGAAGTCCATGCCGGTCTTGAACGTTACGAAGCCTTCATTGTTGCGCCAGGGAATCGTGACGGTCGGGTTGACGTGCAAGCGGCTGCCGCTGACGATGGACTGATAGTTGCCGTTGTAGGTAATGCCGTTGGCCACAGCGGTCCCTGCCAGGGAATTCGGTCCGGGGCTGACAAAATTGGTGTATTGGGAGGACATGTCCAGATTCAACCCGTGCCAGTCGTTCAGAAAACCGTGCGCGGACAGTTGGGGATCGATGCGATACTGGGCCACGCCACCCAGCAGGGGCTGGTAGTTGAGAGAATTGACGCCAAATTGCCAATTCTGGATGCCGGTATAGGACAGGTTCAGACTGCGCGGCAGATAGACCAACCCCTGCGGACCGATCAGGGTGTTGAGGTCGTTCATGTAATTGGGGTCCGAGGCGCTCTGGACATTGGCGTTGAAGGTCAGTCCCGGGGCCAGGATCTGGTTATGGGTCCAGGAGGTAAACCAGCGATCCGTGCCCAACTGGCTGTCATGGGGCAAATATTCGGCACTCAGGATGCCGGACGTCGAGGGGTCGAGATACCGCACTTCGTTGCCCAGTTGGAGCCCGCGGGTACTCATGAAGCGGGGTGTGACGGTATCATCGATGTTGGGCGCCAGATTGAGATAATAGGGAACGGCAATATCCTGGCCGGTGGTGCTGGAAGAGCCGATGACCGGAGACAGCAGACCCGAGCGACGTTGATTGTCCAGGGGAAAGGTCAAATCCGGGGAATACAGGAGAGGTTCTCCCTTGAAATTCAAGGTGGCATCGTGGGCATCGCCCTCCTGCAGCGTGTGATCGAGGTCCAGTTTCGGGGTGCGAATGAACCAGTCGGGGGTGCTGGCCTTGCAGGTGCTGAAGGTGGTGTTCAGCAGGGTTTCCTTGTCCCCGGCGGTCAGGTCCATTTCCTTGCCTGTGCCCTGGATGAACCAGAGCGGGGGACGTTGGATAGGGGTTCCGGGCAGGGGGACGACATAACTGGCGGGCGGAGGAGTCCACAGCAGGGTGCCCGGATCGCGGTAAGAGAAATGGGGGCTGTCCATGACTCCGATCTGCCCCCCCAACTGGTAGAAGCCATGAGGACTTTCCAGGAGGAGCGTGTCATTCCGGATCATGCGGACATTTCCCGTGGCTTCCACGGTGTCCGTGGGTTGATCGTAGTGCAGGTGATCGGCTTCGATGACGATCCCCTGGCGCCGTAATTCGGCATGCCCCTGGGCATCCATGAACTGGTCTTTCTGTCCGGAGAGTTTGTCCGCACGCAGAAAAGCGGCGGGATTTTGATCGCCCAACGCAGGATTTGTGGCATTATCCTCCAGAAAGGGGGCGGTCTTGAGTTTGATGACCGGCACCGGGGAGTCGGGTTCGCCGTTTTTTTTGGGAGGGGATCCCTGGTTTTTCGGGGGGCCCGTGGTGCCTGAGGGCTTGCTGTCGCTGCCCTCGGGCTCGGACGGGGACAGCGTGTTTCCTGCGTCATCCAGCACCGAAGACGCCATGCCTGTCAGAGGAAGCCAAAGCAGGGCCATGGCGAGTAACAGGGCAGGAATCATGCGGCAAGAGAGTGTCGGGCAGACGGAGCGGACATCGAACGAGTTATCAGGTTGAAAATCTTTGCTAAAATCTCACAAATCGACCTAAATGGCAATCCTTGCCTTCTTTTCCTGGAAAATAATTGGTGCGACGACAAGCCCTTCATCAGTGGTTGACCCCGTATTATCCGATGCCTTTCGAGGCGATTCGGCCGGCTTCCTCTGATGCCAGTTTTCGCCGATACTTCCGGGTGATGACTCCGGAAGGTTCGCGCATCCTCATGGATGCCCCGCCGGACAAGGAGGATTGCCATTCCTTCGTGCGGGTTTCCCGTCTTTTTGCTGAGGCGGGGGTTCATGTGCCGCGCATTTTGGCCTGGGAAGAAAAACTGGGTTTCATGATGCTGGAAGATTTTGGCGAGACTTCCTACCTGAGTGCGTTGCAGACCGGCGAAGGGCGAGGCCGGGGTGCCGACACCCTGTACGGCAATGCGCTGGGTGCGTTGGTGCAAATTCAACGGGCCAGTCGGGACGGGGTTCTGCCCCTTTATGATCGTACCCTGTTGCAGCGGGAAATCGATCTCTTTCCTGAATGGTATGTGCAAAAACATCTGGGCATCGTCTGGACGACGCAGGAACGAGCCACCTTTGGGGCGGTGGTTCAGGGGCTGCTGGAGGCCATCGATGGTCAGGCACGGGTTTGGGTGCATCGGGATTATCATACGCGCAACCTGATGGTGGCGAGTCCCGACCCGGGGGTGCTGGATTTTCAGGATGCCGTGCAGGGTCCGGTGACCTATGACGCCGTTTCCCTGCTCAAGGACGCCTATATCGATTGGGAAGAGACGCGGGTGCTGGACTGGTTGGTGCGCTATTGGGAACAGGCACGGGCTGCCGGGATTCCGGTGGGGGAGGATTTTGGGGCGTTCTATCAAGATTTTGAATGGATGGGCGTGCAACGGCACCTGAAAGTGTTGGGGATTTTTGCGCGTCTTGCCCAACGCGATGGAAAAACCGGATATCTGGCGGACATGCCGCGCGTGGAGAAGTATCTGATGATGGCCTGCCGGCGTTATAAAGCGTTACAGCCCCTGGTGCCGATACTGGAACGGTTATGGCAGATACCGTCCCGGACAGGGTATACCTTCTGATGCCTCAAGCCATGATTCTGGCTGCCGGGCGGGGTGAGCGTCTGCGTCCGTTCACGGACCAGCGCCCCAAACCCCTGTTGCCGGTGCGTGGAAAACCATTGATCGAATGGCAGATCGAGGGGTTGGTTCGGGCGGGGTTCGATGAGATCGTGGTCAATGGGGCCTGGTTGGCAGAACCCCTGGAATCCTACCTGGCGCAGGGGCAGCGCTGGGGCATCCCACTCCATTGGTCGCGGGAGGATCAGGCCCTGGGTACGGCGGGGGGCGTGGCGCAGGCCCTGCCGTTTCTGACGGATCCGGTATTTGCCGTGGTCAGTGCCGATATTCATACCACCTACGCGTATGAACGGCTCAGGACCCGCTTGGAACGATGGCGGGATGCGCCGGAGGGGGAAGGCACAGACCCGCCGGTGCTGGCCCATTTGGTACTGGTGGAAGATGCGCGTTATCCTCGGGATTTTTCTCTGGATGCCGAGGACAGGGTGACCCTGCCCGCCGGTCGGGCAGGGACCTACGGCAACATCGGTCTGTTTCGGCGTTCTTTTTTTACGCCCCTGAGGCGTGGAGAAAATGCCGACTTGGGGGCTTTGCTGAGGAACGCGGTGTCCCGGCGCCAGGTGAGCGGAGAATGGAACGTCTCCCCCTGGATCAATGTGGGCACGTTGGCAGAGTGGCAACGTGCCGAAAATCCTCCGAAGGAGTTTGACCCATGTCTGTCCCTTTGACCTCCCTGTCCCAGTTGCGTGCCCGCCGTCGCCGTCTGGCCGACTCCCTGGGTTCGGGCATCGCTATCCTTCCGACGGCGCCCGAGCGGGTAAGGAATGCGGATACGCACCACCCTTATCGTTGGGACAGCCATTTTCATTATCTGACGGAATTTCCCGAGCCCGAGGCCGTGTTGGTGCTGCAGGGCGGAAAAAAACCGCGCAGTCTGCTGTTTTGTCGCCCCCTGGATCCTGAGCGGGAACGCTGGGAGGGGCGTCGCCATGGCCCGGAACAGGCCTGCGCGCAGTTTGGGATGGATGCTGCCTATGCGCTGTCCGAATTGGATGAGAGGTTGCCTACCTTGCTGGCGGGGTGTGAAACGGTGTATTCCCTGATGGGCCGGGACGAAGCCTGGGACCGGCGGATCCAGGGGTGGTTGCAGATCCTGCGAAGTCAGGTGAGGAGCGGGGTGCGCGCCCCGCTGCAGTGGGTCGATCTGTCCGATCGCCTGGGAGAAATGCGTCTGGTCAAGGAAGCCCGGGAGTTGCAATTCATGCGCCGGGCTGCGGAGATATCGGCCCGCGCTCATCTGCGGGCCATGCAGGCGGCCCGCCCGGGGCGCTACGAATACGCCGTGGAGGCCGAACTGCTGCATGAGTTTCGTGTCCACGGGGCCACCGGTCCCGCCTACCCCTCCATCGTCGCGGGCGGGGGGAATGCCTGTATCCTGCATTATGTGGACAACTCGGCGCGTCTGCGCGATGGCGACCTGTTGTTGATCGATGCAGCCTGTGAATGGCAGGGGTATGCAGCGGACATTACGCGCACGTTTCCGGTCAATGGGCGCTTCAGCACGGCTCAACGGGATCTTTACGAGGTGGTGCTGGCAGCCCAGCAGGCCGCACTGGGACAGGTCAAGGCGGGTAAACGGGTGTCGGCCTACCACGAGGCGGCGGTGAAGGTGTTGGCGCAGGGCCTGATCGACCTGGGCTTATGTCAGGGAAGTTTGGACAGTGTCCTGGAAAACGGGGAATACCGGCGTTTTTACATGCACCGCACGGGCCACTGGTTGGGAAGGGATGTGCACGATGTGGGGCGCTATGTGGACGAGGAAGGAAAACCCCGCCGACTGGCGCCCGGAATGGTCCTGACGGTGGAACCGGGCGTCTATGTGGGGGGAGAGGACGATATTCCGGCCGCTTTCCGCCATACGGGCATTCGTATCGAGGATGATGTGGTGGTGGGGGAAAAGGGGCATGAAGTGATCACAGAGGCTGTTCCCAGGACGGTAGAGGAGATCGAGACATGGATGGCGCAGACCCGGCGGCGGTGATCATTGTAGGGGGAGGCCCCGTAGGGGCGGCGACAGCGCTGGGTCTGGCCAGGCGCGGGGTCCCGGTACGCCTGCTCGAGGCCCGTCCTTCCTTGCGGGCCGATGACCGGCGCACCCTGGCCCTGGCCCAGGGAAGTCGGCAGTTGCTCGATGCCTTGGGGGCTTGGCCCACGGCAGAAGTGACTGCGATCGATCAAATCCATATTTCCCAGCGTCATCGCTTCGGGCAGACCGTGCTGACGGCTCAGGAGGCCGGAATGCCGGCGCTGGGCTATATTCTGCGCTACAACACCCTGATGGCGTGCATGGATGAACAGGTGCGCCGGACTCCGGGACTGTCGCTTGATACCGGCGCTGAAGTCAGGGCGGTGTTGCCGGAAGGCAAAGAGAGCGAGGTGATTTGGCAGGCGCAGGGCAAGGAATGGCGTGCCCGAACGCCTCTGGCGGTTCTGGCCGACGGTGGACGGGCGCTGACTGCCCAGGTATTCGGCGCCGCGCGGGAACAGCCCTATACCCAGGTGGCGCTGGTGGCCCAACTGGAAACGGATCAACCTGCCGGGTCGCTGGCCTACGAACGGTTTACGCCAGAGGGGCCCATCGCACTGCTCCCTCTGGGACAACGTTATACCCTGGTGTGGACAGGAACCCAGGCGCAGACTGAATTGCGCCTGGATTGGTCCGAGGACAAGTTTTTGAACGAATTGCAGGCCGCCTTCGGTGACCGGGCCGGTAATTTCATTCGGCTCCAGGGGCGCAGTTGGTTTCCGCTCACGCTCAAGGTCCTGGACAACGTGGTCCGCCCACATGGGGTGGCCATTGGCAATGCGGCCCAAACCATGCATCCGGTGGCGGGACAGGGGCTCAATATGGGGTTGCGGGACGCCGACCAGTTGATTCGCTTGGTGGCGGAAGACGGGCCGGATTCCCGTGGGAGTGCGGCCCAACTGGAACGGTTCGTGGCCCTGCGCCAACGAGACCGGCGTTGGGGGGTCGGGTTCACCCATTCGCTGGTCCGCCTGTTTTCCAATGACTGGCCGATCCTGTCCCAGGGACGAGGCTTCGGACTGGCGGCTCTGAATGGATTGCCGGGGGTGCGTCGGGCCCTGACCCGCGTCATGTCCTTCGGATTTCAGGGGGGAACGGGAGGATGATTCGACGGACACAACCGCTGGAAGTGATGATCGTCGGGGCGGGGATCACCGGATTGGCCCTGGGGTTGGTTTTGCACCAGAAGGGCGTGCGTGTGAAGGTGATCGACCGTCAGCCATTGCCCGAGTTTGTCGCGCCGCCGGGGTTCGATCAGCGCATTTATGCCATGAGTCTGGCCAGTGAAGGATTCCTGCGTCGCGCGGGAGGCTGGCAGGACATGGACCGGACGCGTATCCAGCCCATTCTGGGGATGAACGTGCAGGGCGACCGGGACGGCCGACTTTCTTTGGCGCCAGATGGTGGGCAAACCTCACCGATGGGTTGGATTGTGGAGGCAGGGGCCCTGTTGAGCGCCTTGCACCGGCACCAGAAAAGGGTGGCGCCCGAATTGCTCGAAACCGGGCTGACCGTCAGTGCCGTGCACGAGAAGGAAGGCGGCCTGGAGGTGCATCTCAGTCATGGGCAGTGCCGGCAAACCCAACTTCTGGTGGCGGCTGACGGGCTTCATTCGACATTGCGCGAACGATTCGGTATTCCTGCGTACTTCAGTCCCTACGGTCATCGGGCTGTGGTCGCCAACTACCGGATTGGTGGGCGCCATGGAGGGGTGGCCCGACAATGGTTCATTCCGGGTGAAGTGATCGCCTTGTTACCCCTTCCGGGACAGCAGGTTTCTCTGGTGTGGTCTGCCCAGAGCGATCATGCGCAAGCCTTGCTGGCGATGTCTCCCGAGCAACGTGCCCATGCCTTGCAGCAGCAGGTGGGGTATGGACTGGGTTTGCTGGAAGAAATTTCCGTACCGGCGGATTTTGAATTGCGCCGCATGAATGTGGCGCGCTGGATTGCCTCCCGCTTTGCGTTGGTGGGCGATGCGGCCCATGGAGTACATCCCATGGCCGGACAGGGTTTGAACCTGGGTTTGCAGGATGCCGCCTGTCTGGCTGATACGCTGATCGGGCGTGGGCCGGGGCCGGATTGTGGCGATCGTTCCCTCCTGCGTCGATATGAACGAGCCCGTCGGGAACCTGTGGCGGTGATGCAAGGTCTGACAGGGGGATTGGCCCATCTGTTTTCCGCTTCCCGGAGTCAATGGGGGTGGGCCAGGAATTGGGGAATGAACCGGTTGGAACGATGTTCCTGGTTGAAACACGAACTGGTGCGTTATGCCAATCGGTAGGCAATGAATCGAGGATTCGAAATGGACATCAGGGTACATTGGAAAGGCTGGCTTGTGCGTTTCTGGTCAGGGATCTTGCTGGGTACGGTATTGGCTGGCGCGCAAGCGGACGAGGCATTGGTGCGCCAACATCTGCAACAGAAGTTACCCAAACTGGCCCCCCATGTGCTACAGATTCATCCGGCCCATGCCCTGGGTCTGTACGAACTCTATACCGACGATCGTCAGATCCTCTATGTGGATGAGGCAGTCACCACGCTCGTGGCCGGGGATCTGATCGAGGCCCATAATCTGCATAACATGACGGAAGCCCGCCTCAAGATTTTGGCGGCGGTCAAGCCGAACGAACTTCCGCTCAACCTGGCCTTGAAACGGGTCAAAGGAAACGGGAAACGGGTGGTGGCGGTGTTTTCTGATCCGGATTGCCCTTTTTGTCGCAAACTGGAGAAGGAACTGAGCGGCATCACCGATGTGACCGTCTACACCTTCCTCTACCCCATTGCGTCGCTGCATCCCGATGCGCCGGAACGGTCGCATTGGATCGCCTGTGCCAAAGATCCGGAAAAGGCCTGGGAAGACTACCAGCTCAGAAATATCGAACCCGTCCACCACGAGTGTCAGGATCAACTCGAAGCAGTTCAGAACCTGGGAGAAAAATATCGGATCAGCGGAACCCCTACCCTGGTGTTTGCGGATGGCGAGGTGATTCCGGGCGCGTTGCCCCAGGCCGAACTGGAGAAGACCCTGGGCCCTCACTGAAGGGAAAGTGGCGAGGAGGAGGGTACCCCGAATTTCTTTGAAAGTGCCCCCCTCGGACAGATTACATCTGGTGGCTGGCGGTTACCGTAGGTGTTGGACGGATGCATGTCGGTGCGCCGTTCTGTCCGCAGTTTCTCATCAAACTTGGCAGGTTTTGGCCATTGCGCGCACTGGATGTCAGGATGGGCAAAGCAGGACGCGGTTTGGCAATGCCAAACTGTTGCTGGTAGTTTCCGCCCATGGGGGTCCACAGAGGGTCTGGCAATTTGGCCGATACTGACCAAGAGGTCAGACAGAGCGCAGCGAACGAGAGAGAGTGTTTCATGATGACCTCCGTAAGATAAAGACACTAAAAAAACCGGGATGTTCGGAAACGAATTCTGTTCGGGTGGGCGATCCCTTTACGCTGAAATTATAAAGCATAATTTGTGCCATATTGTTTCGACCCTTGTCTGGCTTAA
>JAKBLB010000031.1 GCA_021832305.1 Pseudomonadota bacterium | reverse complement strand
GTTTCATTACCCCGACTTCCTGAAGGGGATTAAGACAAACTTGCCAATGACCTCCTTATCCTCCTCGGGTTTCATTACCCCGACTTCCTGAAGGGGATTAAGACAGACGCTGGGTTGCCGCAGGCAAAACATTTCCGTTTCATTACCCCGACTTCCTGAAGGGGATTAAGACAGTTTTTCTTCCGGATTGCCTGGATCTGATTTCGTTTCATTACCCCGACTTCCTGAAGGGGATTAAGACACGTAGGAACTGCGATCTACGAAGGCGGTTTCTGTTTCATTACCCCGACTTCCTGAAGGGGATTAAGACCGGAGCACCATGGGGTTGAAGTGATAGTGCTGGGTTTCATTACCCCGACTTCCTGAAGGGGATTAAGACTTTCAAAGATTTTCTTGGCCGCCTGATACTCAGTTTCATTACCCCGACTTCCTGAAGGGGATTAAGACTCAAAAGGGGTCATTATCTTACTCCTTAATCAGTTTCATTACCCCGACTTCCTGAAGGGGATTAAGACAACTGCGCATCACTCATCCTTTCGCAAGCGTGGTTTCATTACCCCGACTTCCTGAAGGGGATTAAGACACATTTCCCCAGATTTGGGGAGAGCCATCTTTGTTTCATTACCCCGACTTCCTGAAGGGGATTAAGACTGAAGTACTGAGCTGCCAAGTGAAGTGGGGTCGTTTCATTACCCCGACTTCCTGAAGGGGATTAAGACCCTTTTTCATGGTATCTCCTCAAGATCCGCAACAGTTTCATTACCCCGACTTCCTGAAGGGGATTAAGACTTGTACGATACGATCTTGCAATTCGTGTTCGCGGTTTCATTACCCCGACTTCCTGAAGGGGATTAAGACTTGTACGATACGATCTTGCAATTCGTGTTCGCGGTTTCATTACCCCGACTTCCTGAAGGGGATTAAGACTTGTACGATACGATCTTGCAATTCGTGTTCGCGGTTTCATTACCCCGACTTCCTGAAGGGGATTAAGACAAAGCAGTTTCTGCCACGACCCCCCCGACGCTTCGTTTCATTACCCCGACTTCCTGCAGGTGATTAAGACGCCCCCATTGAAAGCCAACAGGAAAGGGGGGCAGCATGTTTTTACCTGCAATATTGCGTTGTCATGGTTGGTGTTTTGGTTGGCATACACTGTGGGCTCTGTTTTGTTGACTGGAGCGATGTCATGAAGACCAAGTGGGTGGCAAGTGGGTTGGGTATTGTGGCGATGTGGTTGTGGTACATGCCCTGGATCATGCTGGGTGATGATGATCGTTCGGGGTTCTACCTCTACCAGAGTGGACAGCACATTGGAGGTACGGCCTATTTGTTGCTGGGCCTGGGGGCGGGGTATTCCTATTTCACCCTGAAGGAGATGAAGGGGGGGCGTATTCTGGTATCCCTGAGTGGTTTGCTGATTTCACTGGGCTATCTGACAACTGTGGGTAAGAGTGCGGGATGGGGTTTGCTGGGGCTTTGTCTTGTCGAGGGGTTGTCTCTTGGGCTTGCGTTGTTGAAGTCGGGGGCGCGGGTGGCTGAATGACCGGGTTGAAAGGAGAGTTCATGATGCAGACTGGAGTGATCACCGCATTGGGGGTGTTGTTTATCCTCCTGTTTTGCATCAGGATGGTGAATCAGTATTCGCGCGGAGTCGTGCTTCGTTTGGGCAAGTTCAGTCGGGTACTGACCCCAGGCCTCAACTTTGTCATCCCCTGGATCGATCGTATCCGTTTTGTTGATATGCGCACCGTGACCAGTCGTGTTCCGGATATTGATGCCATTACCCGCGATAGTGTGCCCGTCAAGCTGGTGGTGGCTGTCTGGAACGCAGTAGTGGATGCTCCGGCGGCGTTGCTGAATGTCAATGATCGGGAATTGGCTGTGGTGCAGGTGGCGATTACCTCATTGCGGTCGGTGATTGGCCAGCAGGATCTGGATCGGGTATTGCATTCCCAGGGCGAGATCGTGCAGACGTTACGCGCCATGATCGATGAAGCGACCGAACCGTGGGGGGTCAAGGTTTCTCGTGTCGAGATCTTGTCCATTACCATCCCCGAATCCATGCAAAAAGTCATGGCCCTGGAGGCTGAGGCACAACGCGAAAAGCGGGCACGCATCATCAAGGCGGAAGGGGAACTGGAAGCTTCCAGAAAACTGGCGGAAGCCGCAAGAATAATCGGGGCCACACCGGCCGCGCTGGAATTGCGGCGTTTTCAGATGATTCAGGAAATCGGCCAGGAAAATAATTCCACCACAGTGATTCTCATGCCGACCGATTTTGGCGATATGGCGCGCAATACTGCCCTTGCGACGGCGTTGAACGAGCATAAACCCCTCGTTGATCGAACCAGGGAGGATGAGTCCCCTGCGTCATCCTGAGAGCCGTAGAATTTTGATCAAAAAAGGGAAGAGGACGGTTTGTTAAATTTTGTAAATTTTCGTCTATTTTTTGATGTAATACATTACCATCGATATCTGAGATTTTTCTTGTAAAAATTGCTGAAAAACCATCCCGCGCAAAAAAAATAGAATCGTGAGCGTTAGTCACATTTGTCTTGTTTCTGATCAGGCCTTACCCAATCTGATTCCCTTGCTGGATTCGGAGGTTGGGGTGGAGCAGGCTGTCCTGGTAGTCAGTAATGAGGTCATGCATAAAAAGGCCTATGCACTGGAATGTGCTATCAAAAATCATGGTCGTGGGTAAAGGAAAATAAGCCATGAAAGAGTGGTCTTCGTTTTTGAACGCAATACCGAATCAAGGAAAAAAAGTCATCGTTTCAGTCTGTGTATTTTCTGCCATCTTGCTGGAAAATTGGATTTCCGATGGGGTGGAAGGTAATATGCTCTTCTCCAAATGGTATCCGGTCCAGATGGGGCAGGAAGGTTTTTCGCTGGTCATGATCGGGATGCTGATCGCGGTCGCGGTATTATCCTGGATTGCCTATTACCTGGGGAGTGAGTTTCTTTCGATTGGATTTCGTGATGTCAGTGAACGGGGTAAGGTTGAGCCCAAAGCTCATCTGATCTTTGCACTTTCCGATGTCAAGGGAAGACTGGAAGTGGAATATCCTTCAGGGCTTAAAACATTGGTCATGTCCAATGGGGATTCGCTGAGACTGGACGGTTTGGCCCGAAACTTTGATGAGAAAATGGCGCAACTTGCGCCATTTAAATCCCCCATCGAGCAATTTATCCGTGGCGTGAAGCCGCATATCGACTTACTGGAAAAAATAACATTCTTGGGCTCCAACAGCTCATTGCCCCAGTGTGAACTGTTCACGGAAGTGATGTATTGGTTCTTTCCGGAACTTGGGCACAAAAAAATCGACGTGCAAACGGTGCAAGCAGATTTTAATGACCTGATCAAACTCAGCCTCAAGTTCCAAAGCATCATTCAAAAAGTCAGGGACAAAAACCAACTGTCCATCGATATTACCGGTGGGACCAAACTGGTTTCGGCGGCAGGTTCCATGGCGACCCTGAACCATCCCGAAATCGATTTGCAGTATGTCGAAACCAAACAGGGCGCGGATGATGAAAAAAAAGCCATTTCTTTCAATGTCGTATCCTACAAATAAGCACGCAGTGCAACGTTGCGAAAACGGGTTTGATCAATTCTCTGGATTACGCTGTCTTCTTTCAACGACGAATGGGTTTGGGAGAAGACGTGAAAGCAACGATGACGGTATTGGCTGCTCTGGCTATGACGGGGTGTGGTGGCGGAGGTGGGGGATCGAGCAGTGGCGGGACGGGAAGTGCCGTTGGGGTATCAAATCCCGTCATTCTTTCGTCTACCCTGTTGACGGGAGTGGCGGCCAGTGGCGGACCGTTGGTCAATGCTCCCATCACGGTGACCATGGTTTCGAGTATGGGAGTTACACCAGGGGCCCCCGTTCCTTGTCCTTCAGCCGGGCATCCCGTGACCGATGCCCAGGGGGATTTTAGCGTGGATATCAGCGCCTGTTCGGGAGCAGGGTTCATTGTGCTGAGCACGACGGACGCCAGCGGTCGTTTGCTCATGACGACTTATGGCCCACCGCTGCTGAATGCCGGTACCGGGGCGGCCTATGTCAATCTGACTCCCTTGACGACACTGGTACTGGCCGCTGCCGGGGGAACGAGCGTGAATCAGGCTTTGTCGGTCCTGAATTCGTCCGTGGCCACTTTTGAAGCCGGTGGATTGCCTTTGGCATTGGCTCAGATGGATACCTGGGCCCAGTTGGTGGGTTTTCAGGCGCAGCCCAAGATGGCGCTGGCTGAGGCAGCAACTTCGGTCATGACCTGGAATGCCTGGAATGGCGGGGACTTGTTCACAACCCCCTTCAAAGCGGATCATGCGGGCGAAGATGCCATTCTGGACAGCCTCATGCTGACAGGGGGAACGGCGGGTGTGGCGTTGCAAATGACGGATCTGGCGGGCGTCCCTCTGGTGCAGGCAACGGGAACCTCGGTGGCGGCGGGAGGTTATGCCCCCCTGAGCTTGCCGACAGCCGTGTCGAATGCCCTGAGCCAGGCCATGCTTTATCCCGCTGTGCAACTAATTCCCGCCGCGCGTACCTATAGCGGAACGATGTCCGGGACCACCGGGTCGGGGACATGTTCCCTGACGGTGAACCTGTCGGCGACATCCACGCCAGGAACCTTGGCGGGGACCTGTGCTTCTCCCGCCACGGGAACCGTGGCCCTGAACGGGACGGTAACCAGCAGCGGACAGGCCAGTTTTACCAATGGTGCAGGGTTGACCTTCACAGGTGGGGTCACCGCCATGGGGGGCGCTGGTGGCTGGATGAGTGGAGCCCTGAGCGGCACCTGGACAATTCACTAGGGGGAATCAACGTGGCAAAGGTTGCAAGCACAGAGAATAGGCCGATGGCAACCCAGGATGGGGCGCCCGTCGAAAGACGAAGAATCCTGCTATGCGCGATTGGCATGTCACCGCAGATCGTCACGGAAACCCTATATGCCCTGGCGGTCAATCCGGGCGCCGGTCGGCCTGTGTGGATCCCCCACGAGATTCGGCTGGTGACGACCCGACGCGGGGCTCAGCATGCCATTCTCAATCTGTTGTCCGGCACCCCGGGATGGTTTCATCGACTGTGTCGGGATTACGGTTTGCCCCACATCGAATTCAATGAGCGATCCATCCATGCCCTGAGTGGAGAGGATGGGGTAGAACTGGAAGACATCCGCACCATTGCCGATAATGAACGGGCGGCTGACCAGATATGCGGGCTGGTGTCCGGCCTCACGCGCCAACCCGATACGGAGTTGCATGTATCGTTGGCGGGGGGGCGCAAGACCATGGGCTATTATCTTGGCTATGCCTTGTCGTTGTTTGGGCGCGAACAGGACCGTCTGTCTCATGTGCTGGTCAGCGAGCCCTATGAGGGTCATCCCGACTTCTATTACCCGACGCCCGGGCAGTCGATCATTCATACCCGCGACCCCAAGGTGCCGGTAGCCATCGATTGTCAGGATGCGCGGGTGCAACTGGCCGAGATTCCCTTCATCCGTTTCAACGACGGGTTACCCGATGCCTTCCGGGATGGTAAGGCCGGGTTCATGCAAACCGTACAGATGGTTAACCGCATGCGTACCGAAGTGCACATGGAGTTGCATGTCAAGGATAAAGTCATCCTGATCAATGGCCAGCCCATCGCCTTGAACCCTCCGGCTTTTGCGCTGTACTGGTGGTTTGCCCGCGCCCACCTGGCTGGACTGGAGGGGATCGACTGGTATGAAAAAGAAGGAGAGTGGGGCTGGGGCGAGGAAGGATACCTGAAACTCATTCTGATGCAGGTGTCGGGGCGGGCAAATCGTTGCTACGATGAGACCGAGGCCACGCTGAACAAGTGGTTTAACGACAATGGTGATGGGCCCTCCCATTATTTCTCGCCCTTGTTGTCGCGCATCAACAAGCGGAAATTCTTGAATCTTCTGGGTGCCAAATTGACGCAGCGTTGCGTGATTCAAAAAGTCAGGATCAATGAAAACAAGTCGCCGGTGTATGCCTTGCCCGCAGATCTGAAGGTGTCGGTGAAATAATGGAACGATCACGGCCACCGTTGCGCTGTCTCGTTCTGGATTTCTTCTTGCAGGGAGATTTACCGGATGGAGACCGGCATACGCTTTGGCATGGCGCTTTCGGTAAAACCTTGAGCCAGGTTTCTCCTTCCCTGTTTGAACGGCTCTACGGCATCGGCGAAAACCGGGCCCGGCTCTATTCCCTGGTTCCTCCATTGCCTGGTTATCCGCGCCTGCGGGTGACATTGACCGGGGACGCTTGCGACGGTGGTCTGGAGGTCACGAATACCGTCAAGGAAATGGGGAGGCATGGCCTGGGCAGGGAACGTCGCTCATTTAGCATTCACTGGGCCCAATACGGGGCACAGGAACCCATGCCTTACTACTACGGGGTGGATGATAAAACCATCGGGATGCCCGAGGCGCGCAGTATTACGAAGGATTTCTTCCATCAGGATATTGGTCAGCGGAACCGTATGCGTTTTTGCACGATCACCCCGTTGATCCTCAAAGAAGGTAATGGTCTGATGGCTCATCCTCCCACATTTTCGGTACTGGTGCGCCGTCTCTTGGGACGGGTCAGCCAGTTGGCCCATGCTGCAGAGGCACATCTGCCCTACGACGAGGATCAGCAACGCCACTGGCAGGGGATGGCGGCATCGGTAGGGTTGGTGGACCAGAAAATCCGGATGTCATCATTCGCGCGGCAATCGAAACGGACACGGCACCACATGGTATTCAACGGTTGGGACGGGACGCTGGAATATGCGGGTCCGGTGGCCCCTTTTCATGGCTTGTTCAGGCTCGGTGAAAAGCTTCAACTGGGAGGGCGAACCGCTTTTGGATTCGGGGCATTCCAGACTTTTTGGGGGCAGGTTCCCGAGTTTGGGCACGACCTGTCCAGTTGTCCGGAAGATCCTATTGTTTGGTCAGGAGACGCGTGATGTTGTACCTGTTGAATTCCCCGGTATTGACGGCCTACGGTCTGTGGCGTTTTAGTGGGCCCGTGCCGGTTGCTACGGCACGCACCTTGTTGTTTGGCGATTTTGTCTCTGCGATCGGTCATGAGTCGTCGGCGCGCTTTCTGGGGGCTCAATTGGGGGTGGAAATACCTGTCAACCGGATGAGCGTGGCCCTGAAACCTGGGGATTGTGCGTTGGTGCTCCGGTTGAACCAGCGACTGCCTGAAGGGGTGGTGTTGAGCGAAGCGGAGATGGACGACATTTCCTGGGAATTGGCCTTGATGGAACGTCTGGAGTGAGCAAAGGGCTGGCTAGCTTGAAATTACATGGTCAATCTTTGTTGATCAGGTTTTTTGATGGGAGAGTGATGATGTCAAGAAGCGCATTGGATCATAACGATGGGGGAAAGAGGCCATGACCGGTATGTCGGGACAAGTTTTGCAAGAGACATTGACAGATCAACGGCATTCCGATGATCGGGTCATGTCCACAGATGGCCCCGTGGGTTGTTTGATTTTCGAAGTGAAATCGATTCAGTCTTTCATTTTTTCCTCAGGCCGTTTGCGTGATGCCATCGGAGGCAGCGAGTTGATTGACCGGTTGACCAATCATGAGGCTAAAGACAATTTGCTTGATGCTGTATTGGCTGCAACCCAAGCTTCAGGAATCGAATTTTCCCGGCGGGCCGGGGGGGCATTCTACGCATTTTGCCGGGACCACGGCGTGCTCGACCGGTTTGCCGCCTTGTGGCTTTTGGCGGTTCAACAAGCGGTCCAAAGTCTTGGTTTTGTGCTGGGACGAGGGGAAGGGGACTCGTTTTCGAATGCTTTTTCCAAGGCACAGAAGGACTTGCGAAGCCACAATAGTCGAGAACGAACTCACTATCCCATTCCCGTTCCGATTGCCGAACGAGCCCGACGCACCGGCCGTGTAGCGGTGCAGCGCGATTCAAAAGACGGGGCCATTGATGTCGTCACCCAGCGCAACAAGCCTTTTGCCGACCTGAGTCAGGCGGGCTTCATCCATCGCTATTCGCCGCCAGAAGCGCATCTGAAATGGGAGGACTGGCCGCGCAGCCTGGAAACCGAGGATGTCGATGGATTTCCGTTTGTGCGCGGGATGCGTGATGTGGCAATGATCCACGCCGATGGCAATGGCATGGGGCAAGTATTGATCAAAATCAACGAAACTGTTAAACAGCATTCCGAGCGGTTCCTGGAAATTTACACAACATTCTCCCAAGCTGTGGAGAGGAGTACTTGTCATGGTGCCCAGCAGGCGGCCCTCGAGGTGCTGCTACCGATACGTCAAAAGGGTGAACTTCTCGCGGCGCGTCCCATCTTGCTCGGCGGAGACGATGTCATCGTGTTGGTTCGTGCCGATCTGGCCTTGGCGTACATCCAGGTTTTCGCACGCGCATTCGAAGAGGAAAGTCGAAGGCAACTTCAAAAACTGACCAATCTTGAGGTGAAGGGACTGCCGGACAAGCTCACCTTGGGATTTGGTGTCGCATTCATCGGCGCCAGTCAGCCTTTTTCGATGGCGGCGACATTGGCTGAGTCCCTCATGAGCCATGCGAAAACCCGTGCGAAACAATCTGAGGTTCAGGATATTGCGCCGTCTTCAGTAGTGTTTTACCGTGTTACGACCGCGCTGATGGAGGATTACAGCACACTTGTCAAGAAAGTGCTGACGCATTATGAGGGTGAGGCAGACGACGGAGATACCAACAGTCTCTCGAGACGCAGGGCCTATATCCATACATTGGGAACATACGTCTTATCCGCGGACAAGAATGTTGGCTCGCTGCCGCGGCTTTCTGATCTGGAGGCGTTGACCGCCCTCCTGCAAGGGGAAAACATGGCACGGGGTCCGGTTCGTGGCCTGCTCAATCTATTGCAACTCGACCCGGCGCAAGCCCGCACAAGTTGGCGACGGTGGCGTCAGCTCTTGCATGACAAGCAGCCTCAGAAACTTTCCGAGTTCGATCGGTATTTACAGGTGCTGATGCCCCGTTACCAGCCCGATGCAGATTTGCCCTATGCACTCTGCGACGATGGGCATTCCCACCAAGAATTTTGTAGTCCGCTGGGCGATGCGCTTGAACTGTTGGCACTTGACCATCGGGCTCTTGCCACGATTCAACAACAGGAGGTTATGGTATGACCCATGTCTTGCAGATTTGCGTGCGAAGTTACTGGCATTCGGGCACCGGACGCGGCCTAGGGGCGGCGGTGGATGCGGCTGCATACCGGGACGCCGATAATCTGCCGGCATTGCCGGGTCGTCACATCAAGGGGTTGTTGCGTCATGCGCTGGAACAAGCCCGGTTTTGGGGCTGGAAGGGGCACGCGGATGGGATATTACTGCGCAGCCTGTTTGGACAACGAACGGAACAAGTGTCAAGTGGCCAGATTCCGTCACCGGGGATGCTTCGCGTGAGTGATGCGCGACTGCCTGCCGAGCTGTGCGCCTGGTTGACTGTGGACAAACATGGCGCACAACGCGCTGCCCTGTTTCGGGTATTGCAATCCACCGCCGTGGATGAGGCCACCGGAAGTGCAAGAGACTGGAGTCTTCGCGGTATCGAAGTTGTCGTGCCTTTAGATTTGCAAGCATCCGTAGAACCGATATCCGGTACGGGACTGCCGTCCGATTGGTCTGAACGCCTGCGAGAAGTGCTCCCGCTGATTCCTGCCGTAGGTGGGCATCGTACCCGTGGACTTGGTCGTGCACAACTGACACTGGAGGTCGCATGAAGGCGCACCACCAGACATTGTTGATCTCACTGATCGACGATTGCGTATTCAGTGAGCGCGCAGCCACCGAGGGTGCTCATGGCACGCTCGATCGCATTCCGGGGGCGGCTCTGTTGGGGGCGGCAGCATCCCGTCTTTATGCATCCCTCTCGATCGATGCGGCCGATGCGGCTTTTCACAGTGGACGGCTACGCTTTTGTGATGGACTTCCTGCCGATAAGCAACTTTCGACATGGCCAGTACCCATGTGCTGGCATTATGCAAAATCGATGAAACCTCAAGGAGACTTCTTGGTGCCGCAGGATGTGCATAACTTTTTGCATGTGGATGACATTCCCAAAGCCGATCCCACGCAGGGCAATGAGCAGGCCAAACCATTGCGCGAAGGTTATGTCAGCCAGTCTGGTCGATGGATCAAACCCAAACGCAACTACCGTATGAAAACAGCCATTGCACCAGAGACCGGTCGTGCGGCCGATGCCCAACTCTTTGGCTACACCGCTCTTGAGCGTGGCCAGACGTTTATCGCGCGTATTGAGGCCGATGCTGATTTTGATGCGCAATTGTTTTCTCGTGTGGCCAAGGTCCTCGAAGGACAACTTCTGCTGGGTCGTTCACGCTCAGCCGAGTATGGGCGGGTGCAAATCGAGCACGCTCCGGGAGCTGTCCGTCCGAAACACGGTTCTGTGACTGGCCGCAATCTCACGCTGTGGCTGCTCTCCGATCTTGCGCCCTGTGATGCAAACGGACAGGCGACCCTCAACCTCGATGTGCAGGCGCTTGGTCTGCCTCACGGCAGTCGGGTCGAGTGGGGGAAAACATTCGTCCGGGCCCGGCGTTATAGCCCATGGAACTCCAAACGCCATGGATACGAAACCGAGCGTCAGGTTCTCGTGGCGGGCGGCATCATCACGATCACCTTGCCCGCTGATGCCGATTCCGAGGTCTGCATGGCGCAACTTCAGCGGGGGATTGGACTGCACCGGGAGGCTGGGCTTGGGCAGGTGTGGATCAATCCTCCTTTGCTGGCCACTGCAAATCCACAATTTGATCCTCGGTCCAGTGCGCCTCCGAAAGAAATCATGAAGGCACCATCGCATCCACTCGTTGATTGGCTAAAAACCAAGACCGGTGCCACCCAGGATGACACGGAAAACAAGGCAAACGATATTGTCCGTGACTATCAGGAAGCGATCAAATCGGCGCGACGTGTTCAGGGCTATCCTGAGTTCGTGACGGATTTTTATCCTTCTCGTTCACAGTGGGGCAGTGTGCTTGAAGTTGCGCGCGTGAAACAAGGAAAAAAATTGTTTCACGCGTTGTTCCATGAGCGGGATGGGGTCATTAGGCCAAACGGCAAAGGATGGGATTCGGAAATACCGCCTAATTCCGAGCGAGGCCCATGGAGCAAACTTGCTGACTGGTTGAAGCTGCGCATTTCTCAAGATCAACAGTGTGATGCTCATCTGGTGCAACAAATCGCCCGCCGCCTGATGGATCAATCCGCAAAACGCAAGGTCTGAGCCATGAACGAACCTGTCCAATTTCCACTCCATGCGTTGAATCAAGTCCATCTCGCGCGCCTCGTGCTGGAGGTGATCACGCCCTTGTCCATCAGTACGGGAAGCCCGGATGGCGTGTTTGACAGCGCGTTGGTGCGCGATGCGAACGACCTGCCCGCCATTCCCGCTTCCAGCCTTGCCGGGGTATTGCGGCATCTCTGCACGCAGCAGTACGGCGTCGACATGACCAGGCAACTGTTTGGTTTTCAGGACAGGGATCGCGGTGCCGTATCGCAGTTACACCTCGGCTGGGGTCTGTTGCTCGATAGCCGAGGTCGGGCCGCAGATGGATTGCTTCTCGGTGAGTCGGGAAAACGTCTTCAGGAAGATGCTCTCTTTCGGGATGCTCTTGATCAGATCGGGGCTCCCATGCATCGCAATCGGGTGCGGCTGAGCCATCGTGGCGCCGCAGTCGATACGGGAAAATTCGACCGCAGTGTCTTGGCCGCAGGGCACCGCTTTGCGGTCGAACTGCGCCTCGGTACCGAAGCGCATGACTCGGGGGAACAGTGGAACAAGGTGCTTGCTCTCTTGTCTCATCCTGGTTTTCGCCTTGGAGGAGGCACCCGTGCTGGTCTAGGCCGTCTACGGTGCATCAGCATCTGCGTTGGACACTTTGATCTGCGCGTGCCCCAACAAGCCAGAGCATTGGCCAATCTTGGCACCGATCCATCGGATTTGCGTAACCTGACCGTGCATTCCATACCACAGAGTGATTCATCGGCTTGGATCCGGGCGGATTTGGCGCTCGATGCGCGTAATCTATGGCGCCTGGGTCAGGGTGATGTACTCATGGGAGAACTTGATGCGGATGAGAAAGTGCCAGATCTTCTGCCAGTCAGCGAGCGCTGTGTGAGTTGGTCGAATGGAACCGGTGGAGTGAGTGCCCAGCGCCATCTTCTGGTGCCTGCGTCCTCGCTCAAGGGGGTGCTTTTGCATCGCATGGCATTCCATGCACGGCGTTTTGCGCGCGTCTGGGATCCGAAACCTCCGGGCGACAAGGACGGCCATCCTCTTTTGCCTGCCGAGGTGTTGGCGCTGGCAGGTAATGTCAAGGACAAACAGGGTGGGATAGACGAAAAGTCACCTCAAGGATGGGCGGGTTGTCTGTACATCGACGATATCTACCTTCCCGCGCCCAAAACGGTTCGTTTGATGCACAACAGCATCGATCGCTTCACGGGAGGGGCGCGCGAGCATAGGTTGTTTGAAGAACAAACGATCCTGGGCGGCAAAATCCAGGTGCCGATTTCAATCGATCTGCAACGCCTGCAAAGGGCGGCCCAGGTGCAACGGATTGATCTGGCTGCCATCCAGCGTGCCTTTCTTGCTGCCCTGCAGGATCTTTGTGAGGGTCGATTGGCACTGGGAGCACGTTCCACCTCGGGGCATGGATTTTTTCAAGGAGAGATCCCTGCTACTTTATCCAAACCCTGGACCGAAATCATCTCATTCCAACAGGAGGCACGATGAATACCGCTGGTGTGTCACACTTGCTCGATGATTATCAATCTCTGCGTCGCACGCTGAAGTGTTTCGAACTGCCTGATATGTGCGCGGCCACTCTGAAGCAGCAGGCTCATGTTTATGTCAGTGCAAACGCACAATGGCAGATGCTGGCCGAACATCGTCCGATTCAGGGCTGGCTTCAGTTTCAATCGTATCAATGTGCTTTCACTGACGGATTGCCTCAGGTGAAACAGGAATGGGGTGTCCTGTTGCGCGCGGAAGCGGTGGCGGCTGGTGCGGTAAGCCTGAATCTGAACCGTCGCCCCGCAGGCGATTGGGTGACGGTCGAAAGTCAACACATACAAGGCGGCGAATGGCTGTGCGATGAAGTTGCTCATCTCGCCTATCGTGATGATTTGGGATATCTCCGCTATCGACGCTACTGGAGTATGGATCGGGAGTTGGGGCCCGTGCAGGTTGCTGCGTGCTTCATCGGTTTTGATCAATCCGATGCCAGGGGAGCCTGACCATGTCGACGCCAAAACAATATAACCATGGGGCACAGGCCAGCCAATCAAAGGGACGGCGGCAGGGTGATTCACTTAAGTTGTCGAAATACATCACGGCCCCCTATAACTTCGTTCCCTTGTCTAAACAGATTTACATTCCGGAATGGGGCAAGGAGGTGTCGCACGATATTCCTTTCGAAAAAGGGGTCAGTGGTGAACTGCACTACAGACTGATTGCCGCTACCCCAATACTTGTTGGCGGACATCAGACCAAACCCGCCAACGATAGACCTGGCGAGGTCAAGCCGTTCCAACTGAGCGACAATTGCTACGCGATTCCGGGTTCCAGCCTGAAGGGCATGTTGCGTAGTGTGCTGGAGATCGCCGGGTTTGGACGCATGAGCCAGGTGGACGAGGTTCGACCCGGGCTTCGTGACATTTCCTCGGCCGACACCGTTTATGTCCAGCGCGTGTTCGGCAAGGTGAAGACCGGTTTTCTGAAACGAAAGCACGATGGGACCCATGAGATCGTTCCTTGTTCCATGAACAGGCTCGAGCACCGTGATCTGGAAAAGGCGCTCGACATCCCTCAGCCCATTTTCTCGCATACCAAGAAGACGGTCAAAGACAAGTATGAACGCTGGCTCAAACTGTGCGGTGAGAAAAAGAAAGATCCGAACAAAATCTCTTTTGAACCGGGCGATCGGGATGCCACCCGATTGTTTGCGGGCTCCTGTCAAGGCGTCCCTGTTTTTACGGGACAAATCTCAGACAGTACGGGATTCAAAGGCAAGCATCGAGATTTCGTGTTCTTCGAGCAGAAATGCGATCAGGCCATTGCGGTTTCCTCACAAGCATGGCGTGATTTTTTGCGCATTCATGGGGATGAGGGAGACAAACAGGATATGCCCTGGCCGGGATACTGGAAGGCCAAGTATCGCGCTGGCAATTCCATTCCCATATTTTACATCCAGGACAAGGAGTTGTTACGCATTGGCCTTGCCTACATGCCCAAACTGGCCGGGGATTTCTCTACCCATGACATGATCCGCCATGCCGATCCCGCTAATCTACAGGAGCCGGGCGCTGAGTTCGGGTATGACTTGGCTGATTTACTCTTCGGTGCCATCAACGGAGAAAACCCAAGTGACGCCTTGCGTGGCCGGGTGAGTTGCGACATGGCCATCGCCGAAAATGCACCAAAGACCAATCCACAACCTCCCACCATTCTCAATAGCCCCAAGCCAAGCTACTTTCCCAACTACATCACCCAGCAGTCCAACCCAATCAACTGGTGTCTCAAGGAAAAGCAATACGCCACCTACATCAAGAACGATCAGTCCAAGACGCCGACCCTGCGGGGTTTCAAGCGTTACCCCGCTCGTGCCCCGGACGATGTCAAGGTGCAACAGCTGACACCAGATCAGGAAGGCAACACCAAAGTGCAGGTGAGATTGCATACGCTGCCAGCCAACACGGTCTTCAAGGGTCGACTGGTTTTTCACAATCTCAAACCGGTGGAGTTGGGAGCTTTGCTCTGGGTGCTGACTTGGGGGGGGAACCAAGCACTGCGGCATGGTTTGGGGATGGGCAAGTCTTTCGGTTTTGGGCAAGTTCGAGCTGAATTGTGCGCTAAAGACAGTCGCATCATGCCCAACGATCCTGATGAGGCAGAATATAGCCCTGATGACGAATGCCAGGCAAAGTTCATGCAACAATTCCGCGACGAGATGTGCAATGCTGTTCCCGGTTGGGAGAACAGTGCGCGTATTTCCAACCTGATGGCCATGGCAAACCCGGCCATGGCCGATAAATGGGCCGGAAAGATCGGGAAACCGTTAGGTCACATGCGACTCGAAAAGAAATTCAATGAGTTCCAAACCGCAAAACAAGGTCAAGATAAATTAGTCCTGGCCGATTATGCAACTGCGGTGGGCGTCACTGATGTGAAGGATTTTCGCCCTTTACAGGGGAGGCCGTTGGCTGACCCCACGGCGATGAGCGAGTCTTCGACAGTTGGGATGGCCACGGGACCCAAGGCGGAGAGGCTGGCCGTTGAGGAGACCGTCGAACATTGGACCAATGTTGGTTTGACCTGGATTAAAGGCAGCAGAACGCTCAAGGCGATCATACCGAACAAGGGTTTAACCCAGGCCTCGCAGGCAAAGGCCCACGCCTTGATTGATATGCTTCCTCCGGAGCAGAAGGCGCGGCTGGAAAAGAAGGGAGAGCTTAAAGGAGTCAATATCAGCGTGACGATCAAAGGGAATGCCATTACGCTCGATAAGCTGATTTGGCCTACACCGGGTTAAACAGTGCTGACGACCCGCGGGATCGGCGCGAAACGTAGTTCCGGCTATGGTTTCTTCAGCGGGTTCTGATTAGGAAGCGGCAGAAAATTTACGGATTGACCAATAGGGATCGATAATGGGAATCACATTGCTGACCATGCTGGGTAGAGGAAAAGAAAAGACTGCCAGCGGCTATCGTTTGGCTACCTATAGTTTTACCGACGGCACTGAGCATGTGACGCCCTTTTTTGGCATGGCGCTGGCTGCGCATCTCAAGGTCCGGAATCTGATCGTGTTGGGAACGGCAGGGAGCATGTGGTTTGCGTTGGTGGAGCAAGTATTGAATGACATCCCGGAATATGAAATCTTGCGCCTTGAATTGCTGGAAGCGGAGTGCCAGGGGGCGGTGACGCAGGACCTGCTGGACCGGATCATGCCCTGGGTATCCCAGGCGCTGGGCTACAAGGTCGGCTTGCACCTGATTCCTTCCGGGATTTCAGAGGAAGATCAGGTCGAGACTCTGAAAGTCACGGCAGAGGCGCTGGGCAAACAACGCAATGAATTGCACATCGACATCACCCATGGGTTTCGTCATCTGGCTGCTGTGGGTTTTCTGTCTGTCACCCTGCTGGAACGCTTGCGTCCGGAGCTGAACATCTGCGGATTATGGTATGGCGCGCTGGAGATGACTCGAAACGAGAAGACACCGGTCATCCGCCTCGATGGACTGCATCGGGTGCAACGCTGGGTCACAGCCCTGGATCGTTATGATGCCAGCGGCGATTATGGGGTGTTTGCCCCTTTGCTGACCCATGATGGGGTGCCGGATGACAAAGCACATCTACTGGTTGAGGCTGCGTATTTTGAATCGATCACCCAGACCCAATTGGCATCCAACAGTCTGTGTTCCTTTTTGCACGAACTGGACAACCCTCTGTCCGGAGCGAGCGAGTTGTTTCGGGAATTGTTGAAAAAACGCCTGCAATGGGCCAGTATCAATGACCTGTCCAAGCAGCAACTTCACCTGGCAAAAGTGGCGTTGAAGCGTCACGACTATTTGCGCGCCATGATTTTTGGTCTGGAAGCCCTGATTTCAGACCAGACGAAACAGGCGGGCCTCAATCCTCATGATTATAAGGATCGCAACAATGTGGACAAGCGTTTTTTGGATGAGTTGAAAGAAGGAAAATATCCGCTTGAGGTGAAAAAATCTTATAACAGCCTGAAGTCACTACGCAATGCCATGGCGCATGGCACGCCTCCTCGAGGGGAAAGCGCCGGGTTGATCAAGAATGAAAAGAAAATGAAACGCGAAATCAAGAAAATACTTGAAGTCATTGAACGGTCGGTGTGAAGGCGCTCTACTACCGATAATTCCGAATGCTAGGGGCCGCCAGGCAGTCGGGCTGTCGCTGGAATTCTTCATGCGCAAGCCGATGTCCTATGATGGGAATGCACAACGGCGCATGATTGCCGGATTGGTGCCGGGTTGATCTACAATAGGGCATCCCGATCTCAGCGCCTCTTCATGGAACTCCAACTCGACTCGATTCTCACCTGTCCCGCGTGCAGGCATCAGAAAAAAACTCATGCCCATCGATGCCTGCCAGTGGTATTACGAATGCGAAGCCTGCCATACCCTGCTCAAACCAAAACCCGGCGACTGCTGCGTGTTCTGCTCTTACGGCTCGGCGCCCTGTCCGCCCGTTCAAATCTCGGGCAAATCATGCTGTAAACAAACATGACGGATCAAAGTTGCATTACAGCCACTCCAATACGGGATCAATCCTTTCTCACATCGCCGCTTTGAGGCGGAGGACGATTACAGAAAGCTCCTCCGCTGTATGGAGTGTTCTGTATCTGATGATTGCAGTTGCCGGGTGGTTGATTTTTTCTGATTCCAGCCGTACCCTCAAAAAATTAGGGGTAATTCAACTTGCTCTGAACGGGTTCTGGTCATGGATCTTTTTTGGCATGCATCTGATCGGACTCGGGATGATCGATATCCTGGCGATTTTTGTATGTACATTTGCGCTGTTGGCGTTGGCCTGCAAATCCTCAAGAACTGTAGCCTGGCTTATGACCCCTTACCTGTTCTGGATTGATTATGCTTCCGCGCTGAATGTTGCGATTTATTTTTTAAATCCGGCCTGAACCATTCTGGGTTCTGAAACTGGAATAACGACGATAGCCGACTTGTCTTACAATGGAGCGCATCTTGACAGATTTCATTTTATCGCCATTGGTGATTGACGACCGGACCAGCGGAAGCCTTGATGCTGTCAATGGTGCATGCTGGAGGGCCGTCACTGATACCGTAATGGGCGGCAAGTCTTCAGTCAGTCTGGTGCCGGCAGTTGTTGAAGGACGGCACTGCCTGCGGCTGACAGGTGCAGTGAGTCTGGCAAATAACGGCGGCTTTGTGCAGGCCAGTCTGGGTTTGTGCGAGTCCGGGTTGCTTGATGCCGGCGCATATGGCGGAATCGAAATCGATATGTTTAGTAACGGCGAAATATATAATCTGCATTTGCGCACCGATGATACACGTATCGTTTAGCAATCCTATCGGGCATGTTTCCATGCCAAACCTGCCTGGCAGACAATCAGGATATCTTTCGAAAGTTTTCAGAAATATCGTATT
>JAKBLB010000030.1 GCA_021832305.1 Pseudomonadota bacterium | reverse complement strand
CGTGGTAAGCCTTACGAATCCACAGCAACACATGAGGCGGCCACTTTCGACATGCTCAACCCGTGGTACTATTCCGACGCGCCCAAGACCATGCGCCCAATGCTGGACGCCATACGCCGCCAAACCAGTTTCGATGAAGTGCAGGGTGGGCTGAGCGAGACGAATGCCCTGTTCGAGGCACGGCGCTGCCTGTCCTGCGGCAACTGTTTCGAGTGCGACAACTGTTATGGCGTGTGTCCCGATAACGCGGTAATCAAACTCGGCCCGGGCAAACGCTTTTTGTTCAACTACGACTACTGCAAAGGCTGTGGCATTTGTTTTGCCGAATGTCCCTGCGGGGCGATCAAGATGGTGGCGGAAGATATTTGACCCGGAACGGATCGAAAAACAGAGGTTCTTAACAAACAATGAGGGACGGGCTGACAAATCATGAAAAACCACAAGTGTCATCGAGAGAAGTGAGGCATGAGTTATGCGCTGGTGGTGTCGCCGCCCGGCGCAGACAAAGGGCGCGGAGTGACTGAACTCCCCACGGTCAGTTGGCGCGAGGAGGGTGAGGTACGCACTGCCCTCTGGCGTTCAGGGAGTGGCTTGCCACCGCCGAAACGCGTGGTGATCGCAGACGATCGCATGAAGGCTGACGTTGCCTATCATCTGGCTTGCGAAGGCACGGCGATTCTGTGGCGCGGCGATTTTCAGAATGCACGACAACAGCTCACTGCACTGGTGCGACGAATCGATGCACCGCGCATGGGCAATAAGCCGTCGGTTGCCAAAGCGGACATGTCGACGCCTGTCGCCCCGTCGCTCCCTCTCTCTGCGGACGTATTCCATCGCTATCGATTGATGCAATCGCAACGCGCACGAACCTTGGGTATGTTGCTCCTGCCCTTCGACGCCGACTTCCGTATTCCGCTGCGCCGCGCACCCGATGTGCAACAGGCCTGTGCCGAAGCCTATGGCACGGCCGCCCTGCCGTTCATCGCCTCACTGCGCGAACTGTTGGGAATAATCGGCGCCCACGAATGGCGGACGAAGGGCATTGAAGTTTCGGCGCTCGGCGCGCGCATTCATCCGCATTACGGCGTGTTTGCGCCAATCCGTTCCGAATATGTGGATCTGGTCGCCACGGCACCGTTGCCGCCTGCCCTGCTCGAGATACCCGCGCGCGGCGTGGCCTTCGATGTCGGTACCGGCACCGGCGTGCTCAGCGCGCTTCTGGCAAAACGAGGCGTCGCGCATATAGTCGCGGCCGAACGCGATCCGCGCGCGCTTGCCTGCGCGCGCGACAACATCGCGGCACTCAAACTCGGCGCACAGGTGGAGGTACGGCAGGCAGAACTCTATCCTGACGGGTGCGCGGCGCTCGTCGTCTGTAATCCGCCCTGGATCCCCGCACGACCGGTATCCTCCCTCGAACACGCAGTATACGACCCCGAGAGCAGCATGCTGCGTGGATTTCTGAATGGCTTGGTTGCGCATCTCGAACCCGGCGGTGAAGGCTGGCTCCTGCTCTCTGATCTCGCTGAGCATCTGGGGCTGCGTACGCGCCCGGAATTGCTTGCACTGATCGATGCAGCGGGATTGATCGTCCTTGATCGAATCGAGACGCGGCCACATCACCCGCGCGTCGCTGATGTCAGTGATCCGCTATATGTCGCGCGCCAGGCGGAAGTCACCTCCCTGTGGCGTCTTCGAGCCCGGTAGGGTTCATAGGCTCGATTCCTGCCGAACGCGTCGATTTCATGGATGACCTGTCCAAAAATTCCAGTTCAACTCTCCAATCCCGGCAAAATGTCATACAAAATTTCTGATGGCTATGGTAGTGTTGGACTCGGGCACGAGCGCCTCGGTTGAGGAGTTTTTATAGGTCATTCCAAAATGATGTCTACACAATCATGAGCACCACCGTCAGCCCATTGGCCGGGAAACCGGCCCCCCTTTCGCTGCTGGTGGATATCCCCGGGTTGCTGGCCGCTTATACGGCGTTGTGTCCCGATCCCACCGTGCCGGCCCAGCGCGTCGCCTTCGGAACGTCCGGGCATCGCGGCAGTGCCTTCGAACGCAGTTTCAATGAATCCCATGTGCTGGCGATCAGCCAGGCGATCTGTGAATACCGCAAGCGCAAGGGAATCGACGGTCCGCTGTACCTGGGGATCGACACTCATGCATTGTCCCGCCCCGCGTTCGAGACGGCGCTGGAGGTGTTGGCGGCCAATGGGGTGCAAACCATGATTTCTGCGGGAAGTGAGTTCACCCCGACGCCCGCCATCTCCCATGCGATTCTGGGATACAACCGGGGACGCACGACCGGATTGGCGGACGGCATCGTCATCACGCCTTCGCACAATCCGCCCGAGGATGGGGGGTTCAAGTACAATCCGCCCAACGGCGGCCCGGCAGACAAGGATGTCACCGGTTGGATCGAGGCCCGTGCCAATGCGCTGCTGGAAAGCAATCTGCAGGGGGTACAAAGAATGACTCACGCGCAGGCTCTGCGCGCTGCCACGACCCGGCGCCATGATTTCATCGGCAACTATGTAAACGATCTTGGCCATGTGATCGATATGGAAGCAATTCGCGGAGCCGACATTGCCCTAGGAGTGGATCCGCTCGGTGGAGCTGGCGTTCACTATTGGCCGGCCATTGCCGAGCGCTATGGTTTGAATCTTACGGTGGTGAACGGTGGGGTTGATCCCACTTTCCGCTTCATGACAGTGGATTGGGATGGCCGGATTCGCATGGATCCCTCCTCGTCCTATGCCATGCAGAGTTTGATTGGGCTCAAGGATCGTTTTGACATTGCTTTTGCTTGCGATACCGACCATGACCGGCATGGGATCGTCACCAGAAGTGGTGGGTTGATGGCACCCAACCATTATCTTGCGGTCGCCATTTCCTACCTCTTTCAGCACAGGCCTCAGTGGCGCAAGGATGCGGGCATCGGCAAGACGCTCGTCAGCAGCCAACTGATCGATCGGGTCACAGCCAGACTGGGTCGCAAGTTGTACGAGGTACCGGTGGGTTTCAAGTGGTTTGTGGAGGGGCTGCTGGAGGGTTCCCTTGGTTTTGTGGGAGAAGAGAGTGCGGGCGCGTCTTTTGCACGTCTGGACGGCACGATCTGGACCACCGACAAGGATGGGTTGGTCCCGGCTCTATTGTCGGCGGAAATCACCGCACGCATGGGGCGCGACCCCAGTGAAATTTATCGTGACCTGACGCTGGAGTTTGGCGACCCCGTGTACGATCGGGTGGATGCGCCAGCCACACCGGAGCAAAAAAAGGTGTTGGCGCAACTTTCACCCCAACAGATCCGGTCTGCAGATCTGGCCGGCGAAAAAATCCTGCGCATTCTCACTCAAGCCCCCGGCAACGGCGCACCCATTGGCGGTTTGAAAGTAATTGCCGAAAGCGGATGGTTTGCGGCCCGTCCCTCAGGGACCGAAAACATTTACAAAATCTATGCGGAGAGTTTTCTGGGAACAGACCATCTGCGCCATATCCTGACGGAAGCCCAGACCATTGTCGATGCTGCCCTGACGAACGCAGGTGGCGGTCAGGATCTACCGGAATCCGGCGCAGTCGATTTTTTGGTACGGAGTGATCCATAGTATTCCCTGAGCACAACCGCATGATTGTGCTCCGCATCCCTTGCCCCATAGACGAGCGTCACGACGCCCTTGTCCAGTTCCTGGCGCAGGAGTTGAATGTACTCGCCGTTTCCTTTGAGTTCGGCGCGATACCGTTCCCTGAACTCTTCCCATCGGTCCGGGTCATGTCCAAACCATTTCCGCAGTTCCGTGCTGGGGGCAATATCTTTCAGCCACAGATCGACGCTTGCTTTTTCCTTTGTCAAACCCCGCGGCCAAAGCCTGTCCACGAGGACACGCCGACCGTCATGCCCGTCCGGTTGTTCATAAACCCTTTTGATTCTGATGGTCATGACTTGGGCGGGTTTCGTCCAGATGAAAGAATTGGGTCCGGGTGACCAAAGATAGCGCACGTCCCCATGATATCATCGCTGCAATCATGAAACGATCATCCCGTTCAGTTCATGATCCGACGAACGGGAAAATGCTTCGCGGAGGAAATTTGGACAAATCTCCCCCTGCCATGAGAGCATGCGGACTTTATCCCTGCCCATCCTGCCATGATCACCAACCCTGAAACCCTGGTCCAAACACTGTCCGCCCATCCTGACTACCGGGTCCTGCGGCGCTTGAAAGCACGAACGCAACTCGCCGACCCGCCCACTCATTCCCTGCACCGCGGAGTAATCGTGGATACGGAAACCACGGGGCTGGACGCCAGAAAAGACAAGATCATAGAAATTGGCATGATCGTCTTTGACTATGACCCGGTAACGGGCCAACCTATCCAGGTAAGCGGTACTTATGGTGGCCTGGAAGACCCCGAGTTCCCCCTCGCTCCTGAAACCATCCGTCTGACCGGCATTACGGATGCGCTGGTTGCGGGTCAACACTTTGATGACGCTGCGCTCACGGCATTGTTGTCCGACACCCGGTTGGTCATCGCCCACAATGCTGCTTTTGATCGGCCATTTCTGGAAAAGCGTCTGCCCATTTTTTCAGATTTTCCCTGGGGCTGCTCGATGATGGATATCGACTGGGAAGCCGAAGGCATCAATTCCAGAAAACTGGATTACCTTGCCTTCCGGCAAGGCTTCTTTTTCGATGCACACCGCGCTGGAGAAGACTGTCAGGCACTTCTGGAAATCCTTTCCCTACCCCTCCCACTCTCCGCACAACCCGGGTTAAAGCCCATACTGGACCGCTTGCCGAAAAAAAGTTATACCGTCTCTGCGCTCAATTCTCCCTTTTCCACCAAGGACCTGCTCAAGGAGCGCCAATATCGTTGGAATGGAGAACGCAGATGCTGGATGCGCACCCTGGAAAGCGAAACGGCCTTGAAGAAAGAAATGGAATGGCTCAAAACCGCCATCTATGGCGGGAAGACGGCCACGGTAGAAATTGATGAACGGGATGCACGAATGCGTTTCTCGCTCCGGTCGGGCAATGCGCGCGCCTGCACCCTGTAAAACAACAGGATTACGCCGTCCCTTTATCCCCCCACACGGAAGAGGGACGGGCGACCTGATATCAAACGTTTTTCTCGGATCGAACCTGCTCTACCAACCAATCCTTGAGGCGATCACTGGCTTCCTGTCGTATTCCCGCGAGATTCGTTTCATGAACCTGTGCATGCCACTGAGCCACAGCCGCTCCTTCCAACCCTTTCTCCCGGAGAAAATGGGTCACGGGACAGGCCTCCAGCGCCATATGAATCCCCATCTCTCTACGCTTGCCGACACGTTGCATGTAACGCCAATGGTATGCCAAAGCTCCAAGATACGTCCGCAAAGGATTTCCCGTAGGTACAGGATTTTTGGGCTGCCCGACCCAGGACACCAGTTGTTCCTTCGGCATGGGACACGCCAGAGCATAGCCCTGTGCATAATGCGCCCCCAACAGGGTCACCGCTTCCAGAATGCTTTCATTTTCCACCCCTTCGACGATTACCACCCGTTCGAGGTCGTAACCAATCTGAATGATGGTTCGGATCAAACTCAGAGTTTTGAGCGGCTCGCTGAAAATATCCCGCACCATGGCCTGATCCACCTTGATGACATCAAAGGGCAAACTGGCCAGGCGTTTCAAACTGCTGAATCCCGACCCCAGATCGTCGATGGCCAACTTCACGCCCAGGCGTTCCAGTTGAGTGATGGCCTCATCCACCATGCCTTGGTCGAAATCCTGAGTTTCCAGCAGTTCCAGCGTCAGTTGGGCCGGCGAAATTTCATTCTTGCGCAACGCCTCTTCGACCCACGGGACACAGAATGGATGCAACAAGGTACTGGGAGACAGGTTGATGGATAAAGGCAAATCCAATCCCTGCCCACGACATTCCCGTACCCACTCCAGCCCCTGGGCAAGCCCCTGCCGAAACAATGCATCGAGATCTGAGGAGCGCAACGCCGTCAGAAATTTCCCGGGCATGATCAGACTTCCATCCGGCATGACCAAACGCGCCAGGGCTTCCACCTTGAAAAGAGCACCGGTTTTCAATTCCACCACGGGCTGCATGAACAGACATAATCCTCCGGAATGCAAGCGTTCACGGTAAATCGCGGCTTGTTGTGAATCCATGACCGGAAACCGGTTGGCATGACTCAATCGCACCAACTGCTCCCAGCGATTCTGTAGCGAGGCAATGAACGTACGCATCCAACCAGAAGAAAATTGATGCGGATAGGCCCCCAGCACGATCATGACGAATTCCATTTCCTGCGGCCCACGGATCGGAATGGCCACCGCACTGCGGATGCCCAGGGGACGAAAAGACTCGTGCCAGGTATGGGTTCGCGTATCCATCTGATACGCATCGGTACACTGGATCTGCCCCGAATGCCAAGCACGGGCGATCAAGCCCTGCCCTGCCTCGGACCGCGTGTCCAAAATGGGGCGCATACCCGGAACCCGCAGGATGGATTCCAATGCCTGGGACTTGACCCCCGCATTCAACTCCGTAGCAAAGATTCCGTCAGCCTGGGGACGCAATATCTGTCCCACCAGAATGCCGGGCAGGGAAGACAGCGATTCCAGTTCGGACTGAGCCACCTCCAGCCACTGAACCGAAAAAGAATCAAGCGGACGAGAATGATAAGCGCTATAGAGGTCCGTGGTTTGTTGCAGCGCATCCAGTTGCCCTTCGACATCGATCTGCAACCGCGCGTCGATCACGCGCAAGGCGCGATAACGCTCGCGCGATACCAGCGACAAGGTATCCAGATAGTGGCGCAACAATCCGCGATACAGACTCATGGCCCGGGTCATCCAGGCCCCTGTCACACCGATCAGGGCATGCACGCGTCCCAGCCGGGCTGCCTGAACCCGAATCTGTTCGTGGGTCGTCGAGGGATCGATCAGGAAACTCAAGTATGCCGATTGACTCCGTTTCAGTCCCAGATATTCGTCATCCGCCAAGGTTTGCAAAATTTCCAGGGTGTTTTCATCCCGTTCCATGTCCTCATAAAACGAATGAGTAAATTCATCCGTGACCTGTTCCAGGTAGGGTTGCACCAGACTCAGCAGAAACTGCGCTTCACTGCCAAAGGGGTCAAATGGAACCTCGGGTGCAGGTTCTTCCATGGGGACCGAGCCCAAAATCCACCATTTCACCCGTTCACGTTTGTGCAATTTGGCCTGGTACATGGCGGCATCGGCTTTGCGCATCAGTTCTTCCGGCGTCTCAGCATCCCCTGGGTAAAGCACCACCCCCATGGTCATGTCGATCATCACGCTATCTTCCGGTCCATCCAGATAAAAAGGCAATTCCACGGCCTGGTGGAGTCTATCCAATGCGCTGCCGAGTTCATGCTGGACCTGGTTTTCATCCAGATCCTCGAAAACCACCACAAACTCATCTCCCCCAAGGCGGGCGAGATAATTCGATTCCCGGATCTTGTGGCCCAGGCGTTGTGCCAATTCCTGCAAAAGGATATCGCCCTGTTCATGGCCATAACGATCGTTGACAGGTTTGAAATCGTCCAGATCGATCATGCCCAGGGCCACCACCCGTTCGTGCCGTTCGGCCCGGGCCATCGCCTTGGGCAGGTATTCTTCCAACGCCAGGCGATTGGGTAGCCCCGTCAAACTATCGGTGCGCGCCAACTGGGCATCTTCCCTTTGCAACGCATGGATACGCAACTTGAGATCGTGTTCCTCAAGGCTACGACTGAGCAAGGAAGCCACCCGCAGACAGAGTCCCAATGTGTCTTCATCGAATGTGTCGGTACGAGGCGAAGCCAACACCAGCACGGCCCAAAGTTCTTCGCCCCTCTGGACTGGGGTAGCCAACAAACTGAGCCATCGGTTTTTGGCAAAGAGCGCATGCCAATGATGCAGGGAAGCATCGCTCAGGGTATCGTTGGACAGGGCAGTCTGTCCCGTCTGCCAGGCCCGCACGACGAGCGGGGAATCTTCGGCCTGGGTCAAGCGGGGTCGAGCCTCGATGATCTGGCGTGCCCCAGTTCCAGATTTGGCCATCACCTCGAAATAACCGTCCGGCCCTGGGCGCCCGATCCAGGCAGTGCTGAAAACGGTGTCGTTCGTAAGGTTGGAGCAGAGACTCTGCTGCATTTCCTGATCACTCTGATTTTGAATCAGGGCTGCGACGGAGCCGAACAAGGCACGATAGAGACGGCGTTGATTTTCATCTTCCTGCCGCAGCAGAGGCAAAGAATGAATCAGCACCATGCCCGCCAGTGCAGCGCAGAATTCCAGTAGGTCAATCTGATCCACACTGGGTTCACCTTCCACCAATCCCGTCAAGGCAAAGGTCCCAACCAGTCGTTTGTCTTTGCGCACAGGCCAGGACCAGCAGGATTTCAGTTTCCAGGTTTCCGCCTGAACGCGCAGATCATCCCAGCGCGAATCATGCGGAATGTCCCTGACCACCACGGGTTCCTGACGGTAAACGGCATTTCCACAGGATCCCGCATGGGGTCCGGGGATGAGATCCGAAAGAGTTCGGACCAGTTCAGGGGGCGCATGGGGCGCCGCCAGGGTCTGGAGGCGCCCGTTCTCATCCACGATCATCAGGGATGCGATACGTCCGGAAATCACCGACTCGGCGAAAACACAAATCTCCTCGGCCAGGGAAACCGCCTGCGCTCCCTCTGCCAGGGCCTGCAAAATACGAGTCGAGAAATGCACCAGAGCGAGATGCGGGCCTTCTTCATTCATGTCAACCACTGTGCCGCACAATGCCACGAATGCCGATCCAGAACAACCTGAACCCTTGTCCAGGACTGATCACCGGCATCCCGAAGGTCTAGCCTATCCATCAAAGTCAGGTCCCATCCGCCCACACCGCCCGACAGCCATGACAAAGGTCGGGCACCCATGCATCGGGCCCAACAAGGCCGCAAATGTTGCATTCAGCATGTCGTTGCATATTCCTTAAAAGATCGCCCATTGTCCTATACCGACCCGCAAGGATCAAGTAGTCCTTTGGGGAACTCAGTGAACCGCCTGGATAAGGCGCGCAGAATCAGGCACGGCACACTTCGTAGCCAGCGTCCCGAATCGCAGCCATCACCCCTTCAGGGTCCACCGCACCGCGCACCCGGACAGTCCCGGTGTCCAGATCGACGGCAAGGTCTTCGACCCCTTGTACGGCACTCACGACACGGCGAACCGTGCCCACACAACCCTGACACGTCATGCCTGTCACGGTCAAATTCAATTCCCCGGATCGACGGTTGCTCATCAAATACCCTCCCGTACCGAAATAATTTTGCAGAAGGTTATACTACAGCCCTCCAACTTTAATTGTCAGGATGAGAAACTGCCATGCCGTTCCTGAATCGCCGTCACTTTATGGGCACCCTCGGTACTTTGCTGGCCAGTCCACTCTTCACCCACCTTGCACAGGCCGAATCCAACGATCTGAATCTGGGACAGGGAACCACCTTTTCCTGGGAGGGATTGTGCGCCGAAGCCAAAAAACAGGCCCAGAAACCCTACGCGTCCCCCCTGTCTCCCGATGCCGCCATCGTCGACCGTATCGACTGGGATGCCCATGGTCAGATCCATTTCAAGATGGACCATGCACTTTTTTCAGACGGTCCGGGAGACTACGCCATCGCCTTTTTTCATCCGGGCAAATTTTTCCCCTTTCCCGTCAAAATGTATCGTCTCGACCAGCCTCTGGAAAATGAACGCACGCACACCGAAGCGCGGGAGGTCCTCTTCGACAAGCACCTGTTTGACATGCCCGAGCATAGTCCAGCCCAAGAATTGAGCCATCCGGCAGGCTTTGCCGGATTCCGCATCCAGGAAAGCCGCAGCGGTTCCGGACCGGACTGGCACAATAACGACTGGGCAGCCTTCCTGGGCGCGTCCTATTTTCGCGCCATCGGCGACGAGTATCAGTATGGCATTTCAGCGCGGGGGGTTTCTGTCAATACCGCCACCAGGGATCAAAAGGAAGAATTTCCTCTCTTCACACACTTTTACTTCGCCCCCCCTCAACCTGGATCGCGGGAAGTATCGGTCTATGCCCTGTTGGACGGCCCCAGTCTCTCCGGGGCGTACCACTTCATCCTCACCCGGGACAAGGGTGTCCTCATGGACATCCAGGCGGAACTGTTTCTGCGCCGTGATATCGCCCAGTTCGGACTGGCCCCCATGACTTCCATGTACTGGTTTGCCGACAAAGACAAGGCTTTTCAAGTCGACTGGAGACCACAGGTCCATGACTCAGATGGACTTTCCTTATGGACGGGAGCCAATGAGCATGTTTGGCGACCACTGATCAATCCCTCCGGCATCGAGGTGTCCTATTTTTCCGATGAAAACCCGAAGGGTTTTGGCCTGATCCAACGCGAACGTCATTTCGATCAATATCTGGATGCCGTGCATTACGAACGGCGCCCCAGTTTATGGATCGAGCCCCTGAATTCCTGGGGTAAGGGCACAGTCCGGCTGGTGGAACTCCACACCACGGAAGAGTTGTACGACAACGTCGTGGCCATGTGGGTCCCCGCTGCCCCGGCACGCGCCGGATCCCAGCATTCCCTGCGTTACCGTCTCTACTGGCAGGCCGATGAACCCTTTGCCACCTCCCTGGCACGCTGTGTTGGTACCGGGATCGGACGAGGAGGAGAACCTGCCCACCGGTTATCCGGCGCACATAAGTTCGAGGTGGTTTTTCAAGGTGGAGAACTGTTCCACCTTCCGTCAGGGAGTGCGCCCGAAGCCGTCATTACGCCATCGCGTGGACGTATCCTGAATGCCGCTACGGAACCCGTCCCCAATGGCCAACCCGGATTGTGGCGCACACTCTTCGACCTGGCCGAAGTAACAGGCAACGATCCCGTGGATATCCGTTTATATCTGCGGCGGGGAAACGACACCTTGAGCGAAACCTGGCTCTATCATTACCTGCCCACTTGAAGCCGAGTCCACTCAGGGAGTTTGCACATGGAGGTTATAGTCGTTGGTGTCCTTTCTCTGGCGCTGGGAGCCTTGCTCTCCAGTTTGATCTGGCGCAGCCGACTGGCAGTTTGCGCCGAAAAAGGACGATCGGAAGGAGCCGTGGAGCGTGCTCAATGGATGGAACGAGCCAGTCGACTGCCTGAACTGGAAAGGCGTTTGAGCGAACTCGAACAAACCTTGAACCAGGCGCGCGACCATGAACATCTCTGGCGCATCCAGGAGGGACGCTTATCCGCCGAACTGACCGCCGAACAAGGCCGTTGCCAAAGATTGGCAGAGGAGTTGAACGAAGCGCGCCAGAACCTCCAGAGGGAGGTCAACGACCATCGTCAACATTTGGCCCAGGTTGCGGAATTACAGACGCGACTGGATGCAGAACGCGCCCAGGCAGGAGAAAAAATCGTTCTCCTGCAGGAAGCACGGGATGAATTATCCCTGCAATTCAAAAACCTGGCCAATGACATCCTGGAAGAAAAGTCCCGTCATTTCAAGGAACAGAATGAGAACTCCCTGGGTCAACTGCTCAATCCCTTACGGGAGCGACTGGGCGAGTTTGGCACTAAGGTGGAAGAAATTCACCGTCGCGACACGGAGCAGCAGGCTCAACTCAAAGCCGAATTGGGACTTCTCAAGACGCTCAACCAGCAGATGAGCGAGGAAGCCCACCAACTGGCCACGGCCCTCAAGGGCCAGGCCAAAAAACAAGGGAATTGGGGCGAGTTGGTCCTGGAGAACCTGCTGGATCGCTCGGGGCTGCGCGAGGGTCAGGATTACCAGCGAGAAGTCAGTTTTGCCACGGAGGAAGGACGACGGCGCCCTGATGTCGTCATCTATCTGCCCCAGTCCAAACATCTGATCATCGACGCCAAGGTTTCGCTCAATGCCTACACCCGTTACGTCAATGCAGAAGGAGATGCGGAACGTGCCGTTGCCCTGAAGGAACATGTCCAGGCAGTGGCTGCACGCATTCAGGAACTGTCCGATCGTTCCTATTTCACCCTGCCGGGACTCAACACGCCGGAAATGGTATTCATGTTCATCCCCATCGAATCGGCCTTTGTGGAAGCCCTGCGCGCCGATGACAGTTTGTTCCAGAATGCCATCGAAAAAAATGTGCTGGTCGCCACCCCCACCACCCTCATGACCAGTCTCAATATCGTCCGCCAACTGTGGCGTTTCGAAGAACAGAATGCCCATACGGCAGAACTGGCAGAACGGGCCAGCCGGGTCTATAAAAAACTGGTGGGCTTCGTCACCAGCATGGAACAAGTCGGCAGGGAGTTGGAAAAAGCCCGCACCGTCTACGACAAGGCCTATGGTCAACTCCATACGGGTAAAGGAAATTTGATTGCTCAGGCGCGCGAATTCGAACGCCTGGGGGTATCCATCCAGGCACGCCTGCCTGAGGAACTGGTGACAAAAGCCGCACTGGAATTGGAGAGTCCCCCGGAAGATCCCTCGCCCCTGTGAGGGTCTCACCGTCCTTCTGGTAGAATTCCATCCTTTATAGGGATTGATCATGTGGTTCAAGAATCTTGTGCTTTATCGCCTCGGCGCCTGGAAGGATTCGGCCGAGTCACTGAGTGAGCGATTGTCGCACCGCCCCCTTCAGTCCTGCACGGGAAGTGACCTGCAGCGCAACGGCTGGCTCCCCCCCAATGACGAAGACTTTGTTTATACCCTGCCGCCCCATCTGCTGATTTGTCTTGGCATCGAAAAAAAACTCCTGCCCGCCTCCGTGATTGCCCAACAGGCACGGCAGCGCGCCGAGGAATTCGAACATACCCGTGGCTATAAACCGGGGCGTAAACAGATGAAGGATATCAAGGAAGAAGTGACGGATGAATTGCTCCCCCGCGCCTTTTCCGTACAACGCAGAACCCATGCCTGGATCGACCCGCAAAACCATTGGCTGGCGGTAGACAGCGCCAATCCCGGACGTGCCGAGGAAGTGCTGGAAACCTTGCGGAAATGTGGTGTGGAGTTCAGTGCTGCCCCCCTGCGCACCCGTTTGTCTCCAGTCACGGCCATGACTCAATGGCTGGTGGAAGACACGCTTCCTGCGGTTTTCACCATCGACCAGGATTGCGAGTTGCGCGCCCGCCAGGATGAACGCATGAAAGTGCGCTATGCCCACCACTCCCTGGAAGGCGCAGAGATCCGGCAGCACGTGCAAGGGGGCAAGGAAGTTTCCCGTCTTGCCCTGACCTGGGGGCAGAAAATCTCCTTCGTGCTGGACGAAGCCCTGCAATTGAGACGCCTGTCCCCGCACGACATTCTGAGCGAAAGTTCAAACGCCGGTGAAGAAGCCTTCGATAATGATTTCACCCTGATGACCAGCGAATTTTCCCACTTGATCAGGGATCTGGTGGAAGCTCTGGACGGTGTGGATGAACGCTGAGGCACCACAGCGAGTCCTGATTCTAGGCGGCGTTCGTTCCGGTAAAAGCGCTCAGGCCGAACAGTGGGCCAAACACAGTGCCCGTCCGGTCACTTATCTTGCCACTGCCCGAATCGAGGATGAGGAAATGCGCGCACGCATTGCCCATCACCGTTCGACCCGCCCAGCCCATTGGCAAGTGATCGAAGAACCGGTGGCTTTGGCGAGGACCCTGCTCACCCATGCCCATCCCGAAGGCCTCATCCTGGTGGACTGTTTGACGCTGTGGTTGACCAACCTGCTGTTCGATTCCGACCCGCAGTGTGCACAGCGTGAGCAGGATGCCCTCCTGGCACTCCTCCCCTCCTTGCCCGGCACCCTGATCCTGGTCAGCAACGAAACCGGATTGGGCGTCGTCCCCCTCGGAGAATTGACCCGCCGTTTCTGCGATCAGGCCGGTCGCCTGCATCAGGCCCTGGCGACTCTCTGCGACCCGGTTTTGTTGATGGTCGCCGGACTTCCCATTTTTTTGAAAGGACGCCCATGATTCCTGACTGGTTGACCCTTCCCCCTCATCCACTGGATGAAGTCGCGCGTCTGGCAGCGCACCAGCGCCAGGCACAACTGACCAAACCCCCCGGTTCTCTCGGCCGACTGGAGGAATTGGCCTGTTTCCTGGCCGCCGCTCAAGGGCGGGAACGCCCACACATGAAGCAGGTATGGATCAGCATCTTCGCGGGAGACCACGGCATCACCGCAGAAAATATCTCCGCCTTCCCCCAGGCCGTCACGGGCGAAATGATCAAGAACTTTGCCCGGGGCGGCGCAGCCATCAGCGTGCTGGCCCGAACTTTGGGCGCATCCCTCGAAGTCATCGATCTGGGCACGGTTCAGAACCTGACGCAAGTGCCTGGCGTGCATCATCTGGAGTTGGGCCCCGGCACCGCCAATTTCCTTCATGTGCCCGCCATGACCGAATCCCAATGCCATGCGGCTCTGGCCGCCGGACGGGCCCGTGTCGAAGCCGCACTGCAGACCGGCGCAGACCTCTTCATCGGCGGAGAAATGGGCATCGGCAACACGACTTCTGCCACTGCCATGGCCTGTGTCCTGCTCGGTCTTCCCCCCCAACGACTGGCGGGCCCCGGTACCGGATTGGCTACAGCCGGTGTATCTCACAAGATCGAGGTCATTGCCCAAAGCCTGTTGAAACATGAGCGCGCACTCACGTCCCCCTACGCCATCCTGAAACACCTGGGAGGATTCGAAATTGCCGCCCTCACCGGCGCCTACTGTACCGCTGCCCAGCAGGGTCTGCCCGTGCTGGTGGACGGGTTCATCAGCAGTGTGGCCGCACTCGTGGCAGAACGCATGAATCCCGGGGTTGCGCGTTGGTTTTTGTATGGCCACCGGTCGTCCGAGCCCGGGCATCACGCCATTCTTGAAGCACTGCATGCCCACCCGCTCTTGTCCCTCGGTCTGCACCTGGGCGAAGGCAGTGGCGCCGCCAGCGCCATCCCCCTGCTGCGTCTGGCCTGTGCGCTCCATGAGGAGATGGCCACCTTTGCCGAAGCGTCAGTTTCGGAGAAGTTGTGATCTCCCATCTTCTCCGCCACGGAGACACCGGACACGAGGGTTTTCGGGGACGCCTGGATGATCCACTGACCGATCTGGGTTGGCAACAAATGGAACAAGCCGTGACCTTCTGGCGCGGGAATCGGATCGTATGCTCTCCCCGCCAGCGTTGCCGGCACTTTGCCGAAAATCTGGCCACCCGCCTGCAGATCCCTCTGACGGTGGACGAACGTTTCAGAGAACTGGATTTCGGATGTTGGGAGGGACACACAGCCGCAGAATTGATCCGTAAAGACCCTCAAACATTGGCGGCATTCTGGCGTGACCCCTGGCAGCAGCCTCCCCCCGAAGGGGAAACACTCGATCATTTCTGCCAGCGTGTCGAAGCTGGCTGGATCGAATCGATGCAACAGTACGCAGGTCAATCCGTTCTACTGGTTACCCATGGCGGAGTCATCCGTCTGTTGCATCATCGACTGAACCGAACCCGGCGCAGCGATTTTTTGACTTACCCGGTCCCCCACGGCTCTTTGCATGCCGTGAACGACTGGATAAAATATGAGTCCCACTCTGCGTGAAACCCCTGCGAACCTTTGGCCTGGCACTGCAATTCCTGACCCGCCTGCCCCTACCCGCCGGTCCTCCCCCGACCCCTCAGGAGTTGGGACAGTCACTCCTTTTTTATCCTGCTGTGGGCGCCATCATCGGCGCTTTATTGGCCGGAATGTGTGCGCTCACTTCTTATCTGGGGGTATCCTCCAATTTATCCGGTGCGCTGATTCTGGTCCTGTGGGTCGGACTCACCGGAGCACTGCACCTGGATGGACTGGCCGATTCCGTAGATGCCTTTGGGGGGGGGCGAGGAAACCGTGACCGCATCCTGGAACTCATGAAAGACCCTCGCTGCGGGTCTTTTGCCGTGGTCAGCGTGGTCCTCGTGTTACTGGTCAAAGCCATGGCCCTGATCACGCTGGATGCGCGCATTGCCCCAGGCTTTCTGCTGCTGCCCCCACTTCTTGGCCGCACCGCCCTATGCCTGCTGTTCCTGACGACCCCCTACGTTCGCCCCGGCGGAATGGGAGAAGCCCTTTCCCGATACATGCCGCGCACCCCGGTCTGGGGAGTCTGCATCATGACGCTGGCCAGTGTTTTGATTGGCTTCGGACGCCCCGGTCTGGGCGCCATCCTGGTAGCAGGGATCGCCGGTTACTGGTGGCACCAAAAACTCGTGGAGCGAATTCAGGGCACCACCGGAGATACGGCGGGTGCGCTAGTGGAATTGGTGGAAAGCGCCACGGTAGTCACTTTGGCTCTGGTAGCGCATAATTAGGACTTTAGAACCGACTTCACCACACCATGCGCCTTCTGCCTGGGACCGCCTCCCTCTATTCCCGCCTGATGCGCCATGTGCGCCCCTATCGTTGGGAATTTTTCAGTGCCGTCGTGGCCATGATCCTTACTGCGGCCACCGAACCGTTTCTGCCGGCCCTGCTCAAACCCATGCTCGACAAAAGTTTCGTGCACAAGGACCCGCACTGGATGCATTGGGTCCCGCTCATGCTGATGGGACTGTTCCTGGTTCGAGGCGTTGCCAATTTTATCGCCAAGTTCGCCATGAACTGGGTCGGCAACAAAGTGGTCATGGACCTGCGTCAACAAATGTTCGAACGCTTGCTCCACCTGCCTGCTCGTTATTTCGATGACCACAGTACCGGAGAACTGATCTCCAAACTGGTGTATGACGCCAATCAGGTCATGCAGGCCAGCACGACCGTGCTAACCAATCTGGTCACGGACAGTTTCGTGGTTGTGGGCCTGATGGGCTGGTTGATTTACCTGAACTGGCAACTCACCAGTGTCACCCTGCTGGTAGCCCCGCCCATCGCCTGGGTCGTCCGGAAAGTCAACCTGCGCCTGCGCCATATCAATCGCGACACCATGAGTGCCATGGGCAATCTCACCAGCGTGCTGGATGAGTCGATCCAGTGCCAGAAGGTCATCAAGGTGTTTGGGGGAATCCCCATCGAAACCGACCGTTTCCATGAAACCAGCAATTGGGTGCGGCGCCTGAGCATGAAGCAAGCGGCGGCCAGTGCGGCCAATGTTCCCATCGTCCAATTCTTTGCGGCCCTGGCCATCGCTCTCATCATCGGGATGGCTACCTGGCAGGCAGGGGCCGATCAAACCACGGTGGGCGGCTTTGTCTCCTTTATCACGGCCATGATCATGCTATTGGCCCCCATCAAGCGCCTCTCCGATTTGAGCGAATCCCTGCAGCGCGGCCTGGCTGCCGCTGAGAGCGTCTTTGCCCTGATTGATCGACCCGCTGAGAGAGATGAAGGGACCCAGGTACTGGAACATGCCCAGGGCCACTTATACTTTGAGCAGGTGTGTTTTGCCTATCCGCGCGGTCATCGTCTGGCCCTCGACTCCTTCAGTCTGGAGATACGGGCCGGCCAAACCGTTGCCCTGGTGGGCGCTTCAGGGAGTGGAAAAAGTACGTTGGCCAGTCTGGTGCCCCGCTTTCACAACCCCACGTCAGGACGCATCCTTCTGGATGGATATCCCATTGCAGACTTGACCCTGGCCAGTCTGCGCAGCAACCTGGCGCTCGTCACCCAGGAAGTGGTCCTGTTCAACGATACCGTGGCCCACAACATCGGTTACGGCCCCTTGCGCGGAACCCCGCTGGAACGGTTGCGCGAGGTTGCGCGCGCAGCCCATGCCCTGGAGTTCATCGAACAGTTGCCCGAAGGATTTCAAACCCTGTTGGGAGAAAACGGGGCACGTCTGTCCGGTGGACAGCGTCAGCGTATCGCCATCGCCCGCGCCCTCCTCAAAAACGCCCCGGTCCTGATTCTGGACGAAGCCACTTCAGCCCTCGACAGCGAATCCGAGCGTGCCGTCCAGGCGGCCCTCGACACCCTGATGGAACAACGCACTACCCTGGTCATTGCGCATCGTCTTTCCACGATTGAAAAAGCCGATCTCATCGTTGTGCTGGATCAGGGGCATATCGTGGAACAAGGAACCCATCGGGAACTGATGGACCGGAATGGACACTACGCCAAGTTACAGCACCTGCAAGTCCTGGATCACTGATCCGCAGGAAAAGTCCGACACTCCGGTCGGTCCAGGCACCAAAGTTTGGCATACCGGTAAAAGGTCGCGTGGGCATTGGATACGGCCAACAAAAAGCCCTGCCCTCCATCCAGAAAACTGCGGCGCAGAATGAAGGTTCGAAAAAACGCCCAGCATCCATGCCGCAACGCCTTGCCCAGGGTGGCGCGCTGTCCCTTGGCATACGCCTGACGGGCGCCCAGCGTCGAATAATGGTTGGCTTTGTCGAGGGCCTCTTCCAGGTCGACATAAGTATCGTGTTCCAGCGGGGTATTCA
>JAKBLB010000029.1 GCA_021832305.1 Pseudomonadota bacterium | reverse complement strand
GGAAGGCATCCCGCGTGTGGATTTGGGGAATCCGGGCAAAATTATAGGCGGGTGGGGGGGAGGCAGTAGACCACTCCAGGGTACGCCCGTCCCAGGGATCACCGGTTTCGTCACGCAACCGGGTACGGTTGCGAATACTGAGGGTGAGTTGCAGGATTTGGCACAGAATGCCTCCAAAGATGATCAGGGTCCCGCTCAGAGCCACTACCAGATACGGTTGCCAGTGAAAATTATCATAATGGATGAGGCGGCGGGGCATGCCCATGAAGCCCAAAGCATACAGAGGCATGAAAGCGAGGTAGAAACCGACGATCCAAAGCCAGAAAGCTCGTTTGCCCCATGTTTCGTCCAGTTTGAAGCCAAAAACCTTGGGGAACCAGTAGGCATATCCCGCAAAATACCCGAACAGAGCACCCGGGATCAGCATGTTATGAAAGTGGGCAATGAGAAATTCGGAATTGTGCAATTCGAAATCGGCACCGGGCACCGCGAGCAAGACTCCGGTCATGCCACCGATACAGAAAGTGACGATGAAGCCCAGGGTCCACAGTACGGGCGTAGTGAATTCGATCCGCCCCCGGTAGAAGGTGAAGAGCCAGTTGAATACCTTGACCCCCGTGGGAATGGCGATGACCATGGTGGCAATGCCAAAGAAGGCGTTGACGTTGGCCCCTGCCCCCATGGTGAAGAAATGGTGTAACCAGACCACGAAGGAAAGCGTGGCAATGGCGACGGAAGCATAGACCATGGAGGTATAACCAAAGAGCCGCTTTTTGGAAAAGGTGGCAGCCACTTCCGAATAGATGCCAAAGGCAGGCAGGATCACGATGTACACTTCAGGATGTCCCCAGATCCAGAACAGATTGGTGAACATCATCAGGTTTCCCCCACCGTGGTTGGTGAAGAAATGCATTCCCGTGTAGCGGTCCAGGGCCAGCAGGGCAAGAACTACCGTGAGGACTGGGAAGGCCAGCATGATGAGTACATTGGTGACCAGGATGGTCCAGGAGAAGATCGGCATTTTCATGAGGGTCATGCCGGGTGCGCGCAGGCGCAGGATCGTCACAAAGAAGTTGATGCCGGTCATGAGGGTTCCCACCCCTCCCAGTTGCAAGCCCCAGATCCAGTAGTCCACACCCGGTCCCGGACTATAATGTTTTTCCGAGAGGGGAGGGTATCCCGACCAGCCCGCGTGAGAAAAATTGCCCAGTCCCAGGGAGAGCATGACCAGAGCGGCGCTGGAGGCAGTCAGCCAGAAACTCACCGAGTTGAGGAACGGGTAGGCCACGTCCCGGGCTCCGATCTGCAACGGGACGATGATATTCATCAGGCCAATGAAAAAAGGCATGGCAACGAAAATGATCATGATCGTTCCATGGGCGCTGAAGATCTGGTTGTAATGGTCCGGGGGCAGATAGCCCTGTGCACTGCCTTCGGCCAGGGCCTGCTGGGTACGCATCAGAAGCGCATCGGCAAAACCGCGCAGGAGCATGACCAGGGCCAGTACGACATACATGATGCCAATCCGTTTATGGTCGACGCTGGTGAACCATTCCTTCCATAAGTAGGACCATTTGCCGTGGTACCAGATCAGGAATGCAATGCACAACAGGAGCATGGTGGACCCGCCCAGAGTCGCCATGATGATGGGGTTGTCATAGGGGATTTCGCGCAGGGTCAGACGACCGAAAATGAGTTCTTCCACGGGGTTAGTCCTCGATGGCTGTCATGGGGACAGGGGAATGAAACGTCATCGTCCTGAGTGTGGTGTCCCCGGACAGGATGCTGTCGAAAAGGTGCGGTAGCGCCAGGGAGTAGAGGTGGGGGGCCTCGTTGATGGAGGGTTTTTCCAGGGAGGCGAAGGCGGCGCGATCTAGTACTTGACCTCCGGTTTCGACCTGATGAGCCCATTGACGAAATGCCTCTCTGGAAGTTGCCACGGTTTCAAATGTCATGCCGGAAAAACCCTGCCCACTGAACTGGGTGTTGTAACCCTGAAAGACGCCGGGCCGGTCAGCGATCAGATGCAGGTGGGTTTTCATTCCGGCCATGGCATAGATCTGTCCGCCCAGTTGAGGGATGAAAAAAGAACTCATCACCGCATCGGATGTCAGGCTGAAATGGACGGGAACACCGGCGGGAATGACCAGTCGATTGACGGTGGCAATATGCCACTCGGGGTAAATGAATAACCATTTCCAGTCCATGGCCACCACTTGCACTTCGAGCGGGGGTTGGCTCGAAGCAATGGGTCGATAGGGGCTTAAGGTATGGGAGGAGGTCCAGACGAGGTATCCCAGCACGGCAACGATCAAGGTCGGGATGGTCCAGACCACCCACTCGATGAGGGTGGAATGATCCCAGTCGGGATCGTAATCTGCCCGTGGGTTGGACGCGCGGTATTTCCAGGCAAACATGAAGGTCATGAGAATGACGGGAACCACCACCAGCAGCATCAGACCCAGAGCTGTCAAAATCAGGGTTTTTTCCTGGCCAGCAATCGTGCCACGCGGGGTCAACACCGCCCATTGATCCCCACAATTCCCGGTACAAGCCCATAACCAGGAAGGACAGAGCAACAGCGCACCCGCCCATGGAATGATCCATTTCTTCATCGATTTCTCTCTTTAGTTCGGTGGAGTCTCAACAGGGCGACCAAAAAATCATCACTTGCCATGATCTCAGAACTTGAGCGCGCCAGTTGTATCAAATCCTTCGAAAGTTACGAAGAGCCGGGCGAATAGTTTATACTGTGTCCCTTGGTACAGGTGCCCCTGTGCGCGCTCGTCGCGCCGAGGGGTGAAACGGGAAGTTCGGTGAATGCAGGTGACCCTTGCATGATTCCGGCGTAGCCCCCGCTGCTGTGATCCTGAGAAGTTCCCGAGAGCCACTGCGTCGTTGAAGGCGTGGGAAGGTGGGTGCTTCGTCGACGGTAAGCCAGAAGACCGGCCTGTATCCATGGAAGTGTTGTAGCCACGGGGTGTGGGCGGTAACGGGCCGGGCGAAGGCCGGGTTCTTTGCGATGGCTTGGAGATCTGTGTGTTTCCGGTCGTGTGATATTCCTGCCCACTCCCTTACTATCTTGATCATAAAGGGATCCGTCATGCATATCGAACCAGGTTATATTTCTTCTGCCAAAATCGCTGTGGCGAATGTGACTGCGCTTGGCATTTTGGGGAGCCAGAGTCTGGCTCTGTTACGCCAGCCTTCGCTGGTGATTCGTACTGCCATCGCTGCGGTCTTTTTTACCCTGTTCATGCAGATGTATCACCTCCCGGTCGGGCCGTCGGAGTTACACTTCGTCGGGGCCATGCCCATCTACCTCATTTTTGGCTTCGTGCCGACTTTATTGGGCTTCGGTCTGGGTCTACTGCTGCAGGGGCTGCTGTTCGTTCCCACGGATCTCGTGCATTTGGGGGTGAATACCCTGTCGTTGGCCATACCCCTGGTGCTGTTGCATGGTACGGTGGGACATCGTCTGAAAGCAGTCGACATCAAAACCATCCTCAAACTCGATGCATTCTATTACAGTGGCGTGACCTTGATGGTCGGGTTTTGGCTATCGCTCAGCGAGATTCCTACGCCACTTTCGGCCTGGGCTGCCTTTGCGGCCTCGTACCTGGTGTTGGTCATGATCGAACCGGTATTTACCTGGACCCTGTTGGTCGCTTTCAAAGGTCACCGGGACTCCCCACTTGCCCGCCACTGTCTCGAGTACCGTGTTGAAGCCCTCGTGCGCTGAGTATCGGGCATTATCCGGGTCATCGGATCATTTCGGGAAAGGTTGGGAATCTCGGGGTGGGTAAGGTATGGTTCGTTGGTGCGGGCCCTGGGGATCCGGAACTTCTGACCGTCAAGGGCGTGAAGTTGCTGCAGCAGGCAGGTGCCATCCTGTATGCCGGATCCTTGGTGGATAGAGCCGCTACCTGCCATGCACCCGGCCATTGTGAAATCCGGGACTCCAAGGACATGACCCTGGAGGAGATCACGGCCTGGCTGATCGAAAGGGCGGCTCGCTATGCTACCGTGATTCGCCTTCAGACGGGAGATCCCGGACTCTATGGCGCCTTGGTGGAAATGGTGCGGGCGTTGGATGAAGCCCAGGTCGAGTGGTCTGTGGTGCCCGGTGTTTCTTCTGCATTGGCTGCTGCTGCTGCGGCAGGAGAGACCTTGACCCTGCCGGAGGTTACTCAGACCGTGATTTTGACCCGGGTGGCGGGACGCACGCCGATGCCTCCCGGAGAAGATCTGGAGTCCCTGGCCGCGCATCATTGTACCTTATGCCTTTTTCTTTCCATCACGCTCTTCCCCGAGATCCAGCGTGCCTTGCGCGCAGCGGGATGGGCGGAAGACAGTCCGGTGCTGGTGGTACAAAAAGCCAGTTGGCCAGGGGAAGAAAAGATCGTGCGGGGGACATTGGCCGATATTCGCGCGCGGTGCCGACGGGAGAAAATCGGGAGTCAGGCCATGATCATCGTCAGTCCCGCCCTGGGTGCCCGGGGATGGACCGAGATCAAACGTTCGAAACTGTATGACGGTACGTTTTCCCACCGTTATCGCAAGGCAACCAAGGAATTCGGAGACTCTCATGAAGAATGAAACCATTTTACTGGTGGGACATGGTTCCCGGGAACAGAGGGGCAACCAGGAAATTGAATTCTTTGCGGAACAATGGCGCGGTCGTCAACCCCAATTGAATATCGAGGTCTGTTTCATCGAATTTGCGGAGGTCCTGGTCGAGGAGGGGTTGAGCAAGGCAGCCCAACGCGGTGGGCGGGTCGTGGTCGTTCCTCTGATTCTGAATGCGGCAGGTCATGTCAAAATGGAGATTCCGGAGCACCTCGAGCAGGCGCGCCTGCGTTATCCGGCAGTGGAGTTTGTCTATTGTCCGCATCTGGGGGCCAATACCGAAATTCTGGCGATTCTCAAACGCAATCTGGCGCATGCCCTGACCCAGTTGGATATGCCGGATCCTCACAATACCGGGATCGTTCTCCTGGGAAGGGGGTCTTCGGACCGTGTGGCCAACGGCGAGGTGGCAAAAATGGCACGCTGGCTCTATGAAGAGGGAGCGCATCCCTGGGTGGACATCGCTTTTACGGGAATTACTCATCCACGCCTGGAATCGGTGGTCCAGCGGCAGGTCAAACTGGAGGCTCGGCAAATCGTCGTGTTGCCTTTCTACCTGTTCACCGGTACCCTGATCGAGCGCATTCGCCGTCAGGTCCGTGCGCTTGAAATACAATATCCGCAGGTGCGCTTTGCCCTGTCCGGTTATTTCGGGTTCGAGGAAGAGATTTATGTGCTGCTGGAGCAACGAATCCGGGAGGCGACGGATCCGACCGCCCGCCGCATGATGGAATGTGATGGCTGCAAATACCGCGAATTTTCCGCCGATCATGGACAGGGGGGGCACGCGCATGATCATTCTCCTGTGGTTGCCTCTGTACAGTAGATCCGGCCCATGAAAACTCCGATCATCACCGAACAACTCACGGATGCAGGACGACGCATCGAACACGACTCCTTTGCCATCGTGGATCGTGAGGCAGGCCCCCATACATACTCTGACGCCCAATGGCAGGTGGTACGGCGCATGATTCATGCATCGGCGGATTTTGACTTCAATGGGTTGACCCGTTTCCATCCCCAGGCCATCAGGGCAGGGCTGCAAGCCATCCAAAGCGGGGCCCCCATCGTTGCAGACGTGGAAATGATCTGTGTGGGATTGTCCAAACCGCGTCTGGAACACTATGGCATGCATCCCTATCAGTTCATTTCTGATGAGGATGTGATCGCCCAAGCCCGGATCCGGCATACCACGCGTGCGGTCCAAGCCATGCGCAAAGCTCAGGCGCAACAGTTGCTAGAGGGAAGTATCGTGGCCATTGGGAATGCGCCCACCGCGTTGCTCGAGATTTTGCGGATGGTGCAGGAAGACCGGGTTCGGCCAGCTCTGATCATCGGGATGCCCGTAGGTTTCGTCTCTGCGGCCGAATCAAAAAAACTGTTGAGCCAGTGCACGGAGTGCCCCTGGATGCTCATCGATGGCCGAAAAGGAGGGTCCACTCTGGTGGTGGCCGCCCTCCATGCCTTGTTGGCTCTGGCTGAAGTTCATGCCGATCCTCTTTGAACCGCGTCTATGGAAAAAAAGCCAAAGGGCACGCGCAAGGGGTTCACCACCGGCGCTTGTTCCGCTGCAGCCGCCCGGGCAGCGGTACTCGGGTTGATCCAGGGTTCGGTTCCGGAAGTGGTGGAATGTGATCTGCCCAATGGGGAACGAGTCCGGTTTTCCGTATCTGAAGGACAGTCAGATGGTTCTTTGGCTCATGCGGTCGTGATCAAGGATGCGGGAGATGATCCGGATGTGACGGATAAGGCTGCCTTGACCGCAGACGTCCGATGGTTGCCGGATGCTCCTGGTGCCGTACACCTGAAGGGGGGCGCAGGGGTGGGTATGGTGACCATGCCCGGTCTTGGACTGGAAGTGGGAGGGCCGGCCATCAATCCGGTGCCGCGCCGCAATATCGAGGCCAATGTGCGTCAGGTGGCGCAGGAGGCTCTGGAGCGGCAAGGGTTGGAAGTCTGCATCTCCGTGCCGGGCGGCGAGATTCTGGCCAAGCGGACATTGAATTCCCGCCTGGGCATCGTGGGGGGGATTTCCATTCTGGGGACGACGGGCATCGTGCATCCTTACTCGACAGCGGCCTTTCGTGCCAGCGTCATCCAGGGAATCGAGGTGGCTGCCAACCAGGGACAGGACACGGTGGTTCTGACTACCGGGGGGAGAACCGAGAAATTTGTCATGGGCGCTTTGCCTCACCTGGCTCAATCCTGTTTCGTACAGATGGGGGATTTTTTGAAATATGCGCTCGATACCGTGGTGAAGTGCGGTATCGCACGGGTCATCATCGGTGGGATGGTGGGTAAATTGACCAAGATCGCCCAGGGAGAAACCATCACCCATGCGCACCGCAACCCCGTGGATACGGAACTTCTGGCAGAGATTGCAGCTTCGGTGGGGGCTCCTGCAGACGTATGCAGCGCCATTCGGCAATCAGAGATGGCGCGCTATGCCAGTGAACAAATGGAGGGGTTGGGGTTGATCACGGAATTTTATGAGGCATTGGGTCAACGGGTAATACAGACTTTATACGGTCGTTATCCAGGGAAATTTTCCCTGCTGGTGATGATGTGCGATTTTGACGGCCAACCGTTGGCACAGGTGTCCGGAGAGAACTGGTATGGTTGAGCCTTGTCTGGTTGTCGGGGTATTGGACAATGGGGCGGAGAGTTTGGCCCCTGAGGCCCTTGAAGGCGTGCGGGCGGCGGATCTGGTCATTGGAGGGCGACGGACCCTGGAATTATTCCATGCGGTGATTCGGGCCGATGCCGAATGCAAGGATTTGACGGGGTGTTTGTCCCAGGTCCCGCAGTGGGTCGTCGAGGCCCGACAGGGACATCGGCGGGTGGTCGTTCTGGCCAGCGGAGACCCTCTTTGCCATGGGATCGGAGGATATCTGGTCGAGAAACTGGGCCGCCTAGCTGTTCGTCTACTGCCCAATCTTTCCTTGATCCAGGTGGCCTGTGCCCGTTTCAAGCAACCCTGGCAGGCATTACGGGTTGCTTCCGCGCATAGCCGTGATGTGGGCGAATGGCATGTGGGGGCAGGCCCTGAGCATGGGCTTCATGGGGTATTGCAAGTGCTCGTCCGGGAAAAATTGGTGGGCATTTTCACCAGTCCTGAAAATACGCCCGGGCGGATTGCACGGATGTTACTGGCGGAGGGATTGGCGGGAGACTTTGAAATGGCGGTGGCGGAATGTCTCTTGCAGGACAGGGAATGCATTCATGACTGGATGGACGTTGCTGCAGTGTCCCAACGTGCCTTCGCTGAGCCGAATGTGGTACTGGTGCGGCGTTGTACCGTTCCGAAGGATGCCTTGTTTGGTTTGGAGGATGCGCGCTTTGATCAACGAAAACCCGACAAGGGGTTGATCACCAAGCGCGAAGTGCGTGCGGTTTCCCTGGCCAGGATGGCTTTGCAACGGGACAGCGTGATCTGGGACATTGGGGCGGGGTCGGGGTCGGTGGGGTTGGAAGCGGCCCGGCTATGTGACCAGGGGCAGGTTTATGCGATTGAGAAAAATGAGGACGATGGCGCCATCATCCTCAGAAACCGGGCCAGTTTGCAGGTGACCAATTACACCCTGGTACAAGGAAAAGCCCCGGCAGGTCTGGCAGAATGGCCCGATCCCGATGCCATTTTCATTGGCGGTTCAGGGGGCGAACTGCGCGAATTGATCCAGATCTGCTTGGCAAGACTGCGTCCGGGCGGACACCTGGTCATGAACTTTGCCACCCTGGAAAATCTGGGCACGGCTCTGGCCTGTCTTGCCGCTTCGGCCACCGTGTGGGATGTCACTCAGTTGCAGGCGGCGCGGAGTCGTCCCATTCTGGAGATGCACCGCTTGCAAGCAGAAAATCCGGTCTGGATTCTCTGTGCTGAAAAGTCGGTATCTGTGGCAGGTGGCGCATGAGCGCGCGCACGTATGGTCGGTTGTATGGGGCTTCCCTGGGACCGGGGGATCCGGGTTTGATTACCCGGCAGGTTTGGGCATTGCTGCAACGGGAGGACCTCTACTGGACCTATCCGGTGCGTCGCAAGGGAGCAGACAGTCATGCGCTCGGGATCGTCCAGCGTGCCGGACGGGAACTGCCCAGCACGGGTTGTCCGCTGATTTTTCCCATGACCCACGATCCGGAAATTCTGGCCGGTTATTGGTTGCGGGCGGCTGAAGCGGTGCTCGAGCGGTTACGGACGGGACAGGATGTCCTATTTCTGGTCGAGGGAGATGCCTCGACCTACTCCACCTTTGGACATTTGTCCCGGACCGTGCGGGCGTTGGAGGCGGAAGTGCGCATCGAAACTCTGCCCGGAGTTTCCTCCTACCATGCTGCTGCAGCCACCGTGGGCATGCCGCTGGCCGAGACGGATGAAACCGTTGCCATCATTCCGGCCAGTTATGGGATCGAGATGATCGAGCGCCTGTTGCCGGATTTCGATACGATGGTTTTGCTCAAGGTCAAGCCCTTGCTGGATGACATTCTGGACCTTCTCGAACGGCGTGACCTGTTGGCCCATGCGGCGTTCATCGAAAAATCGGGCACCCCGCTGGAACGGGTGGAACGTGCACTCACCTGCTTACGCGGGCATAAGGTCAACTATCTGTCCTTGATGCTGGTGCGTAACCCGGCGCGGGTGCGCGGGACGATCCTGCGCGGTTGCCGAAAAAAATCTTTCTCCACGGATACGACTTGCCCATGAATCAGATCACTGCTCCCCAGATCGCGCTCGTTGCGATTACCAAACATGGTCTGGCCCGCGCCCTTGCCCTGCTTTCCTTATTGCCCGAAGCCCATCTGGTCGTTACGGAGAAATTTGCTCCAGATCTTCCGCCTGCATTGCACAATCCGGTCAAGATCCTGTCCGGGGCGTTGAGTGGCCATATGGCGGACTTGTTTTCCTGCTACGATCAACTGGTCCTGTTCATTTCCCTGGGGGCCGTGGTGCGTTTGATGGCCCCCCATCTCAAGTCCAAGGATGAAGATCCAGGGGTGGTGGTGATCGACGATGCGGCCCGATATGTAATTCCCGTTCTGTCCGGGCATGTGGGGGGAGCCAATGCCTTTGCCTTGCGTCTGGCTGAACTGCTGGGCGCCGAAGCCGTCCTGACCACGGCCTCCGATGTGGGGAAAACCCTCCCCGTGGATATTTTGGGGCGCGAATTGGGCTGGCAGGTGGAGGCCCCCAAGATCAACATCACCCGGGTCTCGGCTCATGTGGTCAATGGAGAATCCATCGCTTTCGTTCAGGAAGCCGGAAGTCGGCAATGGTGGACTCGTCCCACGCCCCTCCCTTCCAATATCCACCTGTTCGAAGAATTCGATCAGGTGGATCTGAACTCATTCAAAGCCGTACTCTGGGTGACTCGGCGTGAAATTTCAGCATCGATATGGGAACAACTGAAAGAGCGGCTGGTCGTGTATCGCCCCCCTCTGGAGTAGTGGGATGAAAGTCATGGTGGGCGTGGGATGCGATCGGGACGTTGCCTTCGCTACCCTGAACGAGAGCGTGCTGTTGGGCCTCCAGCGGGTGGGGCTGACGGAAGGTGCGGTTGCCGGCTTGGCGACCATTGACAAAAAGAATGATGAGGTGGCTGTGCTGGAACTGGCTGAGGTGAAAGGCTGGCCGCTGTTTTTTTTTGATGCGGCACAATTGTCTCAAGTCCCGGTCCCCAATCCTTCGGAGACGGTGCGCCGGTACATGGGAACTCCGGCGGTGTCTGAAGCCGCCGCATTACTGGCGGCGGGCGTTGGCCTGGAAGGTCTGATACTGGAAAAATTCAAATACCGTGGCGCGGACCGGAAACATGCCACGGTGTCCATTGCACTCATGAAAGAGAATTGAATGAAAACAGGAAAAATTTTGATGGTGGGTTTTGGCCCAGGAGCCACGGAACATATGACCTATCGCGCGCGCGCGGCCATTGCCGAAGCGGATGTGGTCATCGGATATTCCACTTATATCAAATTGGTGCAGGATCTCCTGGTCGGCAAGGAAATCATTCGCAAGGGAATGACGGAAGAGATCGATCGCTGCGTCGAAGCCTATGAACAGGCATGCCAAGGCAAAACGGTCGCCCTGATTTCTTCGGGAGATATCGGCATTTACGGGATGGCAGGTCCCACCTATGAGGTGTTGCTTCAGGCCGGCTGGACGCCGGAGAGCGAGATCAGGGTGGAGGTCATTCCCGGTGCCAGCGCTTTGAATGCCTGTGCATCTCTGGTAGGGGCTCCTTTGACTCACGACTTTTGTTCCATCTCCCTGTCTGACCTCTTGACGCCCTGGCCGGTGATCGCCCAACGTTTGCGGGCAGCTGCGCGCGGAGATTTTGTCATCGCACTCTACAACCCAAAAAGTGGGCGGCGTACCCGGCAGATCGTGGAAGCCCAGCGTCTGCTGCTGGAATACCGGGACCCCCGGACGCCTGTGGCGGTGGTCAAATCCGCTTATCGCCGCCGCCAGAACATTCAACTCGTCACCCTGGAAACCATGGCGGACCAGGATATCGGCATGCTGACCACGGTGTTGATCGGAAATAGCAGCACCTTCGTACGCGCCGGATTGATGGTGACGCCTCGGGGGTATACCAATAAATACGAAGGATTGACGGGGGATGCCAAGCCCGGAGAGCAGGCCGGGCGTTCTCTGACTCTGGGGTTGGAAGGGTGGCATGAGTTCGTTCGAACTCACCTGCAAAACCACCCAGACCACTCTTTGCGGCAGGTAGCGGACCATTTTGATGCGCCGCTCGCACAGATTATGGAAGCTGTGGCGGGATCCTTGGAAGACTCTGCCCTTGACGGCATCGTGGTGCGGCACTTTGCCCCGGAGGAATTAGGGAGTCTCCTGCAGGAAATGAGCCAATGGGGGAAGTTGCGCGCAGTGGTACGCCATGGCGGGACTGTTGCGGAACTCTTGTTTCATGCCCGGGATTTGACTCTGAAGTCAGGTCGACTGAATCTGATTCATGAGCATTTCCATTTACACGTGGATGCGTCTTCTCTGGCCCATGGCTGGTTTGTCTGTCAGAGCGCAGGTCAGGCTGGACTCTATTTTACGGATTCGCATGGAGCGTTTGTGGTGTCCTTTCTCTTGACCAAGAATGGAGAAGGGCAGTGGCCGGCGGAAGAATGGAAAAGTTTTTACGGTGCGTTGACGACGATGAGGAAGAGGAATGAAGACGTTCAGGGAAATGAGCGCAGAGGGGAAGGCGCATGAGTGAGGGCGTGGATCATTTTTCGATCAAACCCACCATCGGGAACTATAAACGTCACGTCCTGGTGTGCACTGGCCCACGGTGTACCCTGCAGGGGGAGTCACAAACCCTCTTTGACAGCCTGGGAGAGAAATTCAAGGCGGCGGGACTCGATAAGGGAGCTCTGCGTGTCAAGCGTACTCGGGTGGCATGTTTTGCGGCCTGCAAGGGCGGGCCCATTCTCTGCGTGCAACCGGATGGGGTATGGTATTACAACGTTACTTCAGAGAATCTCGAGCGGATCGTTCAGCAACATCTGGTGGAAGGGATGCCCGTGGAGGATCTGATTTTTCATCAGCAGACGAAGGAGTGACCTTCGGGTTCGCCCGGTTCTTCAAAGGTGCGGTGCCTTGAAATTCCACTTGGCGGGGTCTTCGACATTCAGAATGACGTCACCGCATTTGTTCAAGTCGAGTATGATCGGTTCGATGAAAATGTTTTGTCGGGTTGAATAGAACGCCTTGACCAAAGGAGTCATCAGACTGCTCGGGTGTTGTTCCACGACATAAGCCAGGCGTCCGGACTTTAACTGGACGAGCGTTCCCGACGGATAGAGTCCCACCGTTCGGACGAAGGCGTGAAAGACGGTGCGGTTGAACTGGCCTTCCTGCCATTCGGCCATTTTTCGGATGGCTTGTCCCAATGCCCATCCTGTCTGGTAACTGCGTTCTGAAGTGATGGCGTCATAAACGTCGCAGCAGGTGCCCATATTGGCATAGATCGAAACTTTTTCTCCGGGTAGCCAATCCGGGTAACCCTTTCCATCCATTCTTTCGTGGTGATGGGCACAAACATCGAGGATGATTTCATCGTCGATACCCATATTCTGCAAGAGATGGTACCCCAGCAGAGGATGGGATTTCATCATCTCGAATTCCTCCTCACTCAAGCGGGCCTGTTTATTGAGGAGGTTCAGAGGGAGCAGGGTTTTTCCGATATCGAGTAACAGTCCGGCCATGCCCAGTCGTTTCAACAGACTGTTGTCAAACCCCATCTGTTTTCCCAGGGCAATCATCAAGGCACACACGGCCACCGCATGGAGATAGGGATAAGTTTTTTTGGTCTTGGCATGAAGAAGACTGATGAGTGCTTCCGAATTACGCAGTACGGAATTGCAGATATCCTCGACGAGGTGGTGGGCAGCCGTCAGATTGATCGGGATATCCATGCGTGCTTCAGTCAAGAGGCTATGGATAACGCCGCGAGATCTTGCATGAATGCCCCGTGCAAGAACCAGTTCATCCGCAAAACTGGTTTTTTGCGTGGCAATCTTGATTGCCCTGGCTTCCTTGATCGTGTCCATCAATGATGACGGAACCGGAGAGGGGGAAACGACTGGAGCAGAAGGATCCGTGTCTCTCCCTTTGTCGGGGTCGATCCATACCTCTCGAATGCTGCTTTTTTGGAGTGCGACCAAGTCACTTCGGTCACTGATCACAAATGAGGAGACCCAAAAGGGGTGATCCATCCAACTCCCACAGATTTCGTGGACAAACATTCCGATTCTCAGATCGTCGACGGATATCTTTTTCATGAGAGTTTGACAAAACCCGTGTAATTCCGTGATTTTTTATTGCGTAACAAGCCGTTCCCGCTCCGGTTGGGGGGGGCGCTTGAAACTCCCTCTATGGTACAGGATTTCGGGAGGAGAAAGCAGTCAGCGGAAGAGGGGATGGCCAGCGCATCATTGATCTTGACAAGTGGGCACGCTTTGGGTTCCACTTGTCCAGGTAGGTGAAGCGGTAAACGTTAAGGATATAACCACCCACAGGAGACGATCATGAATGGAACAGAAAAAAGGATATATGGCATGTTGTTTGCGGCACTCTGCGCTTTGCCGTTGGGGTCCTACGCCGCAGGTGGCGCAAGCATTGAAATTTTGTCACCCAAGGAAGGAGAAACCTGGACGGCAGGTGCCCATGTGGTGAAGTACCAGGTGCATCCCAGTCCCAACGGAAACCACTTGCACGTCTATGTGGACCAACAGGATGAGCCTATCATCAGCCACCAGATGAGTCATTGCCCTTGTTCGGAACAGTTGCCTGACCTGGGACCAGGGACACACCGGGTCACGATCAAGGAAGCCACCGCAAGTCACAGTTTGACCGGGGTCGAGAGCAGCGTTTCTTTTGTCGTGAAATGAGAACGATGCATGGGCACCCTGCTCGAATATGCCCTCATTCAAGTATTTCATAATTTTGGAGCCTTGTTGGTCGTTGGATTGAGTGGCTATGGATTTCGTGTTGCCCTGCGTCATCCGCCCCCCCAAATGCTTGCGTTATTGGTCATGCTGGCATGGCTGGCGCAAGGGTTGACGGGGGCTACTTTTGGCTGGGTGACCTATCGTTCTGATCATCGGCTTCCCGATATCCATGGGATCGCCGTGGGCGCGCTCATGATCAAGATTTCCTGTGTTGGCATGGGCGTGGGACTGATGGCTACTTGTCTGCGCTGGGGCCCCTCCTGGTCGGCCCATCGTCGGATGGCGATTTGGGCAGGTTCTACCGTGTTGGCCTGTCTGGCGTTGACGGCCGCCGCGTTCCTGCGCTGGTTTTCATGACGGTGAATCCTGGGAATGGAGGTTTTGTGAAAAAAAAGATCCTGTATGTGGTGTTGGCGCTGGTTCTGGCCTCCTGCGAGAAAAGCAACCCACTCCTTGGAAAGTGGAAATCAGAGGCCGTTCTGGGCGCTTCCAGTATGGTGGAATTCAAGCGGGACTCTGTAATCACGACCTCCAGTGCTTTTGGTGTCGACGAGAGCCGTGAGGAAAAAGTGAGTGACTACCAAATTGAAAAAGAGGGGAATGGTCAGGAAAAAGTCGGGGTTTCCATCAAAAAAGGCAATGAGACCGAAACAGTTTGGTACAAAGTTCTGAACAAGGATACCCTACAATTTGATGCGGGTTTAATCAGTATGACTTACCATCGTTTAGACCATCAGTGAACGGTAGAGGAGGGGAACGGCGGAAAATCGTCATTCTCGTCTGGTTATGGAGGACTGTCCTGTTCTCTGCTCTTCCAACGATTCATCCTCTTTAATTAATCAGGAGTTTCTTGATGACTGTAGAAACACTGCTCGATCAGTTGAAGTCCATGACGGCCATTGTTGCCGACACCGGTGACATTGAAGCAATCCGGCATCACCACCCGGAAGATGCGACAACGAACCCTTCCCTTTTGCTGAAAGCGGTTGCATTGCCTGAATACGGTCCGCTGATCGATGATGCGATCGTTTGGGCAAAGGCGCAGGGCAACCAGGTAGAGCAGCAGATTCATGACGCTACGGATAAGTTGGCCGTGGATGTCGGTCTGGAAGTGCTCAAGATCGTGCCGGGACGTGTCTCTACAGAAGTGGACGCACGCCTTTCGTTTGATACGCAAGCCACGCTGGCGCGGGCAAGAAAACTGATCCGCCTGTACCACGAGGCGGGGATCGGCAATGAGCGGGTTCTGATCAAGATCGCTTCAACATGGGAAGGAATCAAGGCGGGAGAAATTCTGGAGCACGAGGGCATTCATTGCAATTTGACCTTGATGTTTGGTTTTTCTCAGGCACGCGCGGCTGCTGAGGCGGGTGTGACGTTGATCTCGCCCTTTGTGGGACGCATCATGGATTGGTACAAGGCCAAGGGCGACGTTTTTACGCCAGAGAAAGATCCTGGAGTACTGTCCGTTCAGAGAATCTATCAATACTTCAAGGAGCATGGTTATCCCACCACGGTCATGGGGGCTTCTTTCAGAAATGTCGGTGAGATTCTGGAACTGGCTGGATGCGACCGACTGACGATCGGTCCCAATTTTCTGGAAGAGTTGCAGAACACACGGAGCGTTCTGGTGCGTCGTTTGAAACCCGTGGGAGAAGTCAAGCCCCGTCCCCCTTCGATGACGGAAGCTGAATTCAGGTGGGAAATGAATGAGGACGCCATGGCCACAGAAAAACTGGCAGAAGGCATTCGCGGATTTACGGTGGACCAGATAAAATTGGAAAAATTATTGGCCAATCGACTGTAGTTTTTTGAACTTGTGCAGGTAATTAGGAATCCGAGAACATCGGAGGGAGAAGAGGGATGCAAATTATTCTTACCCGCCATGGTCAGGTTGAAGGCATCGATCCGCCGCGTTTTAGGGGGCGCATGGAGTTGGAATTGACTTCGGTTGGACGGCAACAGGCCGTTGCCCTGGCCAAAGCGGTTTCCAGGCAGTTCAAACCGGATGTGGTCGTTACGAGTCCCCGAAAACGCTGTCAAGCCACAGGTGCGGAAGTCGCACAGGAGTGTGGGATTCGAACTCAAGTACAGGAGGGGTTCGATGACTTCGACTATGGTCAATGGCAGTGGAAAACCCATGCCGAGGTGGAGGCGGAATTTCCTGCGGAGTCGGAACGCTGGCAGCGTGCTCCCCAATGGATGCAATTTCCGGAGGGCGAGTCGTTACAAGCCGTTGCCTTGCGCACCACAGATGCTTTGCGTGCCTTGTTTGTCCGGCACAAGGCCCAGACGGTGGTACTGGTGGCCCATGACAGCGTCAATCGGGTCATTTTGACACAAGCCCTCGATCTGCCTTTGTCTGCCTACTGGCGGATCCAGCAAGAGCCCTGTTGTATCAACCTGCTGACTTTTGATGGGGAGATGCAGATGAGGGTACTTCGGCTCAATGATGTCGCGCATTTGCATGATCTGAACCGCGCTTCGAGGGAATAAATTATCTCCTTCTCTTTTGCAGCCAGTCATTCACTACCCTGGAATAGCGCATCCCTGGTTTCTCTATCAATAGAAACGTGGCATAACTGGCCAGAATCAGCACCGGCGTGATCGTCAAAACAGCAAGCCAGTGCAACTTTTCAAGGCGTGAATCTGATCAAATAGCCAGCGATAAATCTCGCCTTGCACCTGCTCGTTACGGATCATGTCAAACCGATGGAAAAAACGTACCAAAGCCTTATGCCCAGCCGCTTTCGTCCAACCAAACAAACGCACCAGCGTGTTGTCCATACGTACCATTTCAAGGTGTGAAAACCGGCAGGCACCACACCATATCGACACGAGAAATTGTTCCACCAACTGCCTCGGTTCATATCCCCGATTGGAGCCGGGTTCGGGAAGTCCCCAAGTCGTGACTGCCTCAGAAAACCCCATACTGTCGAGCATTTTCTTGAATAGGGCCAGCCCACCCCAGGCAGTCACCTCGCGGTCGCTGAATCCCACGAAAAAATCATCGCCAGAAAGAATTTCAGATTGCGCCATTCTCTGTAACCCAATGATAAAAAAGAACATCCCTAATGATGTCCATTAGAACCCTTACAACCAGACCCCCACAATCCATGGCCTTGGTAGTTTGCCAGAAATCAGCCCAAATCTCTAATGAACAATTTGGGTTTAAGTGAGCGAATCAAGTTGGGTGCAGCCTCTACGACAGGGAGAAAATCATGAGTGCAGGCACGATGCGGCGGTTGTATGTGGCTATGGCCATGCTGGTTTTGATCGGGATGACAGTGGTCACGATTCGTCAAATGGGCTGGCGTATCAATCTGACGGAAAGCGAACCGTTGGGCCTGTACCGCATGGGGCCCCTGCGCCCGGGGAGTTTGATTATGCGGGGAAGCCAGGTGGAATTCTGTCCGCCCGACGCAGTCACACCAGAGCGTTTCCCATTTTACCTTCGAGGAAATTGTCCGAACGGGGGGATGCCCATGTTCAAGACCGTCGTTGGGATTCCGGGGGATGTCGTTGAGATCGGCCACACGGAGTTCAAAGTTAACCATCGCCAGTTCCCGTACAGCGGTCAGATGGAAAGGTCGCGCCAGTATTTTTGGGTGGTTTTGCCGCATCAATCCGGTACGGTCACATTAGGACCGCATCAGTACTGGGTTTATGGGAGCGGTGCCCGGCCAGAACAAGCGGCGCAAAGTTTCGATAGCCGGTATTGGGGGCCAATTCAAGAAAAACAAGTTTTACAGGTTGCTTCTACCAGGAAGTAGGCTTAAAAATGTTCGATCCGGGAAAGGGATTGGGAAGTTGGCTTGATTCCAGCGCCCAAGTGCGGACGGGCTTGATGAAATCGGCATGAACGGCAAGTTGCTTGGAGGTTTTACGCTTGGGTGCACCGGGGGTGATTACGCCAATCAGTTTTTTGTGCTGGGCCTTCACTAGGCGCAGCGAATCGGCGAGGTCGGAATCGTTAGAGACGATTACCGCGCAATCGTAAGCATCGAGCCAGGCATCGTTCAGGATGTGCAGCGCCATGTTCACATCTGAGCCTTTTTCCTCGTTCTTCCAGACCTTCACTGTAGAGGGAGGCGGACTGACATTTTCCATGGAAACTTTGTGTCGCAGAAAATGCCCATAGTGGAATTCGACCAGAGGACAATAGGCCTGAATCGCGCGAAAATAGGCGTCTTGACGGAAATTCACATCCGGATCATGGGGCGTAGGCTGGACCCTCGCAGTAAAATACCGGACCTTGACCAGATTGTTTTGTTCTCCCAGAACCTTGCCGAAAAGTGCTTGAGGATCGATCCATTTCCATGGTGTTCCCTTGACCTGCCCGTAGTAGAAATTGAACCCATCTATGTAGACGATGGTGCGGTGAGAGTGACCAGGCATGATTTCGCCTCCTGAAAAAAGCTGGGGCCTCCGAAGAGGCCCCGCACCCGACAGTCTAAACCATCGGGGAAGTAGTCAGTGGATAGTAGCCTATGTTACCGTACTGGTCAACGACTTTATACACGACTTTATAACATCCGTATTTTCCTTCCGCACACATTCCCCACCTGCTGAGTCTGGATAGGGACCTCATGTCGAGGTCCAATATCAAGGACGAAACAGCATGAAAAAATCAATTTCCACCACACTTCACAACCCGACCATTCGCCGTGTTGGAATGACCGGCGCGGTTTTCCTGGTCACCATGTCCGATGCCTTCGCTACCGGTGCAGGTGGCCTTCCATGGGACAGTGCAATCATCCAACTGCAAAGTGACCTCACGGGGCCGGTGGCCACCGCAATCAGTGTCATTGCTTTTCTCGCTGCCGGGGCTGCCCTGGTGTTTGGTGAAGAACTGGGCGGAATTGCCAAGAAGGCACTTTTCGTGGTGCTCGGTGTTGCCTTCATCGTTCTGGGGGACAAATTCCTCGCAGCCATGGGTCTGACCGGTGCGCTGATCTATTGATGGACGCTCATGGAAACAAGGACGAACCAGGCTCGGACGATGAATTTCCGGGTCTGGACCTTTCTGTAATCATCCAGCCTCTTCTGGACCAGGGGTACAACCTGAAAGAAATTGCTGTGTCCTTGCGCAAGACTGTTGCCAGGGGTAAGGAACCGCGTAAATTTGAGGGGTAATACGCGGTTCCTTACCCCTGGCAACACCTGCCTTGGTAGATACAAAAACATCCACGGCGTACCGGATGATGTCGTGGAAAGAACGAGACAGCTCTGTGAGAGCGAGCTTGTTCTCAAGAAAAGGTTTCCTGGGGTTAAATTTTTCCAGGAGCCCGCTCTTTGACCACACGGTCACCTTCGGGTGGCCGTTTCTTTTGTTCGTCGAAAACTGATGGCGAACCGGATGAGAACTCGTCAAAAACTTTCAGTTCGCCAGTCGATCAGTCGCGCAAGGCCAGAGACTTGTCGGTAGTCGAGATGTCGCTTTGGCTATGGCACAAACTATGGCGTACTGTGGCATTTTGTGCGGTGTTATGCGGGTTTGTGGCAGCGATACTTTATCTAAAGTATCTTGTAAAATATTGATTTTATGGTGGGCGGTACTGGGATCGAACCAGTGGCCCCTGCCGTGTGAAGGCA
>JAKBLB010000050.1 GCA_021832305.1 Pseudomonadota bacterium | reverse complement strand
AGTAACCCCGTGATATTGTTCCCAACCGTGCGGCTGAACAAGCCGCACTCGTTGTCCCGTCCAATGTAGGGGAGAACACCAATTTCAAGGGTCTCGCAGAACCCGGAAAGGATCGACAGATGTTTTGATGCTTCGCTCATCGCCTCTGCTCCCTATGAGGTGTAGCAAAAGTAGCAGGTGTAGCAGTAGCAACCCACTGGGAGCGTTGATGACGCTGGCCATGCCATCTCCCCCTGGGGCGCGTGTGTCTTCAGCCTTGGGTTTTATGCATGTCAACTGCATCGGTCCATTTGCAACAAAATTCCGCAATCTTTAATTGCCCTTCGAGGAGAGTCATATTTCCCCTCGGGACAAGCATGGTGAATGTGCCAACACCGCGTCGTGCCACATTAATTTCAATGTCAGGGCTTTCGTCTTTTGGTAGCGCAACCTCAATGGCGTAATTCAATGCGGAATTCTCGTTCAACTTCGTCCATAGGCGATCACGCCACGGTTCAATGTTTAATGCTGGCTGACTGAATTCTTTGCCTGGTTTCTGCTCGCAGGGTGTTGCTGTGGTGCCATCAGGTCGTCCGTCCAGAACTTCGCTTATCGAGGCTGGTGGGGAACAGTGAACCTCGACCGGTTCCCGTCCGGGTTCGGTTACAAACCAGTAGCGTGTTTTTTTCTTCTGCTGGGTTGCTACTGCTACACCTGCTACTTTTGCTACACTTTCCCCTTTCCTACCACCCAGAGGCGTAGCAAAAGTAGCAGGTGTAGCAGTGGAATTCTCCAAAACTCCAAAACTGTTGATCAGGTCATCAAGGTTCATGATGTCCCCTTATCGAGTAGCGCCGGGTTCACCATGATGACCTTCTGGTAGGGCGTGAGTGATGATTCTTTGGCGCGCCCTAGGTCGGTCAAAACCAACAACGCCTCTTCAAGTCGTTTCGATTCCCTGACTGGACCATATTGCTGCGCGTATCGCCTCGTCAGGAGGGTGGTGCCTCGCTTCTCATTCCCGGAAATCAGCCACGCCTCAAGTCTCGCAGCATTGGTAATCTCCTGGGGCTGTACCAATCCCCCAAAGAAACGTTTCGATTCATTCAGGTGCCAATACGAAATTCTGCCCGCGCAGCTCATGTGTTGCCCTGAAATGAGTCCGACCGGGCTACCCGTCTCAAACACATGGAAGATCACCGCAAGACGGGCTGCGTTATCGGCAATTTTTGAGGCCACATCTCGAACATCAAATAGACCCCCTCCGCTGGCCAGTTCCCCTTCGACCGAGTCATGAAACTTGATCCATAGTTTCTTGGCATCGTTACTGAAATCAACCATACCTGGGCTAACTCCTTTGACGATACCGCGCTGTCTTTGAAGTAGTTCAGTCATACGCTCGTTATACCCGGCAAATGCTGGCCATGTCGCCGGTGCCTCCTTGAATGTTCGCGATCCCTGGGTTGACTCGGGCCAGCAGATTAGAAATCGCGCCATGAACCCCGAACCTCTGGCAAGGTTACCGGTCTTTTCGAGGAACGATCTGAAAGCGCTCTCCTGTACCTGCAAGCCAACCGTCAAACGCACATCCTTGAGGGCATACGGTGGGGCGGTGCGCCGGTCAATCTGCACGGTTTCGGCTCCCCACAACTGATTCAACAGCGCAAGGTTTCTCAGCACCGAATCCCCGCCCATACTGTGTCCTCCGAGAACGGTACCGCCCTCTGAGGATAACAGCCCAGCGGTAGGCCATGTATCATGCAACCCCCAAGCCAATGCCTCGCTGGTCACATCTGAATAAGTCATCCGTGGTACCATGATGCGGGCTGGTTCCCGCTTCTCGTGATCGCGCATTTTGGCTTCAAAGTCAACCGTGGATTTGCCGTTTTTCCCGGCCTCCTTGATCGCGGCGAGCAGTCCTTCCCGTTTTGCTTTCCACGCCGCAATGGCAGCATGATTTTCTCTAACGGATTCCGCCAGACGATCTCGCTCGTCGTTTTCATAGGTCCGGATTGCTTTCGAGAAAAAATTGTCAAGAGTTGACTTGCGTTCCCCTGAATCAGCGATGATTAGCGAAAACAGGCTACTTGGCCCTTCGAGTTTTGAAGCTCTCCGGACATCCGCAACACCTTGAATCACAACCGCCAGTGCCGTGATCGCGCAAGTTGCTACCATCGGGCTGGGTGCCTTCACAAAATTTCCGACTTCCTCAACCACCAACCTCAGATTATTTGGAAGCGCATCCAGCGGATACGGAACTGTTTTCGTCTTGGTAACCAGGCTCTGCGGTACTGGCCACGCCGAGGATGCACTCACCATGTCCGGACTCGAAGGTTTTTTCGCTGGTCTTGAGATTGACGGCGAATCCAGTTCGCTGCTCGTCATATTGTCAACCATGTTGCCCCCTCATCCAAGGCGGCGCCGTCCTGAACCCGCGCGTTTGCAACTATTAGCCGATCATAATCTTCGGCGCTCCAATCCCTGTTTGGATCACTCCACCTGGTCAGCAAAAGGGCCGCTATCTGAATTTCATCCGCGAGCGCCATCAAGATTTCATGGGCAGGGAATCGTGGTGCCCGTCCTTTGGAAAATTCCAGTTTTTCAGGGAACAGGTCTGCCACATCAAGACCTAGTGCGCTGGCGATTTCTTCAACTGAGCACCCTGCAAAGCAATGGAGGAGGATTTGGCCCCCAGTTCCCACCGATACAGAAAGGGAAGGGTTTTCGTCGCAATGAGCACAACACCGGGCCAGCCACCGGCGATGACCGGTCTTGCGAACGCCCTGAAGTCTTTCCAGCAGTTCCTCAATAATCATGATGGGGCCCCTTTCCTCGGACGTCCTCTGCCGCGACTTTTTTCTTGGGCGATCTCTGGCTCAATGGGTCCGGTGTCAACGATGCCCGTAACCTTGGCGATGTCCGCCATCAATACCCTTTTATGCTTCCCCACCAATCTGATAGGCACAGGGAATCGGTTCCGTAGTATTAGATTCGATGCCGTCTTGCTGAGTTTTTCCCTGGGGCCAGTCCATCCGAGCAAAACCAGGGCATCAACGGGGGTTACTGCCAGTGGGGTAAGTGATTTTTCCTGAGACATATTTCCTCGACCGGTCTGAATTGTTGGCCAAGTTTCGCATGTTTTTTTCTAAAAATCAAATATAACTCATTGATTTTAAACATAACAATAATTTTTGACACACTCCCCCTTACCCCCTCACAAACCGACAAAATGGGCATGATTGTCCGGTGGATGGGTATGAACCCAGGATGAGCCCTGATTGGCTGTTCACTGATATAGGATTTGCATGGATGTGTATTCAGCCGATTTGGGATGTTTTTGGCTGTTTTGCGAAAAA
>JAKBLB010000049.1 GCA_021832305.1 Pseudomonadota bacterium | reverse complement strand
TATTTTATGGCCGTTTCGTCACTGATACCAAACGCCTTGACCAGCACCTTGGGGTGCGCCAGATTGTGAACATAGGCATTGTAGAGTGCCGTGGAAAACACCCTGCTGGCCGTCACCCCATGGTTTTTCAGGTATTGTGACACCGTTGCCTCGGACAGGTGACTCCCGTATTTCTGCCCTGGGAACAGGTACTCGTTGTGATCGGCGGTTTCGAGGGTCGCCAGCGCATTTCTCTCGTTCATGTATCGGTCAAACAATTCGCTGACGTGGGTTTCCAGGCTGATTTCGGTTCGCCCAAACAGCAACCTGTACCGCCCATCCCTTCCACGCCCACGGGAAATGTCTGATAGTTGAAGACTGACAATTTTTCTGGCGGTCTGCGCGTACAGGATCATCAAGAGACAGATCAGCGATTCCTTTACCTTTCCGGCTTCTGGATTCAGCCAGCCACGAACCAGTTCTTCATACCGCACGGTAGGTATGAAACTGTTTTCCGCCAGGTTTCTGGTCACCGATTCGATTTTGACCTTCTTGAAAATCTTTTCGTAACCGTTGATGTACCGGATAAATGCTCTGATGGATGCCGAGTATCCCTTGTGCGTCAATAAAAACCGTTCAAGATGGTGTTGCTGGATTCCTTGCACCGATCTCACCTCCTGGGTCGTATCCAGATCCCTCAGAAAAGTCTTGGCAGCCATCAGGCTGGCCGTTACCGTCCGCTGGGTGAACCGCGCTCTCTTTCCACGCCATCCCCTGTCCTCATACCTGATCCTGATCGAGTCCAGGTGGTTCCTGAACCGGTCCATCAACGACTCATACCAGCAGCCGTGAACCATTTCCATCATGTAGGCTTGCCTCTGTTGCTGGCCTGCGTTTTCCAGTTCCGCCTGCTGGATTTCATGGATGATCCCTGCCTTCACCAAATATCCATAGGGAATGGACTGCACCCGCAGCCCCTCGACTCCAAACGCCTCCATGATCCCCGTGGCCGTAATTTTTGACGGATCGGGGAACATGGCATCCAGTTTGGCAAAGAAAATAAAGTACCGATCCAGGCTCGCACTGGCAACCTTGTTGGGTGACTGGTGTTCGATCAGTTCCTCGTAAAATCCCCTGAAAGCATCTTTCACCCAGAGGTGGGTCAGCATCGTCAATGCGCTCCTGAAACGCTTGTGAGCCAGATTTTTGAAGTAACAGACCGTACAGACAGTCTTGCTGTGGGGCTTTCCTTCTTTTCCACAGGTCCCGCACACAAACGGGGTATCACCGCGTTCCAGACAACGCTGACACACCACACGGCCATCTGACAGGGTTCCCGCCGGTCTTCTGTGTTTCCCACAAACCTTGCAGTTGACCATTCCCTTGCTTCTGCATCGGTCACAAACGGGCTCGTCGATCCCGCGTTTTTTGTCGCGTGCCAGGCGAAGGCTCAGTTGTCCGCAAACGGGACAGCCCTTCGGCTCGCGGTAATGGAGGGAACAGGGCCAGCAAAGAGCGCCATTTTCTACGGTAAAACTCGCCCTGGGTAATGGTTTCTGGCAACGGAGACACTTCCGGTCCTTGATGGCGCAGGTACGACAGAGTGCCTTGCCGGAAGTATCCCGGTATTTGGTACGCCCCCCGCAAGCACCACAAGGCTCATACTTTGCGTCTGCCGTTTTTTTTACCATCCCCATTCGGCAAGCCTACTTGCGCGGAGGAATCGGGAACGGGGATATTTTGGGTCCGGTGAGGCCGTCACCATCCTCGTCCCCAATATCCGGTACCCGGCGAATCCGTTTCTTCTTGGGTTGTTCCGGCTTTTCAGCCACAGTCTTGTTGTCTTCTTCCCCATCCTCTTCTTGCTCAACCGGATCAAGCCGCAACAGGTCGGTGACTTCGCACCGCAAGACAGCCAGCAAGTGATCCAGCAGATCGGTGCTGATCCGCTCCGGCCTTTCCCGGATGATCCGGGTCAGTTGCGAACTGGTGATCTCATACCCGTAGGACTCCAGGCGGCGCTTCAGTTCGGTGGCCGTGGTGATGTTGCGTTCGGCCAGCATGACCCGCAGCCGCCAGGTCAATCGTTTCTTGAGTTTTTGTTCCATAGTCTCCCCCCTTCACTTCGATTTGATGCGGTCAATCTGGCTTGCGATGACCCTGTTGATTTCCTCACTGACCATCCCATCATTGATGTGCATATACCCCTGGGTTGTGGCCGAATAGACATGACCATGCTTCCGCCGAACTGCTTCAAGGCTGAACCGAAGGGATTCGTGTGTGACGGACGAATGTCTCATGCTGTGGGGCGTCAAATTCTTTCCAAAAAGCCCGGCAAGTTCCAAACCATGCTTGAATCTGGCCTCAAGGGAACTCACTCCCAGCCGCTTGCCCCGTTCTGACAGGAATAGGGCCTGTTCATTGGCATCGGCTCCCAGGAGGAATTTTGGACGCACCGATTTGATGTACCAGTCGAGCAAGGGGGGGAGAAGATGATGGGTAACAGGAACCGACCGGAATTTCTTGCCGCTACCCCGTGAACCCTTGCCCCACACAGATACAAACCCGTAATGACCGAACTCCAGAAACTCCGGGTTGGGTGAAAACGAAGTGATATCCAGACCCAGTGCCTCTGATATTCGCAACCCACAGGCATAGAGAAGAAAGAACAGCGCCTTGTCCCGCTGCAAGGGGCGCAAATCCTTGGCCCGGAACTTTGCGGCCTCCTGTATGGCCCGGTCGTATGCATCAAAGAACAGGGTAATTTCGTCATGAGTGAAGGAACCGCGCTCGACAGAGAGTTCGCGCTCATGTACATGCGGGATACAGTTTTCGGACGTGCATATTTGCCGGAGATCCAGCCCATACTGCCGCCGAACATCGTTCTTGAACTTCACATTGTCAACAATGTAAGCAAGGAAATTCCGTATCGCAGACTGGTACTTGCGCTGGGTCGCCACTGCCAGGTTACGCTGGACACCAATGACCTCGCACCAACGGTCAAAGTCATCCTCTGACCAGTACCACGGGGCGCTGCCCACGAATGCGGCCATTTCACGGACAACCGTGATGTCACCCGCGACCGATTTTACTTTTTGCCGGAGTGATCCTGTCCGCCGCGTTGCCCACTTGTCCAACATCTCAGAAAACAAAGCCTCATCGTTCTCAGGCAGCAGGTTTGCCGGAGCAACCTGCTGGGAAGTGGACAAGTGATGTACTTTGGCTCTGTTCATCTTATAAAGACACGCAACGGACTAAAGTGGTAATTCCAATATTGTGGGTGAGTTTTATTCATCTATGACTGTCATCATACATGATAGATGAATCAAATACAACTATAATGAATAAATAGTTTTTATTGCACGAGGGATGCGATAATCGGCTATCTTGTTGAACAATCACAGGATTACCAGTGGGTACCATAACTCGAATATCACCTT
>JAKBLB010000028.1 GCA_021832305.1 Pseudomonadota bacterium | reverse complement strand
CTCTGAAGTAAAATATTCCGCAATTACAATTTTATTCCGCAACATGAATTGTAAAATATCGCGTAACTTATTGATTCATTGGGGTGACGGATGGGGCTCGAACCCACGACAACCGGAATCACAATCCGGGACTCTACCAACTGAGCTACCGCCACCACTGCTTGAAGAAGCAAGCCGCGATTGTAGCATGCTGTCTCGGGGTTTGCTAGGTCTCCGAATATTTCAAACGTTGTACAGTGATTCAAGGAATTCCCGTGCTCAATAATTCTCCTACCCAACAATCAACCATTCACTCCGTTCATCCGGAGGTCGCCTCGAGTATCGACATTCGCGAGAGTGAGGGGGTGCGGACACTGCATTTCGGGTCCGAGTGGGTGCAAGGGGCCATGCGGGTGGCTCGTCCCTGGAACCTGGAACTGGAATATACCCGCGCCATGATTTTTCCACTGATCCTGTGCGAGGAGCCTCCCGCCCGAATCCTGTTGATCGGTTTGGGGGCTGCATCCCTGCTCAAGTATTTGTATCGCCATTGCCCGCATGCCCACTTGACGGTGGTGGAAATCGATCCGCGCGTGGTACAGGCGGCACGCCAGTTTTTCCGTATGCCGGAGGATTCGAAGCGAATCACGTTGGTGGAGGGCGATGGCGCTGACTTCATGGGTCATGCCAGCGAAACCTATGACCTGATCCTGGTGGATGGCTTTGACGCACGTGCGCGCGCAGGACGGTTGCAAGGGGAAAGGTTTTATCGGGATTGTGGACGAGTCCTGAGCACACAGGGTTTTCTATGCGCCAATCTCTTGACCCGTCAGCGCGGTTATCGATCGGCTTTGAGTGCCTGGGGCGCCATCTTCTCGGGGCGAACCCTGCATTTTCCTACGCTGGATAGCGGCAATGGTGTGGTTTTGGCCTGTGCGGGGCCGCAGGGCCCCTGGTCTCTGGTAGAGTTGCGGGCACGCATTCTGGCCTGGAAAAAAAACCATGCCCTGGATCTGGGTCGTCTTCTCACCCGCATCGAACAACTTCAGTCCGGTGCTGGGGGAATGCTGAGTTTGAGTCAGTGATCAGAGGCCGCTGTGCTGTTGGGCCACCATGCAGAAGATCACGGGGATGGAGAGCATGGTATTGAAGCGCGAAGTCAGCATGGCGATCCGGGCCGCTTTGGGTTTTTCAATGATTTCCACAGGGACGAGTCCGAGTGCCTTTTTCTGGTTCGGCCAGATGATGAACCAGACATTGAAAGCCATGATGAACCCCATCCACATGCCCACTCCGATAGGTACGACTCCTTCGCGCAACATCAGAGCCTGCATGACATATCCGTTCATGGAGGCCAATCCCAGGCCCAGGATAACGGTGGCCAGCGCTGCCCAGCGGAACCAGAAAAGGGCGGCGGGTGCGATGACCTTGGAGATGGCGGATTTTTGCTCGTCCGGGATCCTGGGCATGGAGGGAATCTGGACGAAATTGAAATACCACAGCAGACCAATCCACATGATGGCTACGGTGACGTGTAACCAGCGGAAGGCAAAAGTCCACCAGTTATGAGAGAGCAGCAGGTCTATGTTGCCCCCTCCCATAAAAACCAGGATCAGAGCGAGCAGGATAAATCCCGCGCTGACGGTACGACCCAACGATTGGAAAATGGTACCCATGGTGGAACTCCCAAAGTATGAAGTTTTTATGACGGTTGGCTTTTCCCGTCTATTTAAGAGGGGAGAAGATACCACAACTCCTGGAAATTACGTCAAGACGCGGCGGTATTTGGTAAGGCAGGAGCCCCTCGGCATGGTTCAATAGTTCCTCTTCATGAAGGAGGAGAGGGATGAGAGGGAAATGGATGGGGCGCCGCCCGAAGCATGAGGATCCGCCTGACGGCACCCCCCCCATTGTCAATCCTCGGGTGGTACAGGCATGGTTCGAAGTACAGGGGGCGGCGCTGGTAGAGCGGAACCGTTGGTTTCTGGTCAGTTTGATCCTGGGGTTGGGGGTGTTCCTGAGTGGAATCGCTCTGGCGCTTCTCCTTCCCTTGAAGACAGTGGTGCCTTTCGTGCTGGATCGCTCGGAAAATGGGGCTGTCGCTGTTTCCAATACCCGTGTACAGGTATATCACCCGGCGGAGTCTGAGAAACGTTATTTTCTGGCACAGTGGGTGCGTCAGTTACTGACACTCGACCCACACCTGACGCCCACCTATCTGTCAGAGGCCTACCAATTGACGCGAGGCAAAGCAACGGTGGAATTCACCGATTGGGTGCAGCGCAACCAGCCGATGGCCGAGTTGCGCAAAGACCCCACTTTGACGCGTACCGTGGCCGTGTCCAGCGTATCCCTCATCGAGGACGAAGCGGCCCTGTTGCGTGTCGTGACGGAACGGCGTAATGGCGGGAACCCCATGGCACGGCGCGAGAAATTCGTTTTGACCTTGCACTTTGCCGTGGTGGCTCCCGAGCGTGAGGAAGAAGTCCTGAAAAACCCTGCGGGGCTATTCATCACGCACTTTTTGGTGAATACGGATTTGGAACAATGAATGACCTGCTCCCTAGGAATCTTGATCTCTTCGCAACGGTAAAAAAGCACATGTTTCCATGGTATGGCGTGAGGGCGACGGGTTGGGCAAGGGTAGGGTGGTATCTTTGTGCTTCGCTTTGGACTCAAGTAGCGGTTTCCGGGCCTGTATCGCCCTCCCGTACGCAGGTGCAAGTCTATGATTCTGAAGTTCCAACAGAAATCCTCACCGTCCCTGGGGTACCCACGGACCTGCAGTTGGCGCCCCATGAAAAAATCACGGGACTGGCTTTGGGAGATACCTTGCAGTGGCGTGTGGAGGAATTGCCCGGTCATCTTTTTCTCAAGCCGTTGCGTCCTGATCTTTTCACGGCAGGGACCCTGGTGACCAACTTGCGTGTCTACTCCCTGGTTCTGCGCAGTACCACGCCCCAGGGCCCATGGGTCATGCGGGTACGTTGGATTCTGGATGAAGAAAAATCCCTATCTCATTCATCTTCATCGGGAAAAATGATTCATTCTTTTTCTCTGACGCCCCGGCGCGTGCATACCCATTACACGATCAAGGGAGATGCGGAATTTCGTCCCCTGGAAGTATTTGACGATGGACGTTTCACCTGGATCGACATGGGGCACCCCCAGGTGCTTCCTGCCGTCTTCATGATCGATGCCGAGGGATCCAGACTGGTCAATTACCTTCTTCACTCCCCCTATTTCGTGGTGCAGCGCCTGATGCCACATTTTTTGCTCAAGTTGGGCGGAACCGAGGTTGAAGTGATCAATTCCGACTACGGCAAGTCTTCTGGCGTGCAGGGAGAGGCGCCAGAGCAACGGCCATGAAGGAAGAGGGAGCAACGGGTGTGGTACGGTCCGGCATGAAAAAAGTTGTCCAACCAGGCTCGGACATCGAGTCTCCGTCTGGCGCGGATGAACTTCCTGGTCCCTGGGAAGAAGCACAGGAATGGACGGGAGTCCCACCGGGCAAGGTGCATCGCCATTTGCACTGGTGGGTGGCCGCAGGATTGGGACTGGCGGTGGTGCTGGGGTTTGGGGTTCAGGTTTTGGTCGGGCGGGTACGGGCAGCCTCGCCTTCATCCGATGCCCAGGCGGTGGTTCTGGGACAGGCGCCGGCTGTCAGTGCCTTGCAGCATGAGTTGGTACGTGAACAGATGGCCGACCCTGGACCGCCTCCGCCGCTGGTGGATGAAGTTGGAGAAAAAGCCCATCAGGCCGAGCAGGAACGCCAGCATCAGAGGGAGTTGGCCCGTGCCCAGCAGGCGGCACAGATTGCGGCCAGTCCGATTTTGGCTATCGGGGGGCCAGTGGCTCAACCGGTTCCACTTTCAACCCCTGCACCGGGCAGTTCCACGCCACCTGCAGATTCCGGTTCGGGAATGGGCCTGCTTCCAGGGAGCGCATCAGTCCCCCCCAACCTCCCTTCCCTCGGGTTGGGCCTCAATGGGGTGGGAGCCTTACCTTCCCTGCCGGGGATGGTGGCTTCGCCCTGGAATCCGACCCCGGCCATACCGGGGACAGCGCCTCAAACTCCTCCGGCAACGGTGCGTTCACGCCAGAACACGACCCCTCTCGAACCGATTCAGCCGGCCAATCGTGCCCTCGTGCTGGAGGGCACAATCATGCCGGCGGTCTTGATCACCCAGATCGACAGTGACCTGCCCGGATTGATCACGGCCCAGATTACGGAGGATGTATACGATTCCATCGACGGAACCCTGCTGGCCATTCCCAAGGGCAGTCGACTGATCGGGCAGTTTGCGGCACGCATCTTGCCCGGGCAGGAGCGTTTGATGGCCTCATTTCATCGCCTCATTCTGCCCAGCGGGGTGAGTTTTCAACTGGAGGATATGGTTGCTTCAGATGCTCAGGGGCAGTCAGGCATGCAGGATGAGGTGGATAACCGATTCTGGAAACGCCTAGGGGGACAGTTCATGACGGCCGGACTGGCCCAGATCATCGCCCAGCCTACGGGAGGAGTGACCGTGCTGGGGGGCATGGGTAATAACTTGACCACGGATGCGGCGGGTCAGATTCTGGTCAATACTGCCAGTATCGGTTTTGCCGGACAGGCCGCCATCGGTCCGGTGATCATCATCAAGAAAGGCTATCCTTTTTCCTTGTTGGTCAACCGCGATATGGACTTTGCTTCCTTGGCTTCTTCTCCGGCGGAAATGTCGGGGGCTTCCCTCAAGCCCTGAGGGGAAAGGGTTTCAACGGTGGCGTGACATCGCCGTTCTGGGCGCGCTGGCGCAACGCGTGGTCGATCAACACGAGGGCCATCATGGCTTCTACGATGGGTGTGGCACGAATGCCGACACAGGGATCATGGCGTCCGGTGGTCTGAACTTCTACGGCTTGTCCCCGGCTGTCAAGGGAATGACGAGGCAGGCGAATACTCGAAGTGGGTTTGATGGCCAAGTGGGCAATGAGATCCTGTCCTGTGGATATTCCGCCCAGAATCCCGCCGGCATGATTGCTTTGAAACCCATCCCGGGTCATTTCATCACCGTGTTCCGTGCCACGCTGGGTCACCACGGCAAACCCGTCACCAATTTCCACGCCTTTCACGGCATTGATGGACATGAGTGCATGGGCAATGTCCGCATCCAGACGGTCGAAGACGGGTTCGCCCCATCCTGGGGGCAAACCGCTGACCACCACGCTGAGGCGCGCCCCCACGGAGTCTCCTGACTTGCGCAGATCATCCATGAACGATTCCAGTTGGGGGACGAGATCCGGGTCCGGACAAAAAAACGGATTTTGGTCGATGGCGGTCCAGTCTTTGGCGGTGATGGGAATGGGCCCCAGTTGGGACAGGTATCCACGAATGGTGACGCCGTAGCGCTGGGTCAGCCATTTCCGGGCAACGGCGCCAGCGGCCACACGTGCCGCCGTTTCCCGGGCAGAGGAACGGCCGCCGCCGCGATGATCACGCAGCCCGTATTTCTGCAGATAGGTGTAATCGGCGTGGCCAGGCCGGAACTGTTGGGCGATTTTATCGTAATCACGACTGCGCTGGTCTTCGTTGTGAATCACGAGGGCAATGGGCGTACCCGTGGTGACCCCTTCGAAGACACCGGACAGGATCTGTACCCGATCCGTTTCGCGACGTTGGGTGACATGACGGGAGGTACCGGGTTTGCGTCGGTCCAGGTCGGGTTGGATGTCGGCTGCGCTGAGGGGCAGTCCGGGTGGGCACCCGTCGATCACGGCACCCAGTGCGGGGCCGTGGCTTTCCCCAAAGGTCGTGACACAAAACATTCGCCCCCATGTATTACCGGCCATACCCGTTCCTCGCACAAAAGTTGAATCTTAGCATGGAGTTTTGCGGTGAGGTCTGCGGAATCTCCCGATTCGTGGGGATTCCGAACACCTCAGTTGGGCAGTCGATTTCCTTCAACCTGTGCGTGCTACGCCATATTGAGAGAAGTGCAACTGGTAGTGGGCAGAATCCGGCAATGTGATCCGCACCCGTCCTCCCACCGGCAGGGTGAGTTTGTCGCGTACATGACCAAAGGGAAGGTTCTGCAACAGGGGAATGGGAACCAGATGTTGCAGGTAATCCACCACCTGTTCCAGGGTGTAAGGTGCTGCCGAGGCATGGGTGGGTTCGCACCGGTTGAACTGGCCCCACAGGATGGCACGCACCGAATTGAATACGCCTGCATGGTACAACTGCATCAGGTAACGCTCGATGATGTAAGGCTCTTCATTCACTTCTTCCAGGAACAGGATGCCTTCCTCTATCCGGGGTAGATAAGGTGTCCCCACCAGGTGGGCTACCAGGGACAGGTTGCCCCCCCACAGGATTCCTTCCAGTCCGTTGTCGATCTGCTGGCGTAGGCGCATTCCGGCCGCTCCTTCATGAGCGGTGAAAGGCAGACGAATGAGGGGGGATGAGTGGGTTTCATTTTGCAGCAGGGGTAAAAAATGGTCCTGGTGCAATGCGCTCCGATGGGGATGTCCGAAATCGGGGGCGGCCATGGGGCCTGCAAAGGTGACCAGTCCCGTCTGCGCCAGTACCGCCAGATGAAGCGCCGTGACATCACTGAAGCCGATGATGGGTTTGCGGGCCGCAGCGATGGCATCATAATCCAGATGAGGCAGCAGGCGCGTCAGACCGTAGCCTCCGCGCGCGGCCATGATGGCATCCACCTTGGGATCATGGATCAGTTCGTGAAAGTCTTCCAGTCGTTCGGTATCGGTCCCCGCAAAATATTCGTGTCGGTTGTGGATATGGGTTCCTTCGCGCACGGTCCAACCGTGTTCCGAGAAATACAGGATGGCCATTTCCAAGGCCCCGGGCTCGGTCAGGAAGCCGGAAGGCGCGCATAGACCCAGGGAAGGGTTGGGTGGGAGCAAGTAGGGTAACTGTAGGTTCATGGCTCAAATATAACGTGAAATTCGTTGGCCGTCATCGGGGGGCCGGATAATCGTTGTGCAGTCGTTATCTGATTGTCTCGGGTTTTCTGACTTCTGTCAGTTGTGACATAATGGCAGGCTCAGTGGAGGATCCTGGTGATGACGGCTCAAACCCTTTATGACAAGCTATGGCAAGCTCATGTGGTGCGTGAAGAAAGCGATGGCACGACATTGTTGTACATCGATCGCCATCTCGTCCATGAGGTGACCAGCCCACAGGCCTTCGAGGGTTTGACTCTGGGAGAACGACCCCTATGGCGGAGGCGGAGTATCGTGGCTACTGCGGATCATAATACGCCGACGGTCACCCAGACGGAGATTCATGATCCCGTCTCGCGTCTGCAGGTGGAAACCTTGAGCCGGAATTGTCAGTCCTTCGGAGTAACGCTGTATCCCATGGGCGATCAGCGTCAGGGTATCGTGCATGTCATGGGGCCGGAGCAGGGGGCTACCCTGCCGGGCATGACAGTGGTTTGCGGGGATTCCCATACCAGCACGCATGGGGCTTTTGCCGCCCTGGCTTTTGGCATCGGCACCTCCGAAGTGGAACATGTCATGGCCACCCAGACTTTGGTGGCGCGCCGCTCCAGAACCCTGCGCGTCACTGTGGACGGGACTCTGGCGGAAGGCGTGACGGCCAAGGATGTGGCTCTCTACATCATTGGTCAAATCGGCACTGCCGGAGGTACGGGATACGCCATCGAGTTTGCAGGGGAGGCCATCCGGGGGCTCAGCATGGAAGGGCGTATGACTCTGTGCAATATGGCCATCGAAGCGGGGGCCCGCGCAGGTTTGATCGGTGCCGATGAGGTTACCTTTGCTTACCTGGAGGGGCGTCCCTATGCTCCATCCGATGCTCAGTGGGACCAGGCTGTCTCCTATTGGCGCACCCTGCACAGCGATGAGGGAGCGGCGTTCGACAAGGAGGTCACTTTGTCGGCTCGGCAGATTGAACCCCTGGTGACCTGGGGAACTTCGCCTGAAATGGTGGTGAGCGTGACGGGACAGGTGCCAGATCCCCGTCTGGAAACGGATCTGGTACGTCGTCAGAGCATGGAACGGGCCTTGAGTTACATGGGGCTGAACGCCAATACGCCCATGATCCGGATTTCCCTGGACAAGATCTTCATTGGTTCCTGTACCAATTCCCGCATCGAGGATCTGCGCGCAGCGGCGGCAGTCGTGAAGGGCAGGCATGTGGCGGCCAACATCAAATTGGCCATGGTGGTTCCAGGTTCCGGACTGGTCAAGGCGCAGGCAGAAGCCGAGGGATTGGATCGGATATTTCTCGCGGCAGGTTTTGAATGGCGCCATCCTGGCTGTTCGATGTGTCTGGGTATGAATGAAGATCGACTCAGTCCGGGGGAGCGCTGTGCCTCCACCTCCAACCGGAATTTTGAAGGGCGTCAGGGAACGGGTGGGCGTACCCATCTGGTCAGCCCACAGATGGCCGCTGCTGCAGCCATTGCGGGACATTTTGTCGATATTCGGGAGAACTTTTGATGCGTGCCTTCGTCCCCCTGAACGGTCTCGTGGTGCCCCTCGACCGGGCCAATGTGGATACCGATGCCATCATTCCCAAGCAATTTCTCAAATCCATCCATCGAGCCGGTTTTGGCCCCAATCTATTTGATGCCTGGCGTTACCTGGACGAAGGTCAGCCCGGTCAGGACAATCATTTGCGTCCCCTGAACCCTGAATTCGTCCTCAACCAACCCCGCTATCAAGGGGGGCAAATCCTTCTGGCCCGGGAGAACTTTGGGTGTGGTTCGAGCCGCGAACATGCCCCCTGGGCGCTGGATGACTATGGGTTTCGGGTGATCATCGCCCCCGGTTTTGCCGATATTTTCTTTAATAATTGCTTTAAAAATGGTTTGCTTCCTATTGTTCAAAAAGAAGAAATAGTTGATTCCTTGTTCAAGGAAGTGGGGGCGACCGAAGGCTATCGATTGAAGGTGGATTTGTCTGCACAGACCCTGACGACTCCGACCGGAAAGGTTTTTGAATTCACTGTGGACGGGTTTCGCAAAGAGTGCCTGCTGCGCGGGTTGGATGAAATCGGGTTGACCTTGCAACATGCTGATGAGATACGGGCCTATGAAGAACGCCGGGCCAGGCAGGAGCCTTGGGTTTTTGCCTGATGTATGGAGTGTCAGCCATGGTCTGGTTCACAAGAGATCCGGTTTGATTGTTTTGACGATTGATTATCGATAATCTATAATCAGGTTTTTCGGTTTCGGGTCTTCCTGCCATGTGGATCGTTCGTCTCGCCTTGCAGCGCCCTCATACCTTTCTGGTGATGGCGTTGCTGATCGTGCTGCTGGGGGTATTCAGCATTCGTCGCACGCCAACGGACATCCTGCCCAATATCAATATTCCGGTGGTATCGGTAGTGTGGAATTATTCGGGCATGCCCCCCCAGGACATGGCCGACCACATCACGTCGTTTACCGAGCGGGTAGCCACCACCACGGTCAATGACATCGAGCATATCGAGTCCCAGTCGCTGAACGGGATCGCGGTGGTGAAGTATTTCTTTCAGCCCCGGGTCAACGAGGATCTGGCTGTCGCGCAAATCACTTCCATTTCTCAGACCCTTTTGCGCCAAATGCCTCCGGGCATGACCCCTCCCTTCATCCTGGCCTACAACGCTTCCAGTGTACCGGTCATCCAGTTGGCCCTGGACAGTTCGCGCCTGACGGAAGGCCAGTTGTTCGATTTCGGGAACAACTTCATTCGTACCCAGTTGGCGACCGTGGCCGGCGCCTCTCTCCCCTATCCCTATGGCGGGCAGATGCGCCAGGTGCAGGTGGATCTGGAACCAGCGGCGTTGAGGACCTATGGTTTGTCGGCCAATGACGTGACGCGCGCCTTGTCTACCCAGAACCTGATCGTCCCGGCTGGAACAGAAAAAATTGCCCATTGGGAATACGTGGTGAAATTGAACGCCAGTTTCCCCAATATCGATCAGTTGAACGGCATTCCTTTGCGTACACCTTCCGGTGCGCTGATCCATATCCGGGACGTGGCCCATGTCTATGACGGGGCGCTTCCGCAGACCAATGTGGTGCGGGTGGACGGGCATCGAGCCGTGCTGATGAGTGTGCTCAAGACCGGGTCGGCATCCACCCTGACGATCATCGACAGCATCAAGGGTCTGATGCCCCAGGTGCAGGCGGATATGCCGCCGGGCATGCACATTCATACCACGGGAGATCAGTCCTTGTTTGTGACGGCAGCGATCGATGGGGTGGTGCGTGAAGGGCTGATCGCAGCGGCTTTGACGGGGCTCATGATCCTGCTTTTTTTGGGATCGTGGCGCAGTACCCTGATCATCACCGTTTCCATTCCCCTTTCCGTGCTGGTGTCCCTGATTGTGCTGTCCTGGTTGGGCGAGACCATCAATATCATGACCTTGGGCGGTTTGGCTCTGGCTGTGGGGATTTTGGTGGATGACGCCACCGTGGCCATCGAAAACATCAACTGGCACCTGGAGCAGGGTAAGGATACGGAAACGGCCATTCTGGATGGTGCGCGTCAGATCGCCATGCCCTCCCTGGTGTCCACCTTGGCCATCTGTATCGTTTTTATTCCCATGTTCCTGCTCACGGGAGTAGCCCATTACCTTTTCGTGCCTTTGGCCGAAGCGGTGGTATTCGCCATGTTGGCCTCCTGGATATTGTCCCGGACCCTGGTGCCAACCTTGGCTAACTATTGGTTGCATCAGGAACATGGGGTGCCTGCACGCCATTTGGGCGCTGTCATCCAGCAGCGTTTCGAGGCGGGGTTCGACCGGTTGCGGGCGGCTTATCATGTCCGTCTGGAAGGGATACTGCGCGCCCGTCCGCGCCGCTTCATGGTGACCTTCTATGGAGTGGTGGGGTTGTCGTTCCTGTTGTATCCGTGGATTGGAGAGAATTTTTTTCCGGAGGTGGATGCAGGGCAGATCAAGTTACACCTGCGTGCCCCCAGTGGCACGCGTATCGAGGACACGACGGCTTTGTGTGATCAGGTGGAGCAGGATATCCGTCGTCATGTGGGCAGACAGTTGGATACTCAGGTAGATGTGGTGGGGCTGCCTTATAGCGGGATCAACTTGTCCTACAGTACGTCCGCACCCATCGGGCCGGGCGATGCGGACATTTTCATCACGTTGGGCAAGGGGCATGCGCCCACCCCGGAAGTGGTGAGTAACTTGAGAAAGGTATTGCACAAGGATTTTCCGACCATTTCCTTTGCATTCCTGCCCGCAGACATCGTCAGCCAGATCCTGAATTTTGGCTTGCCTGCCCCACTGGATGTGCAAATCTCGGGGATTCGCCTCGCGGAGAACCGGGTCTTTGCCAATCGCTTGCTGGCCCAACTGAAGGGGGTGCCGGGGGCCGTGGACCTGCGCATCCAGCAGCCCTTCGACTACCCCCAGGTGGAGGTTGAGGTGAATCGTGATCTTGCCCAGACCCTGGGATATACGGAGCAGGACGTCGCCACTAACCTCATGACTTCCTTGTCGGGAAGTTTTCAGACGGCCCCCAGTTTCTGGACCAACCCAAAAAATGGTGTGCAGTACAACGTGTCGGCACAGATGCCGCAATACCGTCTGCAGTCGGTGGGAGATCTGGGTCAATTGCCCATTGCCGTGGCCTCGCCCATGGTGCCCCCTCAAATCCTGGCTAACCTGGCCACTTTTCGTCACGGTGTGGGGCCCGCCGTGATCAGCCATTACAATGTGAAACCAGCCATCGATATTTTTGGGGCGGTTCAGGGCACCGATCTGGGTACGGTGGCGAAACGCATTCAGGAAATCATTCATGCAAATCAACAGTATCTGCCCAAAGGGACGCAGGTGATCGTGCGCGGACAGGTACAGACCATGCGTGACTCCTTTACCAGTCTGGAATGGGGTCTTTTGAGCGCTATCGTGCTGGTGTATTTGCTCATCGTGGTGAACTTTCAGTCGTGGATCGACCCGCTCATCATCATTGGCGCTTTGCCTGCGGCATTGGCCGGGATCGTGTGGATGCTGTTTCTTACCCACACGACCTTGTCGGTTCCCGCTCTGACGGGAGCCGTGATGTGTATGGGGGTTGGAGCGGCCAACAGTATCCTGGTGATCAGTTTTGCCCGCGAGCGGGTGGCAGAGGGATTGTCGGCGCTCGAGGCGGCGCTCGAGGCAGGCAGTACCCGCCTGCGTCCGGTGCTGATGACGGCTCTGGCCATGGTCATCGGGATGCTGCCCATGGCTCTGGGGCTGGGGGAGGGCGGAGAGCAGAATGCGCCTCTGGGGCGTGCCGTCATCGGAGGATTGCTATTTGCCACTGTGGCGACCTTGTTCCTCGTGCCCGTATTGTTTAGTTTGATTCGTTCCGGACGCTCGATTTCCTCAAGGACCATGTCATGATTTCCTCTCGTTTCTTTGGTGGGTTGGTTTTTCTGGGGGCAGCAGGGGTTGCGGCTTGGGGGATCATGAGCCGCTTGCATGCTCAAAATGCCCTGGCCCAGAATTCGATGGCAGATGCTCAATGGCAGGTGGAGGTGACTCATGCCCTGCCGGAAAATCATGTGCCCGATCTGGTTCTTCCCGGCCAATTGCAGGCCTGGACCGAAACCCCGATTTATGCCCATACTTCAGGGTACCTCAAACACTGGACGGCGGACATCGGACAGAAGGTCAAGGCCGGGCAAGAAATCGCCGAGATCAGTACCCCGGATATCGATGCGCAGGAAGCACAGGCGGAAGCCGAGATGCGGACGGCAGAGGCCAATGAGGAACTGGCACGGGTGACGGCGCAACGGTATGCGGCTCTCCTTCCAACCAAGACCGTATCGCCTCAGGATGCAGACAACAAACGTCTGGATGCGGAAGCCAGGAAGACGGCGCTGGATGCGGCACGGGCCAATCTGGAACGACTGCATGCGCTGGACCGATTTCGAAAGATCGTCGCTCCAGTGGACGGGATCATTACCGCGCGCAACGTGGATGTGGGAACCATGATCGATAGCGGGTCGGCCAATGGCAAGGCGACAGAACTGTTTCATCTGGCAGATACCAGGCGCCTGCGGGCCTATATTTCGGTACCGGAAGACGAGGTGTCTTCTCTTCCGGCGGGCGGAGCGGTCAGTATCGAAGCGCGTGCTTTTCCGGGGAGAACCTGGAACACTCAATTGGTTCGCCATGCCCAAGCCATCGATCCCACCAATCATACGGAGTTGGTGGAATTGAACCTGGAGGGCGGAACGTTGTTGCCGGGCAGTTATATAGAGGCACATTTCCCTCGCCGTGCTGCGCAGCAGTCGGTCACCTTGCCTGCCAATACCCTGGTGTTTCGCGCCAGCGGGACTTCTGTGGCCGTAGTAAATGAACATCAGGTGGTGTCCCTGAAGCCCGTGATCGTGGGACGGGATTTGGGCGAACGCATCGAGATTCTGGCAGGGATCAGTCCGTCGGATCGAGTAGTGGTGAGCCCACCTGACTCCTTGTCGGAGGGGGTGATGGTCGTGGCCCATGAGGTCAGTGCACCCAGGAAAGCGCCATGAAAAAGGTTCTGATGCTCGGGTTGGTCCTGGTGGGGGTATCGGGCTGCTCCTTTGCACCTTCTTACACCCGTCCTGATTTGCCCACCGCATCCCAGTACCATGAAAAAATGACGGAAGAGGATGGGCACTGGGTGCCTTTCAAAGCCACCAAGGTCTCCCAAACCTGGTGGAAAGCCTTTCATGATCCGGTGTTGGACGATCTGGAGCGTTCGGGGTTGGTGGCCAACCAGAATTTATTGGCGGCGCTGGCACGTCTGGACCAGGGGCGCTCATTGGCTCGGGAGCAATGGGCCAATCTATGGCCCACGACGGGAGCTTCGGCCACGCATCAATTGACGAAGATTTCCGAGCACACCATGATCTTTCCGGTACAAAACTATCCTGCATTCCAGACCAATCAGGTGCAACTGGATCTGAATTACGAGCTGGATCTATGGGGGGCCTTGCGCAATGCAGCCCATGCCGCCGATGCTCAGGCCCGCGCCAGTGCTGATGATCTGGCTACCTTGGCCTTGTCTACGGAAGCCGAAATTGCGCTGGATTATGAATCGTTGCGCGCGCTCGATACGGAGTTGTTTGAGACGGAACGGTTGGTGCGTAGTTGGGCAGATAACCGTACGCTGACTGCCGTTCTGGTGGCGGGTGCCGAGGCGGCGGTCCCGGACCAGGCGCAGGCCGATCTGAATTGGCAGATGGCACGCCAGCAACTCAACGAACTGCGTTTGCAGCGCCAGCAGATGGAACATGCCCTTGCACTTCTGGTGGGAAGCAATCCCGAGGGATTTCATATTGCCCCGGTGAGGGATGAATTACCTCATCCCTTGCATCCCGTACCGGGGATGCCTTCGGTCTTATTGGAACGACGTCCCGATGTGGTCAGTGCCGAAGAGAAAGTGAAGGCCGCCAATGCCAATATCGGGGTGGCCAAGGCTGCATGGTTTCCCGTCTTTAATTTGACGGGGTATACGGGTTATGGCAATACGGGGTACGGCCCATTGCTGGTGGCACCCAATCGTTTATGGTCATTCGGTCCCACTTTGTCGTTGCCCCTATTCAATGTGGGGCAGATCGCGGCGGCCAATGACTTGGCACGAGCCCAGTGGGAGGAGAGCGTAGCCAATTATAGAAATACCGTGCTGGGGGCGTGGCGTGAAGTGGAAGATCAACTGGCGGCCCTGCGCGAATTGGAAGCGGAAGCAGATGCCGCGCGTGGAGCCAGCGCAGCAGCGCAGCAGGCCTTGGAACAGGCTCGTCTGCGTTTTGAGGGAGGGCTGACCAACCGCTTCGAGGTACTGCAGGCTGAGCGGGCTGCGGCCCTAACCTTGACTGGAGCGACTCAATTGCGTTTGCGGGCTTTGGCGAGCAGTATTGTTCTGGTCAAGGCACTGGGCGGCGGGTGGTCGGATTCCCCTGATTCGGCAAAGTCTCCTGCTTCAGTGGGAGCGCATTCCTGATGTCTCAACCCTTGCTACGCCGTTGCATGAGCGACCAGATTCGTGATCGCTTGCTGGAACGTATTCTGGAAGGAACCTATGCGCCAGGACATCGTTTTGTGGAACTGGATCTGGCGGCGGAATTTCAGGTCAGCCAGAGCCCCGTTCGTGAAGCTCTGCGCGAATTGGAAGTGCTCGGTGCAGTGGAGTCCCAGCGCTACAAGGGGACCCGCGTACGCTCACCCAATCCAGTGGAAATGGCCGAAGCCTATGTTCTGCGGGCTGTTCTGGAACAGCGTTCGGCAGAATTGGCCGTTCCCTGCCCAGTTGCCGTATTGAATTCCCTGCGCGCCACTCTGGCCTCCTTGCACGAGGCGGCTCAAGATCGTGATGTGACCCGTTACAGCCGCCATGCGCTCGATTTTCATCGAAGCATTGTGGTGCAGTCCGGCAATCATTTGTTTCTGGAAATCTGGGAAAATGTCCAGACGCGTGCACGTTTGCCTTTTGTGGCTCAGCATCTGGCCGACGAATTGGCCTCCTGTGCAGCCCTTCATGATCCCATTCTGGCGGCCCTCGAAAGGGGAGATGGGGTCCTGGCGGGAAAGTTGCTGCGCGCTTTCATGGAATCCTTGCTGGATAAACTGCCGCGCTGAAAGGTTCTGTCACCTGCCGGAGGTTTTTATCTTATAATCGCGGTCTGGAGAGGTGGCAGAGTGGTCGAATGTACCTGACTCGAAATCAGGCGTAGGTATATGCCTACCGTGGGTTCGAATCCCACCCTCTCCGCCATGCATGTTTTTATCTGATTGAATTGCAAATGTTTTTTCAGAAAAAAGAAAAACAGCCCACTTCCCAAAGGCGGTATCAACGCTATGGCGTGCCAATAAATTACCCCCTGGGGGGGAAATGGGTGATGGTGCCAGTCAGCGAATGGATATAGTTAATGTTATCTTCGGTGAGAACATCGGGCATGATGTGAGCGGCCATATCCGGGAAGTCTTGCGCCCAACTGATTCGCTTGATGGCGTCACGTTTGTCAAACAGGGAATGCGGCGGCCTTTCTGAATCCGGTCTCGGATATCGACCTTCCAGATAATCGCGGGTCATCTGGTTGGCCGCTCCATTGAGTTTGTCGCTCATCACCAGAACCTCGGCTTCCTCTGCTCTCCTGAAAATCAGCCCGATGTCATGGGTTTTCCTGAAATCGATATCGCAATGGAAAAGGATGGCTTTACCGATCAATTCCGCAGCCTGCTGGGATGCAAGACAGGAATCCTGCCATAATTGTCCCTCGAACAAAGTCACGGCAACCTCAAATTTGTAAATCGCCTGGGAAGCCCATATCGCCGGTTGGTTCAAAGCGCGACTCCTTCCTTGACCCATGAAGCCGAAGCCGCCCAATCCGATTGATCGATCAGGATGATATCGATGTCCTTTTGTTCGGAGATGGAGAAATCACGCGAACACAAAGAAGATTCTTTTCTGCCTCGTACTACGCAAACAATATCGACATCTGACATACCATCAAATGTTCCTGTGTGATACGAGCCGATCAGCAAAGCGAATTCCAGACGCCCCGATTCTTTGAGGCGCGACACATCAGCAGACAATGTGTCAATGACAAATTGTCGCCTCTGTTCCCTTATTTTCGATATTGAAATCACGCGGTTCAATCCCTAATCGAATCCATTCTAAACGAGTCGCAAAACCATCGCAACTATATATATCAGTGGCATGGCACGCATATCTGTTCTAAGTTTTCGCGTCGGTTGCGAAATACGTCGAGAAGAACGATTGGGTTGCAGAAGAGCCCGGCAACAAACCAAGGTCACCAAGACCATGAGAATCGATCCAGTAAAATTCCCTCGAGGAATTCGAGGTCCGGTATTGGAATTTGGTTGCCCGCGGATTCCTCGAGGAACCCAGGTATAACCTGGTCCCGATCAGTACACTGCCGATTTTGAGGACAGCCGGTCTTGTTGCGAAACATTTTAGCCAATGATGTTCAGTCCGATACCTCCATCGAGGCCAGATATTCACCCCGCTGTGCGGCACCGTTTAACCGTGCCCGCTTCAGCAAGGCCTGCTGTGCAGTAACGATGTTCTCAGCCTTGCCCTGCCAGGCTTGTAATACCGGTTGTTGCAGGGCGCGACCATAAGAAAAGGAGAGTAGCCAGGGAACGTCGGGATACCCGGCATTCATTGCATTGAGGTTGGCTGTCGCCTGTTCGGGGCTCAGGCCACCGGAAAGAAAGTTGATGCTGGGTACCGCCGCTGGTACGGTGCGCCGGAATACCCGCAGGGTCGCTGCAGCGACTTCTTCGGGGCTGGCCCCGACCGGATGATCCTTGCCCGGCAGTACCATGTTGGGTTTGAGGATCATGTGCTCCAGCACGACGTGATGGCGGTGCAAGACATGAAAAATTTCCTTCTGCACTGCTTCTGTTACTTCGGCGCAACGGGCCAGACCATGATCACCGTCGATCAACACTTCCGGCTCGACAATGGGCACAATGCCCTGTTCCTGGCATACCGCTGCATAGCGCGCCAGCATCTCGGCATTGGCGGAGATGCCCAGCGTTGTCGGGTTGTGTGCACTGATCGAGTAGACCTCACGCCACTTGGCGAAACGCGCGCCCTGGTCTTTGTAGTGCCGCAATCGCTCCGCCAACCCGTCCAGACCAAAGGTAATGAGATCGCCGGGCGCCAGCGCCAGCGGTCCAGTGCCCTTGTCCACCTTGATGCCCGGGACGATGACGCGCCGCGCGAGCACTTCGGGCAAAGGGACGTTATCCTCGTTGATCTGGTCGAGTGTCTCCTCGAAAGTGATTACAGCACTGATGTAGTCTTCGATGCCGGGGGCGGTAAACAACAGGGTGCGGTAAGCGCGGCGGTTCTCCTCGGTAGATTCAACATTGATCGACGAAAAACGTTTGGCGATGGTGGGCTGGCTCTCATCGGCGGCGAGAATGCCCTTACCCCGTTGTACCATCTGGTCGATGGTGGCTTGGCGTTCGTCTGCAATGGCCATGGTTCATCTCCTGTAGTAGGTGCAGTAATGACGTGCTCAGTTACTGTTTATGGCTCACAGGAATAAACCATTTTGGTTTGATTCTCCAAAAATCGGTACGCCTGTTTGTTTTGAGCGATTTTTTGGGATCGAGAACCACGGGGCCATTTTGATCGCGAGAAAAAACGACCCAGTGCCAAAATGGCTGACCATTTTCAAGATGCCACTTGATGGAAAGGAGCGCCAGATCGGGGAGTTCGTTCCACGATGAAAATGGTGATTCCCCTTTACCGGCTGAAAAGCCAAAATGTTTGAGAAGAATCCGCACATAATGCGTATCTGACCACAAACCACGGTCGGCAGCAAAGATACCAAGGCTATTGGCAACCGTTTTTGCCTCCTGGTAAGAGAGCCCGGCAAGTGCGGCCACGCCTGCTATTCCGCAGCCCGATATTTCTTCCTGAACGACCGGCTTCATAATCCAGCGACCTTGAAATAAAAACAATTTCTCATAGGGTAACTTTCAGTTTCCGACCGCCTGTTATCGAAAATCCTTCACGTTCATAGAATGCCAAGGTTCCGTCAAACTGGGGAAGTGGTGGGGTTGTCACCTCCAAACGTGTCCATCCGCGCGATACGCCGAAGGACTTTGCCTGAAATACCAGATCAAGGCCCAATCTGTTGGCGCGGTAGGAAGGGCGAACATAAAGTTCCGGTATGGTGCCGAAGGCGCCTTCGGCGTACAGGGCATAACTTTCATAAAGCGCGATAAACCCTATCGGATCCCCGCTCGCGTTCCGAGCGATAAAGACAAAGTATTTCTCCTGACTGATGAAGTCATTGAGTCGGGCTGTCGTTTCATCGAGGTCAAAATTGAATGCCTGAACGCCAATGGCATTCATGATCTCGGTCAGCAACTCGCCAACCATGATGGAGACCTCCCGCGCATCGTCGGCTGTTGCCCTATAGATCGTGAAAGATGTGTTCATTCTGAACTCCGTGACCACACACCGTGCCATTATACGGCCTCCATCACCCACAAATCTGCATACCACGTACGATTTTCGGCAATAAATGCAGCCCGTGGCTTGAGATATGCCACCGCTCCATTGACCGAAAAGTCGACAAGAATATAATGTGCGAAGATGCTACGCTCAAACTGCGCCAACTCTCTCGTGTTCCTGAATGGTTCTCAGAAGGTCTAATGAATAAGTCAGTCTTTTCAGGGAAAGGCCAGAATTCCTGATTATTTCGACATGCCGGCTGTGATTATGTCGCTCACCCCGGCCGATTTTTACAAGAGCATGACCACACACGCCGATCACAAGGTTTGGCAGGATGTATATCACTCCACGACATCGGCGGGCGATGTGTATCTCAAGTTGACGATCATTGAGGATGTGTTGATTGTGTCTTTCAAGGAGTTATGAATGAAATGTCCTGTTTGCGGCGAGGCTGAACTGATCCATGATATCAGCGACTTGCCCTATACCTACAAGGGCGAAACCACGCTGATTTTGGCGGTATCAGGTGATTTTTGCCCTGCTTGTGCCGAGTCCATTCTGGATGGGGTGGAAAGTGATCGGGTCATGCGTGAAATGCGCGCTTTCTCGAAGCAGATCAATGCAGCCATTGTTGATTCGGCTTACATTGCCAAAGTCCGCAAGAAACTCGATCTGGATCAACGCCAGACTGCAGAGATCTTCGGAGGAGGGGTCAATGCCTTTTCACGCTATGAGAACGGCAAAACAAAACCACCTTTGGCTTTGGTAAAACTGCTCAGAGTGCTTGAGCGTCATCCCGATTTACCCAACGAAGTCAGAATGGCCTAACTCCTCTTCTTACCCACGGAGGACCGTTGTGTCTGTGAATGAAGGATATCCGCGCAACCAGGTGTCAACCCCAAATAGAAATGTCCGCGCAACCAGGTTTACTCAGGCTCGTGGCAATGGTAAATTGTCTCATGGGCGCCTCCCGGTACCGAGACGCTCGGAATCGACATTTATGACTACCGTTGCAGAACACTACGAAAATCATCTTGCTTCTGTCTATGTATGGATGGTAGGCGGCTTCGATGCCGCCACTTCTCGCGGCGAGAGTGAGATCAACGCCGTCTGCCCGAATCCGTCGAACGGACTTACTGCTGTTGATCTAGGAGCCGGCTTCGGTATGCACTCCATTCCGCTGGCTCGTCGCGGCTATTCGGTCGTCGCTATCGACAGTTCCTCGAAACTACTTGAAGTACTACAAGACCACATCGCGTCGCTGTCTATTCAGACGGTGGAGGATGATCTGCTGAACTTTCAAAAACATTTGAACGCCAAGGTACAACTCATCCTATGTATGGGCGATACGTTGACTCATCTGTCAGAGCATCAGTCCGTCGAACAATTATTTTCTCTTGTCGCAGAATCGTTGAGCATAGGCGGCATGTTCGTTATCACCTTTCGAGACTACGCATCGCCCCTCGTTGGGGATAGTCACTTTATCCCCGTCAGGAGTGACAATGATCGCATCCTCACTTGCTTTCTTGAGTACTCTCCCGACTATGTTACCGTCCACGATGTGCTTCATGAGCGGAATGGTTCTATCTGGCAACTACGAGTCAGTTCCTATCGAAAACTCAGGCTTTCGCCGGAGTGGGTATCCACGACACTTCAAGCCAATGGGTTTACGGTTCGCATCGAGCCTGGGCTTGCAGGCATGGTTCGTGTTGTCGCAGACAAGCGTCGGTAGTCATAGGGGTCGATCTCGTGCAAACGACAAGTGACGATCAAGGTAAGCACCACGTTGCCCTTTACACTGGAGTATGATTTTTCCGCAGTGGCAGCAAGTTGTCGATGCGACCATTTGGTCAGGCAGGTGATTTTTGCGAGGTGTTGCTTCGTGCTATCCTTGCAAACTGCTTTTGGCTTGGTTCATGGCTCTATTCTCCCGGAATTTAGCCTCCACCAAACACGGGGCGGTTCATGTCGTGACGCTATTCGAAGATAAACGGGTTCAGGAATTGCCGTCCTAGCATCAGTTCGCGTTCGTGCTGAGTCAGGCCCGCGCTTTCGCATACCTCTACCCAGTTGTCCTTGATGACGTGCTCCATCTGGTCGATGATTGTCTGCGCCGCCGCGTCCTCCAGTTGGAACTTGTGCGCCGCCTGGACGCACACGCTCAACTTGCTGTATTTATTCTGGCCGATGATCAGCATGGCCTGGGTGGCTTCGTTCCCGGTACGTCCCTGTGGGCAAAGGTCGTACGCTGGTGTGAGCGCGAGATAACTTCCGTCCAAAAAGGCGGCGTGGTTGCGCGCGTGATCGTCGGTGTTCCCGCATAGTATGTTGAACACGATGCGCCGGAACAGTTCGTGCAGAGTCGCGCGCGGCGCGGTGAAACGCTGCCGGATGACGTCGGCCAGATCTTCGTAACTCGCATAGCGCGCCATCATCTCATCTAGGCCGAGGATGGTAAGGGCGGAGATCATGGCATTGCGCGCCCATCCCTGTCCCGAACGGACGCGATCGAAGCGCTCCACCAGCAGCACGTCCTTGTCCATTACGCTTTCCAGTAAACGGTAACTGAGCGGCGTTATTTCCAATTCTCACTGGTCACAGCATACTCCCCCCCAGATCAAATTTTGGAGGGGTTACGGGTGGGAATCGTGGGTAAGGGAAGAGAGATCAGAACGCAGTG
>JAKBLB010000027.1 GCA_021832305.1 Pseudomonadota bacterium | reverse complement strand
ATACCCGCAAGGCGGTGGAAGATGCGGTTCGGGAAGGTGTACAGGTCTATTGCCTGACTCTGGATCCCAGTGCCGACCAGTATGTTTCGACGATTTTCGGGGCGCGCAACTACCTGGTGGTGGACCATGTGGCCCGCCTTCCGGAGAAACTGCCTCTGCTCTACGCCGGGCTGACCCGATCCTGAAAGGGTGGGTTACAGGTTCCCCCGGATGATTTTATCGGCGGCTTCCTGGGCAATTTCCACCTCTTTCCCATAAAGGGTAGTGGTATAACTGGGATCCGTGAGGACGACTGCACTGTCCAGTGTTTGAAATTCACCCGGGTGACTCGTGTCGATTTTGACCTTGACGGACATGCCGGGACGCAGCGGATGATGGATCAATTCGGACTTTGACAGACTGATCCGGACGGGAATTCGTTCGACGATGTGGATATAGTTGCCCGTTGCGTTATTGGGAGGGAAGAGACTGAAAGTGCTGCCCCCCGACGGGTCCAGGCCAAGAACTTTTCCGTGATAGGCGTGATCCTCGCCGTAGGTATGGGAGATGATCTCGACTGTTTCTCCGGTTCTCACGCCGGCGAGTCTGGTTTCCTTGATATTGGCGGTGATCCACAGGTCGTCGAGCGGAACGATGGCCATGAGTCTCTGTCCGGTTTTGATCTGCTCACCGGCCTGAACCTGTCGATTGCTGATGTAACCGTCCACCGGGGAATAAATATTGGCCCGTTGGTTTTCGATATGGGCCTCCATGAACTCGGCCTTGGCTTTGGCCACGAAAGGGTTGTTCTGCAGCGAGGTGCCCGTCACCAGCGCCTGGGCTTTGAGTAATCGAGCCGCGGCCTTGTCGAGGGTCCTGTTCAATTCGTCCAGTTCATTCTGGGTGTCTGACACCAGTTGAGCGGAAACGGCCCCCGAGGGTTCGGCGCTGCGGTAGCGGGCAAGGTCATGGGTCAAGCGTTCCTGTTTGGCTTGCAAGGCGGCGATTTCGGCGTGCTCCATTTCGACCTGATGAAACAAACCGCTGGTGGAACGAACGGCTTGTGCCAAGGCCGACTCGGCCTTCAGCAAACGAAGTTGAGACAGATTGTGTTCTTCCTTGACCAGCAACTGTCCCCGTTGAACCGGCAGGGTATCCTCCACCAGGACATCGGATACGATGCCGGGAGTCAGGGCCTGTACCGGAATGATGTTGCCCGTGACGTAGGCATCCTCGCTTTCCACCACGGGGCGCAAAAACAGGTACCAGTAAGACAACAGGGAAAGCAGGGTGATGCCGCTGAGTATCCCTACGCCGCGCAGTCGGTGATGGCGGATTCGGGCGTGTTTGACGGGGCCGGTTTTCATGATGCCCACCCGCCAAAACCTCCCCCAAGGGCCGTGGCGGTATCTGTGATACTGTTCAGCCAATCCAGACTCTCTTCGGTTTTTTGCATTTGTTCACTCTCTAAACGGATCAAAGCCTCAAGATAGGGTAATTTCCCTGAAATTCCCGTGCCAAATTTTTTCTGATCGATCTCTGTTTCTGCGGTCTTGGCGGTAACGGCAGCAGAAATCTCTTCAAGACGTTCACGGCGATGCTTCATGGTTGAGAGGCCATCGGCAATTTCGCGCACGGCCACGAGCAGGGCATGATTGTAGGCATCGATGGCGCTGTTTCGGGCCGCTTCCGTCGCGTGCAATTGTCCTTCCAGTGCTCCCCCCTCGAATATGGGCAGGTCGAAGGCCGGGCCGTAGGCATAGGTTCCTCCGGCCGGGGTCACCAGATCGGAAATACCGATGCTATTGAACCCCATCAGACCGACCAGATTGATATTGGGGTAAAAGGCAGCCCGTGCCGCTTTTTCCAGATGTTCGTTACGTTTGATATTCCATAGGGCAGCCTGAACATCGGGGCGCTGGGAAACGAGGTTCAAATCCACCCGGGCAGGAAGAGGAAACTGGTCGGGTAGCGAGGGGTCGGTTGGAGTCAGGGTGTCTTCCGGGCTTTTGCCGATCAATTCATACAATGCATAATTCAGGGAAGCAAGCTGACGTTGCAACTTTTCGAGTTCATTCCGGGCTTCATGCCACTGGGTCTGACTGGTCAGCACGGGAGGTTTTGGTCCGATGCCCGTCTGGAAGGAAGTGTCAAGAAGTTTCATTCTTTCTTCGTTCAACTGGACGATGCGGGTTTGTCGTTCGACCAGTTCTTTGGCGCTGTGTAAGGCGAAATAGGTCTTGATGACGGCGGAACTCAACATCAGGGCACTTTCCCTGTACCTGGCCCGGGTGATTTCTTCCGACGCCTCGGAAGCCTGGATCAAGGCGTCATCCCGGCCCCATAAATCCAGGTCGTAGTTGACCATGAGGGGAAACAGGGTCGCGAGATTGGCCGTGACCCCGCTGTACGGTTCGGTGGGGCCGTTACGCGAGATGCGTGTATGGATGATGGCACCCCCGGAATTGACGTGTGGGTAAAGCAACGACCTGGATTTGAATACCTGGGCTTGGGCCTCGAGGAGACGATTGCGGGCTTCATCCAATCCGGGGTTATGCGCCAACGCCTGCTCCACCAGTCGATCGAGCGCAGGGTTGTGGAAGGATTGCCACCATTTGTCCGGAAGCACGACATTTTCTCGGGGGCGCACGGCGGCATTGGCCGTTGTGAGCGCGGCAGGGACGGACACGCCGCCCAGAACCGGGACGCTTGGGCTGACGGCAGGCACGCAACCGACCAATGAAAAGGCAAGCAGAAACGATAGGCGTCTCATGGCTCTTCTCCAAGATTTTCGAGAATGATCAGGTCAGGATCGGGGAGATGCGTTTGGGGCGGCGTCAGGAACCAGACAAGACAGGAAAAGAGCACGCCGCCCCACGCCAGCAGTTGAAAAAAGTCATTGAGCGTCAAATAGCCGGATACCCTTTCCAGTTCGGTGTGCAAACGATGGGGTTCGATCTGTGAAAACGACAAAAAACGCAAGGAATTGGAGGGGTCGGGGGTGGTGAAAAGATTCCATTGGAGAGCCTGCAGTCGATCCCAGCCAATATCCGAGAACGTGATGGCCAAACCGGCTCCAATGTTTCTTGCCCCATTGAGCAGATCGAGGGCATGCAATTGCTGGTTCTTCGGCACATGGCCCAAGGCGAGGGTCGTCATGGACGAAAAGAAGGGGCCGATCGCGGCGCCCAGGAAAAGTTGTGGGAGAAGCAGCAATTCCCAGGTCGCAGGGCGCAGATAACTGGAAATCCACCAAAAATTCAAGGCGATGGCCAGAATGGACAAACTGGCCGGGATTCTTGGGTCCCAGCCGTTCTGGATGAATCTCTGGGTCAGCAGGCTGAAGGGTTTGGAAAAAATAAACAAAGGCAGAAACAACAGCCCCACATGCCAGGGGGTATAGCCCTCCACCAACTGGAACCGGATGATGTACTGGACGATGCCCCCCTGCAGGAGCATGAAGGAGAGACAGAACAGAAGGGTGCCTGCGCCAAAGTTGCGGTGTGAAAAAAGGGCGAGGTCGAGCAGGGGTGTTTCGCTGCGGGCATTTCGAATCTGGAATGAGGCAAAACCGATCAGCGTGAGGAACAGCATCCCCCATAATTCCCGAAAACGGCTGGAAAGATCGCTCAGCAGACCGACATCGAAGAACTCCTGCAACATCAGGGCAGAAGCGAAAAACAACCCGAAGGTCAGACTCTGGTCGAAGATGGGGTAGGACCGGTCGACCCTATCTTCCCAATCGGCCAGCAATCCCCAGAGAATTCCGGCGATCAGGAGAGAAATCAGAAAGGAAGCGAAGAACAATAACCGCCAGTCCCCCAGCACATAGGCGAGCCATCCGCCCAGCGCAGGGCCGATGGAAAAGGGAATGAACACGGCCAGTCCCCAAAGGGAGGTCGCGGTGGGCTGATGTTCGGTCTTGTAATATTCCAGGAGCAGAAAAAAAGAGGGAATGACGCTCAAACCGGCGGCAAATCCCTGAACGACCCGGAAGCCGGTGAACAGGATCAGGTCGTGGACGACGAACAGGGCACCCAGGCTGGCAAAGGAAAACAGGAGATAGGCGGTTATGGCGATGACCTTGGGACCGAACCGTTTCATCAGGGGACGCGCGATGAGAAAAGCGCTTCCCAGAGCGGTAAAATAATCGCTCTGTCCCCATACCACATAGGGCAGACCTTCATCCATCGAACCGGTGACATAGGGCAGCATGGGCAGATATGCCCCCGCATTGAGAAGAACCAGGAAATGACCGATGCCCAGAGTGAGGTTGAACAGGACGAACTGGGTGGGGGTGAGGAAACGTGAATAACCGGCAATTTTGAACATGAATGAGGTGCTAGCGTTGTCCTTGCGTCACGGCCCAGACTGCGGCTTCCAGGCGTGAATGAAAGTTGAGTTTCTTGAGGAGGTTGCGGATATGGACTTTGACCGTGCTTTCCATGATGCCCAACTCGCGGGCGATCAACTTGTTGGACAGGCCTTGTGCCAGACAACGAACGATGTTGTCCTCCCGTTCGGTCAGAGCGGAGGGTTGACGTAATGTTTTCATCGAATCATCGCGCAAGGCGATGGCCAGGTGATGAGTCAACGTATCGCTGATGACGGTACGGCCGAACATGGCTTCATTCAAATGTCCGATCATCTGTTCGGGGTCCGTATCCTTCAGCAGGTACCCCTCGGCTCCTGCCCGAATGGCGGCCACCAGGTCCTGGGGGTCGTCAGATACCGTGAGAATGATGATCTTGCTGTCCAGTTCGGTTCCTTGCAGGTGCTGGAGGGTCGCGATACCGTCTAGTCCCCTCTTCATGTTGAGATCCAGCAAGATCAGATCCGGTTTCAGTTCGAGGGCCAGGGTAATGCCTTCATCACCAGTATCGGCTTCCCCCACGGTTTTAAAATGAGGGGTGCTGGCCAGTAACTGGAGGACCCCGCGGCGGAACAGGGGGTGGTCATCGATGACCAGGACGCGAATATCGTGCGGGGGCAGGGGCGGGGGCAAGAGAACCTCAATGAGCGGTATAGGGGGTTAGGGCAATGAACGTCAAGGTGATGCGCGCGCCGCCGGCGGGGCGCGCATCGAAGGTCAACACGCCCTTCAGGAAAGCGGCGCGTTCGCGCATGATCGTCAGGCCGAAATGCCCATCGGGAGAAGCCGTCGCTGGCCACCCCTGCCCGTTGTCTTCGATACAGAGTTCCACCTGGCGCAAACTGTTGGCTTCCAGGGTGACCCGCGCCCAGGTGGCTTTGGCATGCCGCTCGATATTGACGAGGGCTTCGCGGATCAGACGCATCAGATGAATTTCCTCGTTGGCACCCAATTCCAGATTATTCATGCGTTGTTCCAGGAAGATATCGAAACCACACCGCCGTTTGGCTTCCTGTACGACACTGGTCAACTCTTCGGTGAAGGATGTTTGGCCCGGTGCGAGGCGGAAAGTGGTCAGAAGTTCGCGTAATTCCCGGTAGACACTGTTGAGGCCCGTCTTGAGTTCTTCCACGGTAGCCTGCAGTTCGGGCGCGGCTTTTGGTTCCAGGCGGGTTTGCAGGAGCGAAACCTGAATTTTCAGGTAGGAGAGTGACTGGGCCAGGGAATCGTGCAGTTCACGGGCGATGACGGCCCGTTCCTCGTACACGGCCAAACGATGGCGTTCTTCAGTGCGTCGGGCATTGGCCAGGGCCGTGGCGACATGGCCGGCCAGGGTCTGCAGAATCTGGGCCTGCCAGACTTGCAGGGTATTTCCTGCAAGGACCTGGAACGGCATGACTCCCTGCCATTGTCCCCCGCCCGTCAGAGGAATGCTGACCAAATGCACCGCGCCCACGTGATGTTCGCTGATGGCCGTGGGGGGGTGACCGGAACCAAAACAGATGGAACAGCCCAGGGATTCACACAATGCGGCCCGTTCAATTTCGGGTAAGGTAGTGGCGAGGGGGTAGGCGCGACTGTCCTCTTCGCGGCGCACGCAGACGATGCCCGGCCCCAAATCCAGGGCTCGCTCTACATCGACGAGCATTTCCAGAAGGATTTCCTGGGTCAGGTCCCCCTCGGTCAGACGGGTCGCCGTGCGATAGAGCAGTTGCAGGAGATGGTTGCTGTGTTGCAGTTCGCGGGTTTTTTCTGCAACCCGCTGTTCGAGTCCCTCATACAAGACCGATAGCCTCTCGACCATGGCATTGAATGCATTGCTGACTTCGCCCAGTTCGTTATTGGGCTGGTGGGGCGATATGCGTGCCGAAAACTGTCCGTTCTGGACGGCTTGGGCGGAACGCAGAAGGACTTTGAGGGGGGTGAAGAAGTCCTGTTGAAGATGAAAGACGATGGAGAGAGTTAGCAGCAGTGCGCCCAATAAGGTGGTGCCTTGGACCCAGCGCAGGGTCTGGATGCTGGATTCCAGATCCTGTTCCAGTCCGTGGACCACCTGGTCGAGCAGGCCGGTGAAGGAGGGAAGCGCCTGTGCCAACCAGCGCTGGTTTTCCGGGTCGGGGGCGGCCTCGAGATGGGCGCGCAGTTCTGGCCATGCCTGGAGCAGCAAGGTAGGCCACGGGCTGTCGGTTGGAAGCAACCCGTTCTCCACCAGGAGGGGCAGAGGCTTGAGTCGAACCTCGCATTCCTCCAGTTCCTCTGTCAGAGCCTTGCGGTCGCCCGTGAGATGCGCTACCTCCATGCGCCAGACCAGCATGCGGATTGCGGCGGAGTGATTGAGGAGGCGTGCTTCCCCGCTACTATGGATCGTCATGCGCCAAGCACTGAGGACCCCGAGCAGGACCAGAAAGAAGAGCAGCGCCAGCGAAAGTGCCAGGCGCTGGCGCAACGATCTCTGGCCCAAAACTTGCCCTACCCGACGGCGCAAGCCTGGGAGGATCCAGGAGGAACGCGTGGGCAGAAAGGACAGGGAACGGGAAAATAGGTTCATGGGCAATTTTAACGCATCGTAAAGGGTATTCCAACCAAATGATTCCCTGTATTTTCCGGTGTATTTTCAAGACAGGGAATACCTCTTAGGGAGTAGAGGGTTTCAGTCGACTACCCAATCATTGTCATGCATCATGGCGTCATTTCTGCGAACATGGCCATGTAGTTACGCTTTGTCCTGCGAAGGGCGAGGGTTTTCTTCAACGAACGTCAGAGAGGATCAATCATGAGTTTATACCAGCAACTGGGTGGAGAGGCCGCTGTCAATGCCGCCGTGGATATTTTTTATCGCAAGGTTCTGCAGGATGACCGCATCAACCGTTTTTTCAGCGGTGTGGACATGGAAAAACAGGCGGCCAAACAAAAAGCCTTTCTGACCATGGCGTTTGGGGGTCCCAACAACTACACGGGTGCGGATATGCGCCGGGGGCACGCCCATCTGGTGGCGCAAGGGTTGAACGACAGCCACTTCGATGCCGTGGTGGAGGATTTGGGGGCCACGCTCAAGGAATTGGGGGTGGCCGACGCCTTGATCGCACAAGTGGCGGCGGTGGCTGAAACCACGCGCAGCGACGTGCTGGGAAAGTAAACCCTTCACTTTCCATTCTGGTCGGTGGGTTTCTTGTCCCCGTGGAGAGCCATTCCCACGGGGCTTTTTTATGTGAGGCGAGCATGACGATCATTCGGTTTCAGGGCCGGGATTTTGCATATGAGGCACCCCGGACGGTGCTGGAAAGTTTGTCCGAACAGGGTATGGAGATTCCCTCAGGCTGCCGGGCCGGCGTTTGTCAATCCTGCCTGATGCGTTGTCTGGAAGGAGAGATACCGGTTGGATCTCAGGAAGGTTTGAAACCCGCGCTGGTGGTGCAGGGGTATTTCCTGGCGTGTCGGGCCCGCCCTTCTTCGGACCTGACGGTGGCGCTGGCCGATGCGGAGGGCTTGCGCCAAAAGGCGAGTGTCCTGGCCGTGGAATCCCTGAATCAGGAGATCGTGGCCCTGCGTCTGAAACCGGAGCGTCCTCTGGACTATCGGGCAGGACAATACGTGCGCCTGTATCGCCAGGGCGATCTGTCGCGCTGTTATTCCCTGGCCAGTGTTCCCGCGCTGGATGACTGGCTGGAACTGCATATCCGACGGATTCCGGAGGGACGTGTCAGTGCCTGGGTACATGATCAACTCCAGGTGGGGATGCAGGTCGAAATCGGGGATTCGCTGGGACAGTGTTTTTATACCCCGGGACAGGAAGAGCAGACCTTGTTACTGCTCGGGACGGGTTCCGGTCTGGCGCCCCTCTACGGGATCGTGCGCGATGCCCTGGACCAGGGGCATCGTGGACCGATCTGGCTCTACCATGGCAGTTTCACGGCGGAAGGCCTCTATCATCAGGCCACCTTGCAGCATCTGGCCGTCCGGTTCCCCCATTTTCATTACGTCCCCTGCGTGGATCGTGCCAGCCCCGAAGCCTTGGCATTGAATGCCCGGGTGGGGAGCGTGCTCGAAGCTGCCGTGGGTGATCACCAGGGGTTTGCACACTATCGTGTCTTTTTGTGCGGTCACCCGGAGATGGTCAAGGATGCACGCCTCAAGATTTTTTTGGGCGGGGCCTCGATGGCGGAGATTCATGCGGATCCCTTCCTGCCTTCGGGTACCTGAAAGGCTGAGGCCGCCAACGCCACGACGGTTTCAGGAGAGACCAGGCGGGCACTGGTTTCGAGCCGGCCCTGAATTTCCACACAGCCATTTTTCAGGTTGCGTTCGCCGACCACGATGCGCCAGGGGATCCCCATCAATTCCTGGTCGGCAAGCATCACACCCAGGCGTTCATCGCGGTCGTCAAAAAGCACCTCCATCCCCTGCGCCAGCAAGTCAGCATAGAGGCGTTCTGCCATGTCGCGCACCAGAGGACTCTTGTTCGAGCCCAGGGCAATCAGGCTGATCTGGAAAGGAGCCAGCGCCTGAGGGAAACAAATTCCCCGGGCATCATGGTGTTGTTCGATGGCTGCAGCCACGATACGGCTGACCCCGATGCCATAGCACCCCATTTCAACCACCCGGGAGCGACCGTCTTCGTCCAGATAGTTGACGCCCATGGCTTCGCTGTATCGGGCACCCAACTGAAAAACGTGTCCGACCTCGATGCCACGCGCCAATTCCAGGAAACCCTGGCCATCGGGGGATGGGTCGCCGGCCACCACGTTCCGCAGGTCCACTACCCGCTCCGGTTCGGGCAGGTCCCGGCCAAAATTGACCTGGATGAAGTGGGCATCGGGCTGGTTGGCGCCACAGGCAAAGTCAGCCAGAACGTGTACGGATCGGTCTGCCCATAGGGTGATGCCGGGGGGCAGGCCGACGGGACCGACAAAACCTTTGACGGTCCCCAGCCATTGGGTGATTTCAGGATCTGAAGCCAAACGGAATGGGCCCAGGAGTTTTTCGGTTTTGACTTCGTTGAGGGTATGGTCCCCCCGCAGGAGCAACAGGTGCGGGTGTTGGTCCTCATCCATGACCAGCAGGGATTTCACGATTCGGTCGAGGGGCAGATTCAGGGTCTCCGCCACGGCCGCGCAGGTCGTGATGCCCGGTGTGGACACCGTGGCCAGGAGGGCGGAGGGAGCGGGACGAGGAGTCGTGGGCGCCAGCGCCTCGGCCAATTCTACGTTGGCCGCATAATCGGAATGAGGGCAGAAGGCCAGGGCATCTTCACCGGAATCCGCCAGGACATGGAACTCCTGGGAGGCGTATCCCCCAATGGCTCCGGTGTCGGCAGAGACTGCGCGGAATTCCAGTCCCAGACGAGTGAAGATCCGTTGGTAGGTTTGAACCATGAGGGCATACGTGGATTCGAGACTGGCGCGGTCGGGGTGGAAGGAATAGGCATCCTTCATGATGAACTCGCGGGCGCGCATGACTCCGAAGCGGGGACGAATCTCATCGCGAAACTTGGTCTGAATCTGGTAGAAATTCACGGGAAGTTGGCGATAACTGCGAATCTCCCGGCGTGCAATGTCACTGATGACTTCTTCGTGGGTGGGGCCAAAACAGAAATCCCGTTCGTGCCGATCCTTCATTTTCAGCATTTGGGGGCCAAACTTGTCCCAGCGTCCCGTCTCCTGCCATAACTCGGCGGGGATGATGGCGGGCATCAACACTTCCTGGGCTCCGCTCCGGTTCATTTCTTCCCGTACCACGGCTTCTACCCGGCGCAACACGCGCAATCCCAAGGGCATCCAGGTGTAGAGCCCACTTCCCAGACGACGGATGAGACCCGCCCGCAACATCAGTTGGTGACTGATCAGTTCGGCTTCGGCGGGGGCTTCCTTGAGGGTGGGGATGAACAGTTGGCTGGCGCGCATGGCAGGATGTTCCGGAAAATAGGAAAAATTGGTGCTCATTCTAACGCAGTTGGGGGGGGATCCGTGCGCCATAATGGCCGGGACATGACCGGTGGGAGGGCTGAACGATGCGTCTGGCAGCGATGATACAGGGGGCATTCATGCTTGTCGTGGCAGGCTGTGCGGAAACGCCGACGCCCGCGGAGGTGCCCGATCATGGTGAGGAAATCCGCTGGCTCCGCGCCTGTGCGCATAAAATGCCGGAAACTCTGTACCTGACGGTGGATCAATTGCGTGGAACCGGGCAGATGACGTGGATCGTCCACCATAAGACGCTGCCCGTGAAATTGAACGACGAGGTGGTGGTGTCGTGTCGACAGCCGCAGGGGGAACATGCGTTGGTGGATTCGCCCTGGCTGTTTGCGGGATATGGACGATGGATTCCGGCCTTGGGCATCGACGATTTAGGCCCTCAGGACCTGACGGGCAAAACGGTCATCCTGATGGCGGGAAATTCCCGCTTGCCCGACGGTATCCTGGTGGATTCAGGGGAAGCCCTGGCTTCAGCAGGCCAATATCTGGACCTGAGAGAGGAAGACCGGATCGATCATGCATTGGCCCGGGGAGCGGCCTTGGTCCTGGTGGTGACAGGGCCGGAACAATTTGCACGGCATCAACGTTTCCCGGAACTTGCGCTGCACCTTCCGGAGTCTGCTCGACCCCTTCCGCACGGCGGGATGATCGGCTGGACCACGTCCCAGGTCTGGGGACAGTGGCTGCAAAAGGCCGGAGAACATCCCGAGTCCTTCGTCATGCGGGCACGGCAACCGGATTTTCAGCCGGTGTCCTTGCCCCTGCAGACGGCGGGTGTCCTGTCCTGCAGGGCGCAATCCGCGGAGATGGAAATCCCGGCTTCCCGGGCAACTCCGGTTGCATCGATGCCGGGCGGGACGCTCACCCTCGATCACTCCGAGGGGGAGCAGTTTTGAGAGAGGTTTTTTGGATCGATAGTCCTTGACAGAGGTTCTGATTTTTCCATAAAATCATCCCATGAACTCAAATACCGCTTTCGCTCTTCTTTTCTGCACGGGATCCCTCCTGCTGCTGCGCCTTGCGCGCTAAAATCCTTCTTCTTCTCTCATCGTTGTGTACCGCTTCCCCTCCCACGAGGGGTTCTCCGCCATGAATGAAAGTCCCTGGACTTTCAAGGACGAGACCATGAACACTGTAAAAATTTTTGATACGACCTTGCGCGATGGCGAACAAAGCCCCGGCGCTTCCATGACCCGTGAAGAAAAGGTTCGCATTGCCCGCCAGTTGGAGCGTTTGCGTGTGGACGTGATCGAGGCGGGTTTTCCTGCGGCCAGTCCCGGCGATTTCGAGGCGGTCAAGGCTGTGGCCAGCGCGATTCGGGAAAGCACCATCTGTGGGTTGGCCCGTGCCCAGGAAAAGGATATCCGCAGTGCGGCAGAAGCCTTGGCTCCCGCCCCGTCAAAACGCATTCATACCTTTATCGCCACCTCCCCCCTGCATATGGAGCGCAAGTTGCGCATGACTCCGGAGCAGGTGCTTGGGCATGCGGTTTCGGCTGTGACATTGGCCCGACAGTTCACCGATGATGTGGAATTTTCTTGCGAGGATGCGGTTCGCTCCGAACCGGACTTCCTGTGCCGGGTGATCGAGGCGACGATCCGGGCTGGCGCTCGCACCATCAATATCCCGGATACCGTGGGCTATGCCATCCCCTTTCAGTATGGGGCGCTCATCGCCGACCTGATGAATCGCATTCCCAATGCCGACCAGGCGGTTTTCTCGGTGCATTGCCACAACGATCTCGGTCTGGCGGTCGCCAATTCATTGGCCGCCGTGCTGGCGGGAGCACGACAGGTGGAATGCACGATCAACGGATTGGGGGAACGTGCCGGAAATGCCGCCCTGGAAGAGGTCGTCATGGCGTTGCGTACGCGTCAGGATATATTCGGCTTGACCACGCGCATCGATACGACCCAGATCGTTCCGGCCAGCCGTCTGGTGTCCACCATCACGGGTTTTCCGGTGCAGCCCAACAAGGCCGTGGTGGGGGCCAATGCCTTTGCGCATGAATCCGGGATCCATCAGGACGGAGTCCTCAAGCATCGGGAAACTTACGAGATCATGAGTGCCGAAGAGGTGGGCTGGAAAGCCAACAAGTTGGTGCTGGGCAAACATTCGGGGCGCAATGCATTTCGTACCCGCCTGCAGGAGTTGGGCATCGTGCTGGACTCGGAAGTTGCTCTCAATGCCGCCTTCCAGCGTTTCAAGGTGTTGGCTGACAAGAAACATGAAATCTTTGATGAAGACCTTCAGGCCCTGGTGGGAGAAGAAGCCGGAGAAGGTCAGGACGATCACTACGGACTGGTTTCCCTGATGGCCCACAGTGAAACGGGGGAACCGCCCCGCGCCCGTCTGGTGCTGACCCTGGGACGCTTCGAACAGACCACGGAGGCCGAAGGGAGCGGCCCGGTGGATGCTTCCTTCAAGGCGATCGAGCGGGTGGCACAGAGTGGTGCGGAGTTGCAACTCTATTCCGTCAACAACATCACCAGTGGCACCGAATCCCAGGGTGAAGTGACCGTACGGCTGGCCCATGATGGGCACATCGTCAATGGGTTGGGGGCGGATACGGACATCGTGGTGGCTTCTGCGCGGGCTTATCTGAATGCCCTGAACAAATTGCAGGTGCGTACGGAACGGGTCAATCCGCAAGTGTGAGGATCATGGGACGGGTCCTGTGGCAGTTCATGCTCCTGGTGGGGCGCAAGTTTCAGCAGGATCGCTGCATGCAGTCGGCAGCCAGCCTCACCACCACTACCCTCTTTGCGCTGGTGCCGCTGATCACCTTCAGTATCGACATCTATGCGCTTTTCCCGGAATTCGGGCATTTTGGGAAGGCCGTGCGGGGATTTCTGATGGCCAATCTCCTGCCCGATGTGGCGGCCCGTCTGGTGGCCACCTATGCGACCCAGTTCTCCGGGCATGCCGCCCAATTGACGTACCTGGGTCTGGGCCTGTTGATGGGCACGGTGTTTTCACTGATCCTGACGGTGGATCACACCTTCAATGCCATTTGGGGGACGGCTCCCCGTCGTCCCTTGCACACCCGTCTGGCGATCTATGGCGTGTTGATCCTTCTGGGGCCCCTGCTTTTCGGGTTGGGGTTATGGGGGATGACGCTCCTGGTGCAGATGTCCATCGGTTGGGCGGGAAAGAGTGCGCGCCTGACCCATCTGGTCCTCAAGTGGCTGTCTTTTCTGGTCATGGCTACAGGATTGGCTCTGGCGTTCTACAAGGTGCCCGATCATCCGGTACGGCGTCGTCATGCCCTGTTTGGCGGCACATTGGGGGCCTTGTTGTTTGAAATCATGAAAAACGGTTTCACCTGGTTTGTGGCCCACATTTCCAGTTATACCCTGATCTATGGGACCTTTGCCGCCTTGCCCATTTTTCTGGCGTGGATTCACCTGTCCTGGACCGTGATCCTGCTGTCTGCCGTGCTGACCGCCTGCTTGCCTCGCTGGGGTTCGGGAGTCTCTGTGGAAATGGCGGAAAATAGATAATTATTGATATAAATCAAAAACAAATCTTTGTGAATCCCGTATCTTTCAGCCATGCGCCGGACACGTGCTCAGGGGAGTGGTGCCAGCAGAGCGCAGACAACCAGACTGAGGGGGTTTACGATGAGCATTGCCTGGATCGAAATTATTGGAATCGTGGTACCGGCCGTCCTCATTTTTATGTTGGACAATTCGGTGTGGCATAAATAACTTTATTATTTCCGTACCCCTGTGATGGGGGAACCGAAAGAGTGATTGAGCCGGGATTTCCCGGCTCTTTTGCTTTTGGGGAAGCATTCGGAGTTGTGCAACGCGGTAAAATTGCGTCATACTACAGATTATGAGACGACGAGTCCCGATTGATAATTATTTTTTATGATCTGGATAAAAAATACTTAGGGTTGCTTATACCGGATTCGGGATATCATCGATAGAAAACCATACAATCCTTGGGAACGTCCTCAATTTTGGAGGATCTCGGGGGCATAAAATAACGCGGCAACGCTTGACTGACGGAGAGAATATACCATGCATCTGGGGCGCGAGACCTTATCCAAGTATTTGATTGAAAATGTCAGTGGAAGCAAGGATGGAGCCGATCTGGCCGCCTTGCTGGTGGATGTGGCCGCTGCGGTGAAAGCCATTTCCGCCCTGAGTTCCAAGGGCGCATTGGGCGGTGCCACGGGAAGCATGGATACGACCAATGTGCAGGGTGAGACCCAGAAAAAACTGGATGTCCTGTCCAACACGGCCTTCGTGAACACCTTCGAATTGGGGGGGTTGGTAGCCGGGGTTGCCTCGGAAGAGATGGATGATCCATTCCCCGTGCGCGCGCCGCATCGGCGTGGCCCGTTTCTGGCTATTTTTGATCCACTGGACGGGTCATCCAACATCGATGGCAATGTCTCGGTCGGTTCCATCTTCTCGATTCTGCATGCCCCCGAAGGAAGGGAACCCGAGATGCAGGATTACCTCAAGCCGGGAACCGAACAGGTGGCGGCAGGGTATGCATTGTATGGTCCAGCGACTTTGCTGGTCATCACGGTGGGCAAGGGAACCCATGGTTTTACCCTGGATCGGGAAATCGGTAACTTCATTCTGACCCATCCGGATATCCGGATTCCGGCGGATACCAACGAGTTTGCCATCAATACCTCCAACGAACGTTTTTGGGAACCCCCGGTTACCCGTTACATCAGCGAATGCAAGGCGGGCAAGACGGGCGTCCGCGAGCGTGATTTCAACATGCGCTGGATTGCTTCCATGGTGGCGGAAGTGCACCGTATCCTGATTCGAGGAGGGATCTTTCTGTATCCCCGGGATACCAAGGATCCTTCCAAGCCCGGGCGTCTGCGTCTGATGTACGAAGCCAACCCCATGAGCATGATCGTGGAACAGGCAGGGGGGCTTTCCAGCACCGGGCGGGAACGCATCATGGAGGTGGTGCCCACCCAGATCCATCAACGCATTGCGGTCATTCTGGGGTCGAGTCACGAGGTGGCACGGGTGATCCAGTATCATCAGGAACACGATGAGGGAAAGGGGGAACCTTTCTCTTCCCCGTTGTTCAGCGAGCGTGGTCTGTTCCGGGTTTGAAAAACTTTACAAAATAATCACATACAACATACAAGAGGTCATCGATCATGTCCCGAAAACACCCCATCATTGCCGTGACGGGTTCTTCCGGTGCTGGTACCACCACCGTGATGAACAGTTTCAAGCATATTTTTCGCCGTGAGAAGATTACGGCCCAATTGGTGGAAGGGGATTCCTTTCACCGTTACAACCGCGCTGAAATGAAAGCGCAGATGAAAGAACGGGAAGACAAGGGCAATCGCAATTTCAGCCACTTTGGTCCCGAGGCCAATCTTCTCGAGGAACTGGAAAATCTGTTCAGGACCTATGGAGCCACGGGTTCGGGCAAGGTGCGCAAATATCTGCACGATGCCGGAGAGGCTGCTCCCTACAAGCAGGAACCAGGGACATTCATTCCTTGGCAGGACATCGAGTCGGGTACCGACCTGATGTTCTACGAAGGGTTGCACGGGGGATACGCCGACGATAAGGTCAATGTGGCGGCCCAGGTGGATCTGTTGGTGGGGGTGGTTCCCATCATCAATCTGGAGTGGATCCAGAAACTCCATCGTGACCAGAAATTGCGCGGCTATTCTCAGGAAGCCGTCATGGATGTGATCCTGCGCCGCATGCCCGATTATGTCAACCACATTTGTCCCCAGTTTTCGCGCACCCATGTCAATTTCCAGCGTGTGCCCACCGTGGATACGTCCAATCCTTTCATTGCCAATGATATTCCTAGCCCGGATGAAAGTATGGTGGTGATCCGTTTTTCTGATCCCAAAGGCATCGATTTTCCCTATCTGCTGTCCATGTTGCATGATGCCATGATGACCCGACCCAATTCGCTGGTGGTTCCCGGCGGCAAGATGGGCCTGGCCATGCAATTGATCTTCACGCCCATGATTCTCAAGATGATGGATTGCAAGCGTAAGGCTGCCTGCTGATGGGACAGGCTGTACCCCTGCCTCGACTGATCATGTTTGATCTGGACGGTACCCTGGTAGATACCGCCATTGAGATCGCCCACTCCGTGAATCAAACTTTGGATGAAGCAGGTTTTGATCCCTTGCCCCCGGAGTGGATTCGGGAGTGGATCGGCAAAGGCACCGCCTGGCTGTTTGCAACCGTGTTGCGACGGGTGACGGGGCAGGATGAGGCACGGGCATCACAGTTGTATGATCAGTATTACCCGCGCTTTCTGCAGGTCTATCATGACCTGACCGGAATTCACAGCCGGCCCTACCTTGGCGCGCTCGAGGCGTTGGAGGCCCTGCGCGCGGCAGGCTGCCAACTGGCCGTCGTGACCAACAAGGATCGGGACCTGTCCCAACGTTTGCTGGACAGTCAGGGGCTGGCCCAGGCCATCGACATTCTGGTGGGTGGCGGAGATACCCCGGAAGGCAAACCGAGCCCCCAACCTCTTCAAAAGGCGCTGGCCGATGCGGGCTTGAGCGCCCGGGAGGCGCTTTTTGTGGGAGACTCCAGCAACGATGTCCAGGCCGCACGCCGTGCCGGTGTTACAGTTTGGGCGTTCAACCATGGGTATAATCACGGAGAGCCCATTGCGGCGGCCAACCCTGACCGTGTGCTGGACAGTTTTCCGGAACTGCTGCAACAGTTGGGGGTATGTCCTCCACTGGCTTCACAATCCATCTAAGTCTATAACTCTCTATCTCTTCTCTGAGGACACATCATCATGGCTCTCATTTCCCTGCGTCAGTTGCTCGATCACGCCGCCGAACACGGTTACGGTTTGCCTGCCTTCAACGTGAATAACCTGGAACAAATCCAGGCCATCATGGAAGCCGCAGCAGCCACCAACAGTCCTGTCATCATGCAAGGTTCGGCCGGTGCCCGTAAATATGCCGGCGAGCCTTTCCTGCGCAAACTGATTGAAGGTGCCGTGGAAATGTATCCCGATATTCCCGTGTGTATGCATCAGGATCATGGTGCCAGCCCAGCCGTATGTCAGCGTTCCATCCGTTCGGGTTTCTCCAGCGTGATGATGGATGGATCCTTGATGGAGGACATGAAGACCCCCTCCAGTTTCGAGTACAACGTCAATACTACGCGGCGGGTGGTGGAAATGGCTCATGCCGTGGGTGTCTCGGTGGAAGGCGAACTGGGCTGTCTGGGTTCCCTGGAATCCGGGATGATGGGCGAAGAGGACGGACATGGTTCCGATGACAAGTTGAGCCATGACCAGTTGCTGACCGATCCCGAACAAGCTGCGGATTTTGTCCGGAAAACGGAAGTGGATGCCCTGGCGATTGCCATCGGGACCAGTCATGGGGCCTACAAGTTCACCAAGGCGCCCACGGGCGATACATTGGCGATCTGGCGCGTAAAGGAAATCCATGCGCGGATTCCCAACACACACCTGGTCATGCACGGTTCTTCCTCCGTGCCCCAGGACTGGCTCGAAATCATCCGTGCCAATGGCGGTACCATCAAGGAAACCTATGGCGTGCCTGTGGAAGAAATTGTCGAAGCCATCAAATATGGCGTACGCAAGGTGAATATTGATACCGATATCCGTTTGGCCATGACCGGAGCGATCCGTCAACTCATGTTCAAGAAACCCGAAGAATTCGATCCGCGCAAGTTCCTGGCGGAAGCCCGTAAGGCTGCCATGGGTATCTGCAAGGCCCGCTTCGAGGCCTTTGGCAGCGCCGGGCAGGCCAGCAAGATCAAGCCGGTTTCTCTGGAAGCCATGAGTGATCGTTATGCCAAGGGTGAACTCAAGCCCCAGGTACGTTGAGACCGCCGGCGCGCCAAGACCTTTTTCCATCCCAACTTATCGACAACGAGATTTCATCATGACGCAAGGTACAACCTCCACGGCAACGATGGCCAATGCTATTCGCGCATTGGCGATGGATGCGGTGCAAAAAGCCAATTCTGGCCACCCCGGTGCGCCCATGGGCATGGCGGAAATGTCCGTGGCCCTGTGGGGTCGGCATTTGAGACATAATCCCGCCAACCCTCATTGGGCCGATCGTGACCGTTTCGTCCTGTCCAATGGCCACGCTTCCATGCTGCTCTACGCCCTGTTGCACCTCACGGGCTACGATCTGCCCATGGATGAGCTCAAGGCTTTCCGCCAATTGCACAGCAAGACCCCCGGACATCCGGAGTACGGCATCACCGTGGGCGTGGAAACCACTACCGGTCCCCTGGGGCAGGGCATCACCAATGCGGTGGGCTTCGCCCTGGCGGAACGCTTGCTGGGCGAACAGTTCAACAAGCCAGGACATACGCTCGTGGACCACCATACCTATGTATTCATGGGCGATGGCTGTCTGATGGAAGGGGTCAGTCACGAAGCCTGTTCCCTGGCGGGTACCCTGGGTTTGAAGAAACTCATCGCATTCTGGGATGACAACGGCATCTCCATCGATGGTCATGTGGAACCCTGGTTTTCGGAAGATGTGCCCGGACGATTCGAAGCCTATGGCTGGAATGTGGTTCGGCCTGTGGATGGACATGACGTGGAAGCGGTTTCAAAGGCAATCGAGGCAGCCAAAACCAGTTCCAGGCCCACTCTGATTTGCTGCAAGACCATCATCGGCAAGGGTAGCCCCAACAAGCAGGGTACCCATGATGTCCACGGTGCCGCCTTGGGCAATGATGAAATCGCGGCTGCCAAGAAAATGCTCGGCTGGAATCATGGTCCCTTTGAAATTCCCGCAGAAGTTTATGCGGCCTGGGATGCCAAGGCTCATGGGCAGGCCATGGAGGACGAGTGGAACCAGCGTTTCGCGGCTTATCAGGCAGCCTACCCCAGCGAAGCAGCGGAGTTCCTGCGCCGCATGAAGGGGGATTTGCCCGCCAACTTTGAACGGGCTGCCCTGGAATTCGTGGCCAAGTGTCGAGACAAGGCAGAAAGCATCGCCACCCGCAAGGCCAGCCAGAATACCCTGGAAGCCCTGAGTCCCGCCTTGCCCGAGTTCTTTGGGGGATCGGCGGACCTGACGGGTTCCAACCTGACCAACTGGAGTGGCAGCAAGCCGATGAATGCCACCACCCCAGGAAATTACCTGAGTTACGGGGTGCGGGAATTCGGCATGAGCGCCATCCTCAATGGGGTGGCCCTGCACGGCGGGTTCATTCCCTATGGGGGCACCTTCCTGACCTTTTCGGACTACAGTCGCAACGCCCTGCGCATGGCGTCTCTGATGCGGATTCGCAGCATCTTCGTGTTCACCCACGATTCCATCGGCCTGGGGGAAGACGGTCCGACCCACCAGTCCATCGAACATGTGTCCAGTTTGCGCCTGATCCCGCACATGGACGTATGGCGTCCCTGTGATACCACGGAAACGGCGGTTTCCTGGGATGCGGCCATCCGTCGCAAGGATGGCCCGAGTTCCCTGATCTTCAGTCGTCAGAACCTGCCGTTCCAGACCCGTATGCCCGAGCAGATCATCGAGATCAGCAAGGGGGGATATGTTCTGAAGGAGTCCGACGGGGCGGCGCAGGCCATTCTCATCGCCACCGGTTCGGAAGTGGGGTTGGCCGTGGAAGCGCAAAAACTTCTGGCAGCGGAAGGCATCGCCGTGCGTGTGGTGTCCATGCCCTCCACCTCGGTTTTCGACCGGCAGGATGCAGAGTACCGCGCCTCCGTCCTGCCCAGACATGTGCCCAAGGTGGCCGTGGAAGCGGGTTGTACGGCGCTGTGGTGGAAGTACGGTTGCAGTGCCGTGGTGGGGATCGACACCTTCGGGGAATCCGCTCCCGCCGGTGCTCTGTTCAAGTATTTTGGGTTGACCGCCGACAAGGTGGCACAAACGGTCAGGAGCGTTCTCTAAGCCGGAATCGCTGTCCCGACCATGGCCTTCCCTCGCAAGGGGGAAGGCCATTTTTATTGTGGCCTGGAACGGGTTGTTGCAATTAAACAACGTCACGAAAAAAAATGTCACCAATTGTTACAAAACTATTTACAGATCCACTAAGCCGGTGTTAATTTTTGACCTGGCGCAAATCGTCCCATCTTGGGGCGTGATGCACCAACTCGGTTCCTACAGAAAAACATAGGGGGTTTCAGAATGAAGGTATCCAACCTGCTTGGAAAGGCAAAGGGCTCAGCCCTGTTGCTGCTGGGCACGGCATCCGTGGTGGTATCCATGGACGCCAATGCCATTCCGGTCTTTGCTCGGCAAACCGGCTTTAAGTGCGTAGCCTGTCACGTTGGTGGCATGTTCCCGCAACTCACCTCACTCGGTCGTATGTTCAAGTTGACTGGTTACACCATGGGTAACCGCCCCAACCTGGATGGTCTGGAAGTTCAGAATGACTACCCACCCGTGGCCATCATGGTGCAGGGCGCGAAGCAGTACTACAACAACACGAGCCATAGCGTCAATGGTAACGCACCTTCATCGTCTGCGGATCTGCAGGTGGTGAGCCTGTTTGCCGGTGGCAAGATCACCGACAACTTCGGGGCCTTCATGCAATGGACGGGGCAGAAATACGCCAATCTGCAATCCGGATCGCAAGTAGGTTACAACGCTGCGTCGATCGACAATACGGAATTCCGTTATGCCGATCGCACCGTGACTCCCAACAGCGATTTGATTCTGGGCGCCTACATCAACAACCGTGCCATGATGTCCGATGTCTGGAACAACTTTGGTGCCTGGGAATCGGGTTGGATCAATTACTTCAATGCAGGCAATGCCCAGGCACCGACCACCTACCTGATGGGAGAATCATCCCAGCACGCAGCGGTGGGGGTAGGGGGGTATTTCTTCAAGAACAAGACCTGGTACGGTGAACTGGCGGTCTACAAGTCACCCACCCATGGACCCTTTTCTGTGTTGACTGCAGGTGCAACCTCCGTCGGAAATACTGGGGTGACTTCACTGCTGGAGCCTTCTCCCTATTTTCGCTTTGCCTACAACAAGGAATGGGGCGCCAACAGTTTCGAGGCCGGGGTTCACGGGATGATGTCCTACGTTTACGGGACACCGCTCTTCGGAACCTCAAATTCTCAACCCGGCGGTCCGGTCAGTGCCTATCATGACATCGGTTTGGATGCCCAGTACCAGTATGTCCTCGATCCGCATTACTTTGCGGCCCATGCTCGCGTAACCCGCGAATTGATGAACAACACCCCGGGAGTGGCGAATTGGCAGGGGTTGATCGCTCAAAATGCGACCGACAACCTGACCGAAACCTACATGGATGCGACCTATGTATATGAAGCCAAGTATGGGGCACAGTTGAGCTACGCCAGTGCAACCGGATCCAGTGATACGGGTCTGTATGCCATGGGAGTCAATGGCGCAGGGTCTCCGACGGGAAGTCCCAACTGGACTTCATGGACGCCGAACATCTTCTGGCAACCGTACCAAAATCTGCGCATTGGGTACATGTACACCTACTATACGCAGATGGGTGGGGTGAACAGTGGAAATGGCTTGGTCTTTAATGCTGCCAAGTTCAGTCCGCAGAATTTCAATACCTCCATGCTGTACGTCGGGTTCATTTATTAATAGGGGATGAATATGAAAAATGTTAAGACCATTCTGACCCTTTCCGCCTTGTCTCTGGCGCTGGGGGCTTGCTCCACCGGCATCACCAAGAGCCGGAATCTGGGGAACCCGAACGTGTCCGGCAATACGCTGGCCCAGCAAGTCTGTTCGGTATGTCACGGCAATATTGGAAACTCTGTCAACGGTAATTCCGTCAACCCGACCTTCCCGAACTTGGCGGGTCAGCAGAAGGATTACCTCGTCGCTCAAATGACGGCGTTCCATGAAAAGACCCGGAAGGATCCCGCTGCCCAGCAGATGATGTGGGGGATTGCCCGTAACTTCACGCCCAAGCAGATCGATGAGTTGGCCACGTTCTACTCTAACCAGAAACCTTTGCCTAACCCCGCTCATGGCGATGCTGCCCTGATCGCCGAAGGTCAGAAGATTTTCAGCGAAGGGTTGTTGGACAAAGGCGTGCCTGCCTGTATGGGGTGTCACGGTTCCAATGCTGAAGGCAATGGGGTGATCCCACGCCTGGCGGGACAACATGCCAACTATGTGTACAAACAGTTGAACGTGTTCAACCGCGACGCCAAGACCGCAGACGGCAAGGAAAGCGTGCCGGATTCCGAACTTGAACGGCCCACCGGCGGTGTGATGGAAATGGTGGCCAGCGGTCTGAGCGACCAACAAAAACGCGCCATGGCCGCCTACGTGCAGTCACTGCGCTAAAATGTCACCGCCCCCGCCTTGATGGAGGGGGCAAAAAGGTTGTATCTTTGCCCCGCTTCGGCGGGGCATTTTTATTCACACATTTCCAACATATTATTACCCGTTTTACGCAGCCGCTCTTGATAAACGAGCCGCAGGAACCCCTCCTTGAAGATATCTGGCCAATCAATTACCATTATGAGTAAATTAACTCATAATGGTAATCATGCCCTCAAAACCTTATCAGCGTCAGGAAGTCAACACTCTGCTCGGCCGCCTTGCTGAGCCGCCTCGTTTTCTGATTTTTATTGCCGGGCCACGCCAAGTTGGGAAGACTACGCTGGTCAGGAATGCGCTGGTCCAACAGCAGAAGACCTACCATTTCATTCCCGTAGACCAGC
>JAKBLB010000008.1:2537-105060 GCA_021832305.1 Pseudomonadota bacterium | reverse complement strand
TCCACTGGTGGCGTTTTGCCCGGGAAAATCGTGAATTGCGCCGTCAGATCTACTTCTTCTATCTGGTCATCCTGATCCTGCTGACCCACCTGACAGAAATTTTTTCTCTGGCGCTGATCCTGCACTTCATGCAGGCCATCCCGGACCTGCGTACCGCTTTCTATCTGGTCGGGGAAACCTATACGTCGCTGGGAAACGGAGATGTATTGTTGCCGCTGGGGTGGCGCCAACTGGCCATGTTCATCACCATGTCCGGACTGCTGACCTTTGGCTGGACCACCGGGGTATTGGCCAACATCGTGGGCAAAACCTACGATGCCCAGTTCGCCTCGGTCCGTGACAAGCCCACCGTTCCTTCTTCCGGAAAGGGTGAGGACTCCGTTGAAGACTGAGGGGACGAACTGAGATGGGAGAACTCCTGGCCCTGTGCTATATCGGAGGCATTGCAGAAGTCGCCGTGATCAGCGGTATTTCTCATGTACTTTTTCCGGAGTTGGCGGCCCTTTCCTACGATATTTTCAAGCGCCCCCAGGGCAAATGGGCCAGTGCTCCTTTCATGCTGGTGCTCACCCCTTTTCTGGCGGCGGTGGTCGGTCTGTGGCTGCAACACCGGTGGGGCTATGGCCCCCTGTCGCTGGGACTGGGGATTTCAGCCGCCTTGTTCTTCATCAAGGTGCTTCGCTCTCCCATCGCACCCGCGATTTCTGCCGGGGTATTGCCCATCGCCCTGAATGATGGCAGCTGGTGGTACGCGGGTGCCGTCCTTTTCAGCACATCCGTATTGGCGCTGGGCTCGGTCCTGCGCCAACGGCTGCAAAAAAACACCCACCTCCCTCTCCCACCCCCTTCACGGGCCGACCGAATCGATGATGAAGTGGAATGTCCTGCCACCCAATACCATTGGCTGCCCTACTTCATCGTTTTTTTGATCATCGCCATGGGGCTGGTGCTCTTTTCCGGCTGGCGTTTCATCCTTTATCCGCCCCTGGTAGTCATTGCCTATGAAATGTTTGCCCATGCCGATGTCTGCCCTTGGGCAAGAAAACCCGTCCTGCTGGTCCTGGCCTGTCTGCTGACCGCTTCCTCGGGGTTGGGAATTTTTCTGCTGCTCGGTCATGGGCCTCTGGCCGTGATCCTGTCCATGGGCATTTCCATTGCCCTGATCCGTTTTTTTGATTTGCATGCCCCCCCCGCCACCGCTGTGGGGCTGTTGCCCTTCGTCATCGACCGCCCCGACTGGCGCTTCCCCCTGGCAGTCGCCTTGGGAACGGGTCTGCTGTCCCTGATCTTTCGTCAGTACAAACTTCGGCACAGATCCCTTGCCCACCCGCCCACTCGGGGATGACCGGTCAGCGCAAGGTCGCCGGATTGATGACCTGAAGAAGCCCATCGGAGACATAGGGGATCACCCCGGCCCGGCGCAATACGGAAATATCCTGAGAAGCACAGTCGGGTTGTTGGGGGTCACAGTAGTCGAGAACGATGACCGGCAGGCGGTACTGACGGCGGATGGCATCGATCTGACTCAGTAGCCACTGGGTATTCTGGGAAGAAACCGCATAATAAGTTTTATCTTTCTGGTTCCATCCCTGAAATACGGACTCCACCACCACCGCATTGACCAGGGAATGGACCTTGGGCAACAATTCAAACCCCCGATTCAGGATGATCTGTGCTCGGGGAAATTTTTGGTGCAAGGTCACAATCAAGCGGATCAACCCACTCTGTTGTCGTTCCTGTTCCTTGGGGTCGGTCACCACCTTGCGCCAGGAATCCAGCGTGTCCAGAAAAAATCCCCGGTAGCCCCGGTTCCACAAGGGGCGGACTACCTGCTCGGCAAAGTAGGCCGGCCATGCTGGCGAAGTCTGGTCGATGATTTCCGAATTCCAGTCGGGTTCGTCGCCCAGAATCCAGGATTTGGGAAAGAGATCGTAATAGCCCCGATTGGGCGTCACCTCGCCCACACTGACATAGGCAATCCAATGGGCACGACTGCGGGGATACTGTACCGGGGCAAAATCACTGTCGGGATCCACCACCACCAGATCGAAATCCGCCAGTTCCCGCACGGCGGGATGCATGCCGTAATAGAAAGCCACCGTGGGCGGTTTCGCCAGCACTTGTGGACTCACCCCCCACAATACCAGCAGAAACCAGACGGTCCTCCTTCTCCGCCGCCCCACAGACACTCTTTCAGTGACGGCCATAGACCAGATCATCCTGATGGAGCATATAGGTTTCGTATTCCAGTTCAGAAAAATACTGTTCCAGATAGAAAATAGCCATCAAGACCACCACAAAACTGGACAGGGCAAACCCATAACCATACGTCTCCGGTCCCACCTTCAAGGTAATCCAGGTAAACAGCCCCGTCAGCGCCACAAACAAAACGGACAGGATCATGACCACCCGTTGGCGGTCGATGTACAAAAACACGTTGATCGCCACCAGGAAAAGCACCTGCAGACTGGCAGAAATGGTATCGATCCGCAGGAGGGGCAGGTAATAGACCGAGATACCCACGAGATGAAGCAGATCCTGTCCGAAAGCGAAGACCAGCAGCACCACGATGCCCTGGATCTTGAGCACCTCGTAGAGCCCTGTCCGGACCCCGCGCACCATCATGTTGCGCATGTTCTGAAGATGTTCATAAGTCCCTCCCGAACGCACGGCATCGTAAAAGGCATTGTAATATTCCACGAAATCCGTTTCGATACGCAACAGGAAAAATGCCATCCCGGGCAATACCGCCAGGTACGACAAAAAGATCGGATAGTCATAGATGAACGAGGCATGCAACGGCCCGATGACCGGTTGACCGGTGAAGGGATAGTACCAGAACTGGATCTTGTGCAACCACTCGCCCAGATAGTAGCAAAAACCCACCACGCCCAGACGGGGATAATTGAACCTGCGGTCGAAGACCTGCCAGGAAATATATTTTTTTGAACGAAAATTACGGTAGATCAGGGAATGCAACCCGAGAATCAAAAGAACGTGCCCCAGGACGAAACTGCCGACCAATCCATTCAATCCGAAACGGGGAAACAGAAACAGGGCAAAAATCACCGCTGATCCATAGCCCACCACGAATAGCACCAAAATCGCCCGGTATTGCTTGATTCCTGACAGAAAAATGATGCCGCACCAGATATTGCACAACAGCACGAAGGCCGTCAACATCAGCAGGCGATAATAAACATCCATGCCGGAAAACGCCGTGAAACACAGGGTCAACCCCAGGATCCCGGCCCCCAGGGTCACCACCAGCAGCACCGCATGGTAACTGGGCAACACCGTGTCGTTTTCGTTCCCGAACAGACGGTCGGAAATATAGCGGGTAAACATCAATTGCACCGCGCCCGTCAAGATCTGGCTGGCGGCGATCAGATAGGTCAGGGAAACCTGAAACTGGATGATGGGAAAATTGGTACGCGCCACTGACAAACTGAACAAGCTGATCAACTGGATCGAAACAATGGACAGGATCAATGGTCCCGAACCGATCAATCCCGCATAACTGTAGGCGGCCAGGGTACTGGTCAGACTATCCTTGTGGAGGATTTTGCGTATTTCAAAACCAATGCCAGCCATCGTCGATCATCCTTCCGCAAACACTTCGGTGGGCTTCTGCCACAGGGTCGTATAGAGTTGACGATAGTGATCTTCCATGATCCTCGCATCGTAATATCGGGATACCCGCGCCACTGCAGCGGCTTGCGCATTCTGCCAACCTCCCGGAAGGGTCAGCAGATCGATCATGGCCTGAGCCATGGCCTCGGGATCGGCGATGGGAACCACGGCCCCTGCCTTCCCCAACTCGCGATCTTCCCACGTCATCCCCTCCACCAACTCGCGACAGGCCCCCACATCCGTGACCACGACGGGTACCCCCGCCGCGTAGGCCTCCAGGATCACCAGGGGCTGACCTTCGCTGATGGAACTCAAGGCCAGCAGGCCGATCCTGGGATAATAGCGATCCACCTGCTGATGTCCGAGGAAGTGGCATTGAACGTCCAAAATACCCAGACTGGACGCAAAACTGCGACATTCCTGAGCATATTCCGGATCTTCTCCCTCTCCCCCGATGATCCAACCCTGTAACTCAGGCAACCGACGTGTCGCAATAAAAATGGCCCGGATGAAAGTCCGGATATCCTTGATGGGAACCACACGCCCGATCAGGGCAACCACCAGGGGGACGGATTCCGGGCGTTGCCCCCGCAACGCCGAGAAACGTTGCAGATCTATGCCATTGGGGATGACCCGCGTACGTTCCTCCGGAGCCCCGTCTTCGATCTGACGGCGCCGATTCTGTTCAAAAAGAGAGATGATCGACGAGGAAGCGGAATAACACATCTGACCAATGGACTCGAAGAAACGTACCCACAGGTCCTGAAGGTACCCGACCTGTGTGGAATCTTCCTCGAGAAAACGCCGATTGTCCCGCAACCAGGTACTTTGGAGCAAATCGATCTTGCGTTCTTTCGTATAGATTCCATGCTCGGAGAGCAACAAGGGCCGTCCCGTCCGGTAATGCAGCAGAGCGCCCAAAAATCCTGCATATCCCGTGGATACCGTGTGATAGATCTGGGCGGGAATGATCTGGCGACTGACATTGACGATCTCCCAGATCGGTTTATGCATCATGCGCACGGTCCAGAAATAATCGGTAAAGGAGGGATCCGTGGAGTACCGCTCATAGTATTCGGTGATCATGTTCCAGGACATCTTGCCATACAGAAACTGTGCATCGTCCAGGGATTTTCCCTTTTCCATCAAGGGAATGATCTGACTCAGGAGATGCCCGCTCATGTCCGGGTGCAGGGGATCCCGCAGGGCCTGATGAAAGAGTTCCATCTGTTCAAAAGCCTGGGGATGCCCCTGATCTATTTTCCGGACCGCTTCCTTGGGCACGGCATCGTGAATGAAAAATTCTTCGTAATAGACCACATGGTCCGGCAAGGTGTACACAGGATCGCCATAATCCTGAGGGCTGCTTCCCATGAATACCAACGCAAAAGACACATCGGGAAACTCTGTCAGAAGGTGGCTGACCCAGGCCGAAACACCGCCGGACACGTAGGGGTAGGTTCCTTCGAGCAACAGACAGACCTCCGCTTTCTCTGCTCTTCTAAAACTCCTTTTGTTCTTCATGGTAACCAATACCTCAGCAGGGGCTGGAGTTGGGGCATGCGCGCACTATTACGCAGCCCCTTGAGCAAAAAGGGAACCCGATGCAATTCCCCTTTCAGGAAAGCCACTTCAGCAAGCCAGGGCAACAGACGATCCTGGGGATAGTTCAATCGCTGCGCGCGCAAAAAATGGTTTTCTGCCGTCCCATAATCTTGATGCAACAGCGCACAACGTCCCAGGAGAAACCACATTTCCGCCTCCTCGGGGGACCTGTCCAGGACTTGATGCGCAAAATGGGCGATTTGGGCCAGCGTATGTTGACGCACTTCGCCCGTCACCAGATTCTGATAGATCAATTCCCAATACAGTTCGGCCATGCGCATCCACAGTTGAACGGGATGTTGTCCCGCCGGCAGAGCCGCCAGTTGATGGTGAATCTCATAGATCTGTTTCATCACCTCTTTTTCGGCTCCATCCATGGTTCCATAAGCCAACAGGCGTACCTCGTCGTTCGAGTCCGCCAGGAGATCGGAGAGCATCTGGCCGGAATAGCGCAGGGGCATGGAACGCAACGTCACCACCGCAGACAGTTTACTGGCCAGGGGTGCTTCGGTGGTGGTCAGTTTGGCCAGCAGGCGGGAACCCACGCCATGGGTAATGCGAGTCAACAGGTGATGATTGAATTCTGGAGTGTCGGCGGCCCCCAGGTAACCGTGATCCGGGAGTGGTTTCAAAAACCGGTGAACGGCCATTTCGGTCAGAAAGAGCAGAGCACCAGCCACCGGCAAGAACTGACAGGTCAAAAAGACATGCAACAAGGAAGTGCGTCCAGGAAGGGCAAAAAACGCAGGCCAGAGCACTGCATAAAAAAATGTCGTCAACAGGGCCGCACAGGCTTGCCAGAAGAAAAAAACCAGCAATACATCCACGCCTGACGAAGGACTTATCAAGGCATGGATAGCCAACCCCTGGAAAAGAAAAGCCAGAAATCCCAGAATGATCGTCACGGGAATCATGCGGCGCGCACCTGATCGTAGATCGTTTTCAAATCCCTGTCGGCATCCTGCGGTTTGACGGAAATCGAATAAAAACGGATTTCCGCCTCAGCCAGGGTTGTCTGGAAGGTCTGTTGCAAACCCGCCTCGATCCGGTTCATGTACCCCAGGACACCGTCTCCTTCGGTCAACGGCATCAGGAACAAGGAAAATTGCCGTTCATCGTTCTGATCCGTCCAGAGCATGTCCAGAGAACGCAACTGGCGAATCACCTGCTGAAATTGCAGATCTCCCGGGCCCGAGCGCGGAAAACTCAGTGCCACCAGCGAAGAATCGATGCCGTAGAGTTTCTTGAGATGAGAGATCCGCTCCAACTCGGCAGCAAATCCATAGGGGCACTGGGGCATGAGACGATGGACCCGGCCTACCAGTTGGTGTTGCGCCAGGCCGTCTCCGTAGTAATCCAGTAACACCCGCATCAATTGCATATTGTCATGGTTGAGTGCCATGAAATGAATTTGATGGACCACCAGGACCCCGATCAATTCGCCCGAGACCTGGACGATCGGGGCCGCCACATAGTAGGAGCCCAATTTCTCCGCATCCACCGCCTTGAGGTGAGACAGAGACAGACGCGCCAAACAGTCCTTCAGCACCGGATCATCCCGATTCAGGGGAATCGGCGTTCCCACTGCGGCATAGGATATATCCACCACCTGACCACTGGTAGCCACCGCATAAAGGGTTGCGGAACCCAGTTGGCAAATCATCGAGATGAGGTCCAGTGCCGCCTGTGCCCCTTTGAAGGGAGAATCAGAGTCTCCGGCATCGGTGGACAGCGCCGTAATTTCACGCATGTGTTCTAGAGCACTGCGCAAGGTTGCCGGTCTCGTGAACAAATCGCGCTCCAGTCGATCATGAGAAACCCTCAGGAGATAGTGGGCCGTGGTCAGGGATGCCAGGTGATCGTTGAGGTAGCCATTGATCCCGTTGGCCCGAACCAAAAGATTCGACCAGACATCGCGGACGTGCCCGGCCAGAATCACCTGAACCAACCCTCCGGACATGAACATCACTGGAAAACTCAGCGCCCCATTGCCCTGATAACCCCGGTACAGGATCTCCCAGGCCAGGACGATCATCAACCCCGCCAGTACCCCCATCAGAGCGCCATAACGCAACGCCAGGGCCGTGGCCACCAACCAGATCCAGGGATAGGACAGCAGGAGCAACAGCGGGTCCTGCGGATTGATCAGGTAAAACACCCCGATGGCCGCACCCATGTACCCCACGACCTCGATCACCGCCACCGGACGAATGATCGTTTTCGCAAAGAAACGACTGTACAGCGTCACCCCGTCCAACGCATCGCTGAAACGGGATTTTTTGGCAGTCTGGATAGCGTTTTCCACAGTCGTCCCGGCTCAATGCGCGTGTTCGAGGGGGTTCAACAACTGATCGATCAACGTCTGCCCCACAGATCCCACGCTCGAACGGCTCCAGCCGCTCCGGCTACCCGTCGCGCTCCAGACGATCTTTCCGGTGGTCATGTCCACCAGATTGAAAGTCACGCTGACTGCAGGTTCACCATCCACTCCCGTCTTGTAACGCCATTCCTGGACAGATCCGGTCAGGGCATATTGAATCCTGTTTTGACTGGCCCAGTCCATGGCGGCCTGTTGCAACTTGGCATTGTTCCCCAAGATGAACGTGTCTTTTTCGTCCTTGACGGGAAAACGCTTGAGGTCCATTCCCCCCTTCTGATGCAGGATACTTTCCGCAATGCTGGCCACCCGGTCTCCGGCATCCGGAGTTTCCGTATAATTAGCCATGGGCAGAAGCGCCCAGGAGGCATTCGAAGCCACGGAGGGGGGCTGCCCCACATCGAGCGTTGAACAGGCGACCAACCCCATGGTTGCTGCCGTCAGCACACCTGCAATGATGGTTCTATTCTGTTTCATGATGTCCTGTCTCCCGACGTATCTTTCAGGTTAAAAATTCTGCCACAGACTTCCCTGCCCACTCAATAAAAGTACCGATAACTGACCCCGATCTGAGTCATCGATTCCGTACTGCCTGGCGCCGTTTCATGGAAGTAATAAATCCGTGAATAATCCCCGCCAAAGATCGGTCCCGCCAGCCCCATGCTGATCTGGGGCAGCAATCCCAGAACCGTATCATTCACGACCCCTGCGTCTACATAGGGTTGCCAGCCGGAACGAAGAGAGTTGTTCTCATAGTCGGTCCCATACCCCGTCATCAGCCCATATTGAGAGATGTTTCCCGGCATGAAAAAGTCCGTATTGACCGCTTGTCCCCTGGGCACCAGGGTCGCCAGTTGAGGCTGTACCGCGTTCCCTGCCGAATTGAATCGGCCTTCATAGGTCACGAAACGCAGGTTCCAGTTGGGCAGACGGGTCATCAATTGATACCCCAGTTCCATGGAATACAATAGCCCGTTGCCGAGATATCCTCCATTTTGCGCATTGAACCGATCGCCTTCGACGGAGTTCTTGAGGAACCACCGTGAGGCAAACTGCCATTCCAGGGACATATCCACCATATTCTTCATCCCCATGACCTGGATGACCGGAGAGAGATCCGTGAACTGGTTCCAGCCAGCCATCACCCGAGCCTTGAGCGTCGGCGACCAATTGTATTGGGCACTGCCGCTGTAGGTATCAAAGGCATACCAAGCCGAACGATGGCCCACCGTCACACTATAGTCCCGGGCATCGGTATGATCGCCAAAAGTCACGGCCATGCTGTTGTCCTGGGCGGGAACATAAGCGATCTGACGGGTATTCAGGTCAGTCTGGTTGCGCTGAATGGCCTCCACATCCAACGTATACTCGTTGCTCAGAGCAAATCCCACGCCCGCAGACTTTTCCACATAGGACAGGGGACTCCAGGTGCTGACGTTCATGCCGGTCACCACGGAGGGAGTGATATAACCCTGCGGACTCCAGTAAGGTCCGGGGGAAGGGTCCTGGTTTTGACTGATGTTGTCGCTGGGGGTCAGCAACACATCCCGTTCGATTTCATGACGGGTGGTATTGTTGCGTGCATTTTCTCCCCCGTCAAAGGCAACGGTTTGGGCATCTGCTCTCCGACCCAGCCGTTCGAGAATTTCAACCCTTTGATCCACCTGGATCTTGTTCTCCTGATCTTCGATCAAACGAGCCAGGGTCTCCCGATCGTTCTCCGCCAGAGCCAGCGTGATCCGCGCATCGGTGGAATGCAGCAGACGATTGCCGTACTCCTGTGCCAACCAGGCCCGCGCCAGGTCGTTATGCTCCCCACCCAGTGCCCAGGAGGTCGCCACATCCTTGGCTGCATTGGAAATCCGGCAACGCTCGCTCAACACCACCTTTTTTTTGGCCTCGGGGGACAAGCCTTCCGCATCCAGTTCCTCCAGGCAATCGTCCCCGGTCGTCAAGGGAACATCCTGAAAAGCCCGAAGGTTTCCCAACAAGGATTCCGCTGCCTCAGGAGAACCTCCTGACCGCTTCCGCCAACGCCGTCGTTGCAAGAGTTGGGTGAGGTAGTCCAGGGAAGCGTCCCCATTCACGAATAATTGGCTCAAGGATACTCTGAGCGCCAGGGGTGATTCCACGCCGCCCATGTCCAGCACCGGTACTTCAGGTTGTAGCGTATTGCCTTTGGAAACCAGGTTCCGGATCGAGGAAGAAGGCTGAAGCGGCGCAGAGATCAAGGCATCGAGACGGTTCCAGGCCGCCCGGCGCGAACGCCATGCCGACGCCTCATCCCCTGAATCCTCCTGGGCATAGGAAAGAATCAGCAACCACTGAGGATCATCCTTCATTTCCTTGACCTCCCGGGACAGGTAGCTCAATGCTTTTTCAGGATGGTTCAAGCGAACGTAGGCCGCCCCTGCAGCTCCCCAATAAATCGAGTCGGCCTCGATCCGATAGCGCCAGGCATAGAGCACGGTACTCAATTCGTCATCTGCCCCGAAGTCCACCAGATTCCACAAATAATCCAACCGCTGGCTATCGCCGACTTTGGGCAGGGTCATCGCCCGATGCATGTCGGCCAAGGCCAACTTCCAGTGACCACTGCGTGCAAAATAATCCCCCCGCGCCATCAAAAAGTCGGCATCGGTTTCGAACTCGGCACGTTGTTTGGTCGTGAGCCCTTGCAGCAAGGCATACACTCGCCCCCAGGCCCGAGCGGTGGAATAACTGCTCATGGCATTCAACAAGGGTTGCAACTTGCCCGTCAAACGGAATTCCAGTTCAAACAGCCTGCCGGCATCCAAAGGATACCCCGTGTAGTAATTCTCCATATCCCGGAGGTCATCGCCATCGTACCCCCCGGACTCCAGTAGTTTCCTGTGGCCTTCACTGGCGGCCTGATCATGGTGCGACAAATCCGCCACTTCGGCATAGGCTCGCCAGAAGGCGGCATCCCCCTTGTTCACCCCCACCCTGGATTTGACCTGAACCAACTCGTCAAAAGCCGCCTGAGGATCCTTTTTTTGCAGATCGATATCCGCCATGTCGATGGCATAGCGTGGGGAGGGTCCGTAGTCCGCCTGCAAGCGATGTAACGCCCACAATGCCTTGTCCTCGTCCCCCAGATCCTCGGCCAGTTGAGCGTACCGTTCCAGCAAGGGAACCCGCATCGACCCGACGGCACGGGCCTTCAGAAAACTCAGACTGGCCTCCGGTTCAGCCAACCGTTCATGAGCAGCGATGATCTTTCCGATCAACTCGAGATCGTCGGGGTTGCGCTCGGATTCATGCAGCAAGGCCGTCAGGTAACTTCGGTCATCATTGGTTTGACGGGCAATCCTCAGCACGTTTTGCCAGGCCTCCTCATCGTGGGTGGCCTGGGCATAAATCAACCAATTCTCCAGGGACACCTTGGGCTGCCCATTCCACAGCGCCACCTGGGCCAGGCGTTTGGTCCAGAGCGCAGGGTCGAGATGGCGCTCCAGCGCCTTGCGACAAACCACTTCCGCATCCTTCAGTTGGCCGTTCCCCACAAAGGCGCTGTACATCAATTCGAAATCTTCGAGGTTTTTTGAGTTAGCCTCGGCCGGTGCTGCCCATCCCCCCTTTTTCGACTCGCGCGCACCCTGCGGGGAAGATTGCTCGATTTCCGGCGTGACATCCTTCACAAAGGTGGCATCCTCAGCATCGGGTCCGGATTCGGCGCCCACCCCCAACCCATTGATGGCTGGTTCCTGGTCGGCGCTACGACGAAAATGGGCAGGCGACTTCGCCCAGAGCACGGCACCGGACACTCCATCAGAAAACCTTGGGGCATGCCCGCGAAGATACAGCCGGGCCGAACCCGCCCTTGGGCTCTCCCAACGAACCCAGCGCAACGCAGGGCCGACATTTTCCTCGCGTCGGCTGATCTGCAGCAGAATTTTTGCATATTTCAATTCAAGATCATGCCGTTGTGCCCGCCTTGCCAACTTGAGCATGGTCGCCACGGCTTCCGGATCCGTTTCCAGACCCGCCATATGCACATCGGCCGCAACACAAGCTACCGCTACCTGGTTTCCCGCCTCCAGAGCTCCGATCCCGGCAATCCAGGCACGCCGTTTGTCCGAAACGGTCCGGGATAGCCCCTCGACCTGGAAAAAGGCCTCTGCGGCCAGGGCGTAATGCTGGCTGTCCTGCGCGGCTTTACCATAACGGGCGTACCACAGGCGTGCGCGTTCGGTATCCTGGATGGCGAGGGCTTGGTAGTCATGGGACATCACGTCGAAATCGGAGGAATCCCGGGCCATCCTGACAAGGTATTCGAGCGTCGGCACATCCCAGTGATACTCGAGCGTACGGTTCAGCAACCGGCGCGTCTCCCCCAGATAATGCGCCCGTTGAGCGCTTTGCAGAGGATATTCGAAAGCCCGCTGTTCCATGACCCGGACGCGAATGAACAGGGCCCGCGCCTGATCCTGTCTCCCCCCCAGATCCTCCAGGCGCTGAGCGGTCATGAGTGCCGAATCCCAATGCCCAAGGGTCAGGTATTGCCAGGCCAGGGTTTCCAGCATGGCGGGTTGATCCGGATGTCCTGCCAACCGGCTCTCGAGATAGGCGATGGAAATGCCGGTGGGTTTGTAGGGATCCACCGTTTTCAGAAAATCTTCATTGCCTTGATAGGCGGCGGCCATGGCCAGCAGAATCCCTGCTCCGAGGACCAAGGTCAGCCACGGACGAACGATTTTTTCCCGTTCAATCATGGCAGTGAACCTCGATACCATGCCCGGAACCCTGCTCGCCCATGGAAGGCGGGAAGGAGACCTTCAACCGTCCCTTCCCCCCTTCCGTGGGCCGAACCTCTTCACCGTCCACCGTGAACCGACAGGAAGAGTCCACATGACTCAACAGCACATAGGGTTGGTAGTACCCCCGAGCGTCGAAACGAATCGTTCGACCCTGCCGCTCGAAATGCGTGATGTACGCCGTGGCGGCCGACACATAGGGCAGACGGTCCGTCGGATGATCCACCGGCAGTAACGATACGTGGGCCTGGTCATCCCCCAGATGCACATAGGTTCCGCCGGGAACGGACAAGTACCCGATGACCCCGTGGGAACGGGCCAGATCGGGAACCTCACCCACCGGCAAGCGAAATTCCCGCAGACTCCTGCCCGTCCGAATCCGCCACTGCCCCTCCTGCATGGCCACCGACGCATGGCGTGCATCCAGCACTTTTTGAATGAAGTCCGAGGTATACACCGGGAACACCGGTTGTTTCAACGTCACCTCATACACGTTCTGGAGGGCTTTCAAGGAAGCCAGTTTGGTGCCGGAATAAAAGTGGAAATAGATATCGACCGGTTTGATTCTCAGCGGAAATTCGGTGATTTCGTAGGTTTCCAGCACCCGCACCATACCATAGAATGGTCGGGTCCAGTCGTTCGTGTAGATGTTCTCGTTCATTTCCGCCGCATAGATCTGGTAATCCTGATCGCCCTTCCCCTTGGCGATTCCGGCTCCACTGATGTCCGTCCAGGAACCATCGGGTTTGACGGGCAGGGTGTCTCCCCCATTGATGTTGTACACGCCCGCCTTCCAGGCCTCCTCCAGGGCGGCGGCCGTAGGATTTGCCGCCCCCGACCATTGCAGGACCCGGACTTTTTTCCCTGGCGGGGCCAACCGACCATTGATGTAATCGATGGACCCCTCGACCTCCCGTTTGAGGTCGAAGGTATAACCCGGAATCTGCATGGATAACTGTTTCTTCTGCTGCCCATACCTGGGGTCAGCCAGAATCCAGTCGAGGGGATGGGAATAGGTGTGGGAACCAATTTCAATGTTGGGCAGGGCAAAAATCTTGCGCGCGATGGATTCCAGGGTTGGGGAAAGGGCCGGATATTTTCCCGTCGGACCGATTTCTCCCTCCACGACGGAAACCGTCATCGGAATGGGGTACTTCTTGAAAATCTGGTCATACAGGGCTTCTGCCCCATAATCATAGCCGGGAAATTCTGCCCGGGAAGGAAACCCATCCCCGTCCACCTGAACGAAGAACAGGCGCCGCCCATTCTGCGAAGTGGTATCGGGAACCGGCATCGCAGGCAGCGACAAGGCTTGACGCAGGAATTTGAGGGGATCGATGACCCAATAGTCGCGATTCAACTCCCCCACATACTCCAGGGAAAAAGGCGCCAGGGCATAGCCCCCCCAAGGCAGGGTGGCCGCCATGTCCATGACCTTGTCGCCCACCTGGATCTGTGCCAGGGATTGCCCTGATGGGCCGATGGCCAGCCCAACGGCATCCTGGATCTCGACCTGCGGGGCATGTTCGAAGCCGATCATGGGAGCGGTGTGGAGAATCCGGGCGGTCGCCCCCGGCAGATACCCGCCCGACAGCACCTTGAGATCCAGGGCCTGTGCGGTTTCAAAATCGATGTCAAAACCGAAACGATCAAACACCGCAATCGGAACGTGACGATGTACCTCCTGTAGAAACCATAGACGCCATCTGTCCTGATCCGTCACGTCCTTATCCAGAAAGACGGCGACGCCGGCATAACGATCCGGCGTAATGTCCTCCGGCAGTCCCTCGTTGACGTTCACGTACCGGATGTCATAGCCCAGATAATCCATGGGCAGGGACAGGATCTTGGACCCCGTTCCTTCCTCGATGGCCGTCCCCGGATCCAGGGATTGGACCACCAGAATCTTTCTGGGCATGACGTTCAATTTCCCGATGCCCACGGAATTTTCGTCAGGGCTGGTCACATAGGGGACCAGTCCGGCCTGCGCAGACTTCTGAGCCAAGGCCTGCTGACCGGGTCTGTCGTACTTCTGCGCCAGTTCCAGGTCGATCAATGGGACATCGGGGTGTTTTTCCCGCCATCGATGCAACTGACTCAAGGTTTCATTCAAACGCCCCTGATCGACGGTCAGAAACCAACCCTGCAGGGCATCATAGGGTTGAAAGATGGATTCCACCACCCAGCCGGTCAAAAGATTTGAATTGGCCTCAGCAACCTGCGGATGGTTCCGCAAGAATGTCCGTGCCCCCTTGAATTTTTCATGAATTTCGGTCAACGCCAGGGAAAGCCAGCGGTCTTCGGCAGATACGGTCGTATAAAACTGTTCCATCGAAGGCAATCCAGTTTCATCGGCCAGATAGAAGTCGCGAAACCCTTTCTCCCACAGCGGCGTGAGCGTTTTCTCCAACCAGGCCGCCGGTGTGCTCTGGTAGTCTTTCTGCATGATTTCCAGACGGGCCGCCCAGCGGGTATGCGGGTATCGTTCCGGCGAGGGCAAGGCGGACGTTGCCGGATCGATGATCACCTCATCGAAGGCCTGGAGCAGATCCAGTGGCGCATCGGTCCCCCGATAAAACGCCACATTGGGAAAACCTCCCGCCTCTTCAGCAGCGATGACATTCTCCCCAAGGATCGAGCCTGCCCACAGACAGACCCAGAGTCCCCAACGCCACGCCAAACTCACACCAGGGTTTCCCTATAGCGTTGCCAGGCCCAGGTACTGGCGCACATGTCCTCCAGACTTCGAGTCGTCTTCCAGTGCAATACGCGCAGGGCCAATGCAGGGTCGGCAATGCAGGAGGCAATATCACCGGGACGACGATCCACGATCTGGTAGGGAACCGGCCGGCCGCTGGCCTTTTCAAATGCGGCGACCATTTCGAGCACGCTATGACCCTGTCCGCTGCCCAGGTTGATGGCCTGCCAACCGGGGCGGGTCGCCACATACTCCAGTGCAGACCGGTGCCCCTCGGCCAGATCCATGACATGGATGTAGTCCCTCACCCCCGTACCGTCCGGGGTTGGATAGTCATTGCCAAAGATTCTCAAGAGAGGACGCTGGCCGGAAGCCACCTGCGCCACGAAGGGCATCAGGTTGTTGGGCATCCCCGCCGGGTCTTCCCCGATCGATGCCGATGGATGGGCCCCGACCGGATTGAAATAGCGCAGGCAGACGATTTTCCATTTATCCGACGCCAGGGCCACATCACGCAGTATTTCCTCGATGTGCAACTTGCTGCGTCCATAGGGGTTGGTGGCACTCGTCGGGTGAGTCTCATCGATGGGCAGGGTTTGAGGATCCCCGTAGACGGTGGCGCTGGAACTGAAGACCAACTCATGCACCCCGCAGGCCTGCATCGCCTCCAGCAGGCTGAGGGTGCCTTGAATGTTGCAGCCATAGTACTCGATGGGTTTGGCCACCGATTCTCCCACCGCCTTGAGCCCCGCCAGATGGATGACCGAGGTGATCTGGTGGTTCCGCAGCGTGGAGATCACCGTGTCGCGGGTACGCAGATCCGCCTGAACGAAGGGAATGGTCTGACCAGTGATTTTTTCCAGGCGCAGCAGAACCGAAGGATCACTGTTCGAAAAGTTATCCAGCACCACCACGGAAAAACCCGCCTGTAGGAGCACCGTCACCACGTGACTACCGATATAACCCGCACCGCCCGCCACAAGAACATTTTTTTTGTTATTCAACCCTGCCCCCCCATCCTCTCCCCCCAATAGGAAATATTCAGGATCATTTCCCTTGAAACCAAGATCTGCTCCTGAAATATTAAGAACGCATGGTAATTAAAAACCGTCACTTCACTTTGTCATGAAGCAAAATTTTTTTGTAATATTCACATTATCGACAAAGAAAAAATTAAATTTAGCAATTTTTTTCAGATCAGCGCACTGCCATTTTCCCTATGCCAATGCTGAATGCCTTCCCAAGCCTCGGCAGCGGTCTCTGCATACCAATACAGATCCAAATCTTCCGCATCGATATGTCCTTGATCCAGTATGTATTCTGCATCAAACACGCGACGCCAGTAGGCTTCGCCCACGAGGACGACCGGAATCGGGGCCACCTTGCGGGTCTGAATCAGGGTCAGGGCGCCAAACAACTCGTCCAACGTCCCATAACCGCCGGGTAACGCCACGATGGCTACCGCACGTTTCATGAAGTGCAGTTTGCGCATGGAAAAATAATGGAACTGAAAACATAATCCCGGCGTGATATACGGATTGGGAAATTGTTCGCGCGGCAAGGTAATGTTCAACCCGATGGTGGGCGCCCCCTCCTCGAAGGCACCACGATTGGCCGCTTCCATGGCGCCAGGCCCCCCCCCGGTCATCACGACCAGACGGCGCCCCCCCGCGTCGTTTCCAACCTTCCCCACCAGCCGCCCCAATTCCCTCCCCACCTCGTAATAACGGGCAAGCGACAGACGATTTTCGGCCAAACGCCGTTCCCGAGCCAATTGGGCATCGTCCGGCGCCTGCAGGCATTGCGCCACGATCTGCGCCAACTCCCGTTCCGCCATGGCGGGCTCGCGCAGGCGCGTGCTGCCAAATACCACGATACACCGCTCGATGCCCTGGCCGCGCATCCCCTGTTCTGCCTTGGCATAATCCAGTTGAAGCCGGACGCCGCGCGCAGATTCGGACTGGATGAAATCCGTGTCCTCGTCCGGTTCCCGATAGGAGGGATGTTCGAGAATCGCCTTCAGGCGTTGTTCCAGTTGAAGATCCCCGGGATCTCTTTTGGGATGGGACCAGGGCAGGGGTTGCTTGCGGCGCAGGGGATCGGGAGGGGAAGGAATATAAGGATAAGGGCGTTTCATCCAGAAGCTCCAGTGACGGTTGTTCAACGGTGAGAAGCAAACTCTCCCGACTGTACCAGTTCGGCCGCCCGCACCACGGCACGGGCCTTGTTGACCGTTTCCTGCCACTCCGCCTCGGGAACCGAATCCGCCACGATGCCACCGCCGGACTGAACCCAGAGTTGCCCCCGGGCAATGACTGCCGTGCGAATGGCGATGGCCATGTCCATGTTCCCGTCGAACCCCAGATACCCCACGGCGCCACCATAAATCCCGCGGCGCGTGGATTCCAGTTCGTCGATGATCTCCATGGCCCGAACCTTGGGGGCACCGGACAGGGTTCCCGCCGGAAAGGTGGCGCGCAACACATCCAGCGCCCGCATTCCCGGGCGCAGACGCCCCACCACGTTGGAGACGATGTGCATGACATGGGAGTAACGTTCGATGCTCATGTTTTCAGTCACTTCCACCGAACCCGTCTGGGCGATCCGACCCACATCGTTACGACCCAGATCCATGAGCATGAGATGTTCGGCAATTTCCTTGGGGTCCTGCAAGAGTTCCCTAGCCAGGGCTTCATCCTCGACAGGGTCCTTGCCGCGCGGACGCGTGCCCGCAATGGGACGGACCGTCACTTCGCCGGCGCACAGACGGACCAGGATTTCCGGCGAAGCACCGACCACCTGGAACTCTCCAAAATCATAGTAGAAAAGGTAAGGTGAGGGGTTCAGCCGACGCAACGAACGATACAGGGACAGCGCCGAAGTCTCGAAGGATTGACGCATCCGCCGACTGAGCACCACCTGCATGACATCTCCCGCCTCGATATAGGCCTTGGCCCGCTCCACCATGTGCCGGTGCTGGTCCGGAGACATGTCCGACAAGGGGACCATCAGGTTGTCCGGTACGGGCTCCGGCAAACGGACCCCCGCCCGCAAGGCTTCCTGCAGTTCATCCAAACGCGCTTCTCCCCGTGCTCGCTCCTCCGGAAGACCGGGATCAACGTACACGATGAGATGCAGGAGTCCCGAAAGGTTGTCGATGACCGCCAGTTCCGTGGTCAACAACAGCAGAATGTCGGGGACTCCGATGTCATCGGGCTTCCAGCCGCCGGAGAGGCGAGGCTCGATATAACGCACGATATCGTAACCAAAATACCCGGCCAAGCCCCCGTGGAAACGCGGTAGGTCCAGCACAGGCGCCGCCTTGTACCGATCGATGAAGGTCTGGACGAAAACCAGCGGATCCGGGCATTCCACCGTTTCCACCACGACCCCCTCCGTAATCACTTCGACCCGGTAACCGGTTACCTGGAGACGAGTTCGGGCGGGCAACCCCACGAAGGAGAAACGACCGAAACGCTCGCCCCCCTGTACCGACTCCAGCAGGAACGAGAAAGGACGGTGCGCCAATTTGGCGTAGACGGCCAGGGGGGTATCGAGATCGGCAGGAACCGTCCGTACCAGGGGAATCAGGGTAAACCCGCCACCCCCCCGTTCCGCGAGCTCTGTTTCAGTCATCGGGCCAGTTCGGCACGCATCGCATCGATGGTGGCCTTGTAATCCTTGGTGCTGAAAATGGCCGAACCCGCCACAAAGGTGTCCGCGCCTGCCTCGGCCACGGCGCGAATGTTGTCCACCTTGACCCCGCCGTCGACTTCGAGCCAGATGTCCCGTCCGCTGGCGGTGATGCGCCGACGCGCTTCGCGCAATTTATCGAGCGCCGAAGGAATGAAGGACTGCCCCCCAAAGCCCGGGTTGACCGACATGATCAGGATCAGATCCACCTTGTCCATGACGTGGTCCAGATAATTGAGCGGTGTCGCCGGATTGAAGACCAGACCCGCCTTGCACCCCTGATCGCGAATCAATTGCAGGGTGCGGTCCACATGCTCCGAAGCCTCCGGATGAAAACTGATGATATTGGCCCCCGCCTTGGCAAAGTCTGGAATGATGCGGTCCACCGGCTTGACCATCAGATGGACATCGATGGGGGCCTGGGTATAGGGGCGGATGGCCGAACACACCAGAGGTCCAATGGTCAGGTTGGGCACATAGTGGTTGTCCATGACATCGAAATGGACGATGTCCGCACCGGCCGCCATCACCTGGGATATTTCCTCCCCCAGACGGGCAAAGTCGGCGGAGAGAATACTGGGGGCAATGCGAAAGGTCATGGCTGAACTCCTTGGAATCTGATTCACGAGAATGGATGAAGTGATGACATTCTAACAGGCCGAGGCCCGGTAATGGTACGCTATGCGCATGACGCGCCTCCTGATTTCTGTCTGCATCCTGGTTCCGTTCCTGCTGGCGGGCTGTGCCACCCCTTCGCCTGCCCCGCAACCTGCCGCGCCCGCTCCCCGGCTCAGCGCTGGTACGCCTGTTTCTCCGGCCTGCCCCGCACCGGTTGAAACCGGCTCCCCCTTGGCTGAAAACCTTGCACGTCCTTCTCCGGGACACTTGGTCCGCACGGATTTCAGCCAGTTACCCCAATGGGATCAGGGGATCAGCCCAGCCACCTGGAATGCCTTCCTGAAAAGTTGCACCCGCCTGTCCCAGAATTCGCCCTGGTCCTCCCCCTGCCAACAAGCCGCTGCCCTGGGACCCTTCGATGCCCTCACCATGCGCCGGTTCTTCGAACGATCCTTTGACCCCTGGCAGATCCTCAACCCGGACGAATCCTCCCAGGGTTTGATCACCGGTTATTACGAACCCCTTCTGCAGGGCAGTTTGACGCGTACTGCCGTCTACCGCTTCCCTCTCTATGGCCCGCCACCGGATCTGCTGACCATCGATCTGGGCGACCTGGCCCCCGATCTCAAGGGACGACACCTGCGCGGCCGACTGGAGGGTAATCGGGTAGTCCCCTATTTCTCCCGCGCCGAGATCGACCTCAAGGATGGGCCCCTGACCGGCCACGAACTCCTCTGGGTCGACAACCCCGTCAAATTGTTCTTTCTCCAGATTCAGGGGTCCGGTGTAATCCAGTTGCGGGATGGACGACGTCTGCATGTGGGGTATGCCGACCAAAATGGCCACCCGTTCCGTTCCATCGCCCGCTATCTGATCGAACAGGGCCGGTTACCCCTGGCCCAGGCTTCGATGCAGGGCATCGAAGCCTGGGCACGGTCACATCCTCAGGATCTCCAGCCCGTGCTGAATCAAAACCCCAGTTTCGTTTTTTTTCGTCTGCTGCCGCCGGACCTACCCGGCCCCCTGGGAACCCTGGGGGTTCCTCTGACCGGTCAGGCCAGTCTGGCCGTGGATACCCAGACCATTCCCCTGGGTGCCCCCGTCTTTCTGAGCACCACCTGGCCGGGCCGCCACCAGCCCCTCAATCGGTTGATGATGGCCCAGGACACAGGAGGGGCTATTCGCGGTGCAGTCCGTGCGGATTTTTTCTGGGGCTTTGGAGTCGAAGCCGAAGAAGCGGCCGGACACATGAAACAGGCAGGGCAACTCTGGCTGCTTTACCCGCACGGCATGCAACCGCCTGCAACACACTGACCAGAAGATCGGGAACGGTTATAATGTCCAGTTATTATCAGAATTCCGGGAACGCCTTTGTCTGATTCCTCCGCTCATCAACTCCATGCCTTCGGTCTGAACCACCAGACTGCACCGGTAGCGGTACGCGAGCGAGTGGCCTTCCCGCAGGAACGCCTGCAACCGGCCCTGAGTGCTTTGCTCTATGCCACCCCCGCCGAGGAAGCGGTCATCCTGTCCACCTGCAACCGTACGGAAATCTATTGCAAGACCCCGCATCCGGAAACGGTAGCCGACTGGCTGGCCGATCATCATGAGTTGGCGGGGTTTGATTTATCCCAATATCTGTATCATCTCGACGGCAGTGCCGCCGCCCATCACGCTTTCCGTGTGGCCTCCGGTCTGGATTCCATGGTTTTGGGCGAAACCCAGATTCTGGGACAGGTCAAACAGGCGGTCCGCCTGGCTGAGGAGGCCGGAACTCTGGGCCCCCTGCTCAACAAAATGTTTCAAAGCACTTTCTCCGTAGCCAAGGCCGTACGCAGTCAAACCGGGATCGGGGAACGCACCGTCTCCCTGGCTGCCGCAGCGCTCAAATTGAGTGCCGACGTGCTGGGCCCCATGAACGAGCAACAGGTCCTGTTCATCGGTGCGGGCGAGATGATCGAACTGGTGGCGACCTATTTTCTGGCACGCCATCCCCGGACCGTCACCATTGCCAATCGTTCTCCCGAACGGGGTCAGGCCCTGGCCCGACAACTCGGCGGGCATTACCTCCCCTTGAGCGAACTTCCTCTGGCCCTCGCCCACCACGACGTGATCGTGTCTTCCACCGCCAGTCACCTGCCCCTGATCGGCAAAGGCATGGTGGAACGGGCGCTGCGCGAACGCAAGCATCGTCCCCTGGTCATGATCGACCTGGCCGTCCCCCGCGACATCGAGCCCGAAGTCGCCCGCATGGAAGACGTCTTCCTGTATACGGTGGATGATCTGGGCAAAGTCACCCAGGAAAGCAAGGATTCGCGCCAGTTGGCCGTCGAGGAAGCCGAATCCATCATAACCCGGCATGTGGAAGACTTTCTGGGCTGGATTGCAGCCCGCAGTGTGGTGCCCACCATCCGCTCTCTGCGCGAACGGGCCGATCACTATCGCCAACTGGAACTGGAGAAGGCGCTGCGTGCCCTGACCCGGGGGGACGAACCAGCCAAGGTGATGGAACAGTTATCTCAAAGTTTGATGAACAAGTGGCTTCATCATCCGGTTCAAGCCCTCAACCAGACGCGCGGCCCCACCCGCCAGTCACTGGTGGACGCCATTCGCCATCTGTTTCCCGAGAACTCCGCGTGAAAGATTCATTGCTCAACCGCCTGGAAACCCTGCGCACGCGCCTGATCGAACTGGATCACTGTCTTCTGGCCCCGGATGTCACACAACAACTGGATCAGTACCGCAAATTGACGCGCGAACGCGCCGAACTGGTGCCCGTGGTCGAACTGTACGATGCCTACCGGCATACCCTCGCGGATATGGAAGCCGCCACCACGCTGGGGCTGGAAGATCCCGAATGGCGTCACTTCGCCGATGAAGAGACCGAACAGGGAAAACGCCGTCTTGAGCAACTGGAATCGGCCATTCAAACGGCTCTGTTGCCGCGCGACCCCAACGATGGGCGAAACATCTTTCTGGAAATCCGGGCTGGGACCGGCGGGGACGAATCCGCACTGTTTGCCGGCGATCTGTTTCGCATGTATTCCCGTTTTGCCGAACGATTGGGCTGGCGCACCGAGATCATTTCCCACAACCCTGGAGAAATGGGCGGATTCAAGGAGATCATCTTTCGCATCGAGGGAGCGGGGGCCTATTCGCGTTTCAAGTTTGAGTCGGGAGGGCACCGCGTTCAACGAGTCCCCGCCACCGAAACCCAGGGACGCATCCATACCTCGGCCTGCACCGTCGCCGTTCTGCCGGAAGCCGACGAGGTGGAAGAAATCACCCTCAACCCCGCAGAATTGCGCGTCGATACGTTCCGGGCCAGCGGAGCGGGGGGGCAACACATCAACAAGACCGATTCGGCGGTGCGCATCACCCATCTGCCCACCGGATTGGTGGTGGAATGCCAGGATGGTCGCAGCCAACACAAAAACAAGGCACAGGCTCTGGCCGTGCTGGCCGCGCGGTTGCGAGACAAACAGGAACGGGAACAACATGCCCGGGTTGCCGCCACCCGCCGTTCCCTGATCGGCAGCGGCGACCGGTCCGAACGCATCCGTACCTACAACTTTCCCCAGGGACGCATTACCGATCACCGCATCAATCTGACCCTCTACAAAATCGAGGCCATGATGGATGGCGACCTGTTCGAGTTGACCGAAACCCTGATGACCGAACATCAGGCAGACTTGCTGGCCGGTCTGGCAGAACCCGCCGAATAATCCATGGTCGACGTGGCCAGTCTGCTGCTCGAAGGCCCCCTGCCCCGTCTCGAGGTGCGTCTGCTCCTTCAGGCTGTGTTGCAGTGCTCCCTGACCGCTCTGTTCAGCGCGCCCGAACGCACCCTCGACGATGCGGAAATCGCCCTTTTCCGGGCCCTGCAGGTACGCCGTCAACATGGAGAACCCATGGCCTACCTGCTGGGGGAACGGGAGTTCTACGGCCTCTCTTTCCTGACCACCCCAGCCGTCCTGATTCCTCGCCCCGAAACCGAAGGATTGGTGGACTGGGGACTGGAAACCTCCGCTCCCCAGGTTTTTTTGCACTGCCTGGATCTGGGCACCGGGAGTGGCGCGCTCGCCCTGTCCTTGCAATACCACCGCCCACGTTGGCAAGTCAGCGCCACGGACCGTTCCGCCGCTGCCCTGGACCTGGCCCAAAAAAATGCCGCCCGCCTGCTTCCTCCTTCGAGTCCGGTTGTGCACTGGTATCACGGAGATTGGTATGAGGCCCTGCCCGAGGGAGAAACCTTCGATCTGATCGTTTCCAATCCGCCTTACATCGCCGCCGCCGATCCTCACCTGGACCAGGGAGACCTGCGCTTTGAGCCTCGCCAAGCCCTGACCGCCGGGCCGAGCGGCACGGAAGACCTGGAACGCATCATTGCCCAGGCCCCCCTCTGGCTGAAACCGGGAGGAATACTGCGGGTCGAGCATGGCTACGATCAGGGAGAATTCTGCCGATCCCTTTTCGTTCGGGCCGGCTTCACCCAAGTCACGACCCGAACCGATCTGGCCGGGTTGGAGCGTCTGACCGGCGGACACGTGGGAATGGAAAGATCATTCCCTTTTTGATGGGGTCGGCGTTAGAATGCCGACTTCCATCGTCATCTCCAGGAAAGGTACTTTCATGGATCAACCAGCGAACGTCTCCCCGGACACCCGCCGGGTTTCCCTGCCAGCGGGCACGCGCAAAGTCGTTGACGGCGTGGAACGGGTGTATTACGAAGGGTACTGGATCCGTTACTATCAACCCCCGGAAAATACGCTGAGTACCAAGCGCCACCTGATCACCGCGTTGACCCGACGCCTTTTCAACCATGTCGAGCATGGCATCAATATCCCCGGTGTGCGTCTGAAGCAGGCCCGCCATGCCTATGAAACGACCTTGGATCCTGCCCTCAAACGAGTCAACGGCGCCATGCTGGCGGGAGCCCTGTTCAATCGAGCCTCGGACATCATCGCCAAATTGGTGGAAATCCAGGAACTCGGCGTGGAAATCCGTTCAGACAACGCCTTGTTGCGGGAATGCGGGAACTGTTTGCAGGAAGCCTTGACCCTGGGGCGTCTGGTTCTGCATCGAAGTGGCGAGGAAGGCATCGATGAACTCTGGGGCGAACCCCTGCATGCATTCTCCATTCCGGTGGAAGACTTTTTTGAAAGCCGCTATCTCAAAATTGCGGCCACGCTACGCGATGTGGACCACATCGGTTCTGCCTTGATCTGCTGTTTTGAAGGGGATGCAGATTTTGCAACGCTCGTGCCCCTCATCCGGAACGTCATCGATACCGCCCACCGCAAACTGGAAACGCTTCAAACCGATGATCTGATCTTCACGGTCTGGCCAGAATTTGTGGTCGCAGGGGAAAACCTCATCCATTATCGCCCCCCTTTGGCATCTGCTGACGATATCGAACGGGTTCGCCACCAGGAGCACGGATTGCAACTGGTGGCGCAAGGCTGGGCAATCTTGAACGACATTTCGCGCGCACGCACACCCATGCCGAAAACCACCCAAGCCTATATCCAGCGCCTGGAAACCTTCCGCCAAAGCGGTACCTGCCCAGGGCTGCTGGCCTCGCCAATCGTGCCCGACTGAGCCCCCCCCGAACGATCAACCGGCCAGTAGTGACTTCAATTCCCCACTCTGGAACAACTCGACCATGATGTCCGCCCCCCCGACGAACTCGCCTCGCACATATAATTGCGGGATGGTCGGCCAGTTGGCATAGGATTTGATCCCCTGACGAATCTCGGGGTTTTGCAGTACATCCACCGAAAAGAAGTCCTGCACCCCACTCCGGCGAAGCAATTCGACGGCCTTGGCGGAAAACCCACATTGTGGAAAATCGGGACTGCCCTTCATATACAATACGACGGGATGACCTTTGACTTGTTGATCGATGATTTCTTGAATGGACATGATGACTCCTGTAGGAAAAAATACCCAGCGGACGAACCGCGCCGGGCCTCGCTTCTCCCATTATATTGGAATGATTCCAATCCTGCTTTGTCTGGGGTATTCTTCCTCCGCCTGGGCCTGGGGTGAGGAAGGTCATGCCGTGGTAGCCGCCATTGCCTTGAATTTCATGGCACCTGCCCAAAAGGCCCGGCTTCAGGAATTGCTGGCCAGCGACAATGACCCGCTGACTGCCCATGATCCTGTTTCCGTTGCCGATTGGGCCGATCGTCTGCGCGCCGGCTCCGGACACCCCATCACGTTTCAGCATTCCCGTGAGTGGCACTTCGTCGACATCGACCGCCACCATCCCGACCTGATGCAGGCCTGCCAGAACTTTCAGCCATTGCCAGTGGGTACCCTGGCTACCGAGGGGCCCGCACAGGCCTGCGTGGTGGCCAAAATCGAGCAATTCAGCGCCGAACTGAACCGTTACAAACAGAGCGGATTTCAGCCTGCCGATCGCCCCGAAGCCGTGTTGGCCCTCAAGTTTTTGATCCATCTGGTTGGAGATCTGCACCAACCCTTGCACGCCATCGACGACCACGACCGTGGCGGCAATGAGATCAGGGTCAAGTGGGATCACGTCCCGACAGGGAGCCTGCATCATTACTGGGACACCGTGTTCATCGAACACATGGATCCTGACCCCGCTCATCTGGCCCAACGCCTGAGCGCACGCATCACCCCTGACAACCTGCGCGCATGGCAACGGGGAACGCCCCGCGCCTGGGCCATGGAATCCTTCGCCACCGCCCGCAGTCAGGCCTACGATCCCTTGCCGGCCCCGGATGAAAGAGGCCGCGCCTTCCTGACCGATGCCTATGCCCGTCAGGCCATGGCGATGATCGCCCTGCAACTGGAAGAAGCCGGGGTTCGTCTGGCCAAAACCCTGGATGACTGTCTATGAGCAACCCGACCATCCTGCTGGTGGACGATGACGCGGATCTCCTCCATTTGCTCTCCCTGCGTCTGCGTGCGGCGGGTTACCGGGTCGTCAGTGCGGCCAGTGCCGAAGAAGCCTTGACGCGTCTGGCCACGGAACGTCCCGGGGTCGTCCTGAGCGATGTCCAGCTTCCCGGCATGGATGGGCTCCGCCTGTTCGATGAAATCCATGGTCGAGACCCCACCCTGCCGGTCATCCTGCTCACCGCGCACGGCACGATTCCGGATGCGGTGGAAGCCACCGCCAAGGGCGTGTTCGGCTACCTCACCAAACCGTTCGATGCGGCACTCCTGCTGGCCAAGGTACAATCCGCGCTGGACCTGTCCACCCCGCCACCGGAACCCGATCGTCTGGGAGAAGATTGGCGCGCGGAAATCCTCAGCCGTTCGCAACGCATGGCCGAACTCCTGAACGAAGCCCAACTGGTGGCCCGCTCCGATGCCAGCGTGTTGATCCGGGGTGAGAGCGGGACGGGGAAGGAGTTGCTGGCCCGTGCCCTGCACCGCGCCAGTTTGCGTGCTGCGCACCCGTTCATCGCGCTGAACTGCAGTGCCATTCCGGAAGCCTTGCTCGAATCCGAACTGTTCGGACACGAAAAAGGGGCCTTCACCGGCGCCGTCCAGGCCCACCAGGGCCTCTTTCGCGCAGCCCAGGGCGGAACCCTCTTTCTCGACGAGATCGGCGACATGCCCCTCAACCTGCAGACCAAATTGTTGCGGGTCCTGGAAGAGCGCAAAGTCCGCCCCGTAGGTTCGAATGTCCACCATGCCGTGGACGTGCGGGTCCTCTCTGCCACCCACCAAAACCTGGAAGCGTCCATCGCCGCCGATCAGTTTCGGGAAGATCTCTACTACCGTTTGAATGTCGTCGAACTCGTCCTCCCGGCCCTGCGCGAGAGACGGGAAGACATCCCCCTGCTGGCCAAGCATTTTCTGACCCGACTGGGGAAAAAATACGGCAAACATCTCAACGGATTTTCTTCCGAGGCGCTGACTGCCCTGTCTGCAGCCCCCTGGCCTGGCAATATCCGCCAACTGCACAACGTCATCGAACAGGTCTGCGCCCTCTCCACCACCCCCATCATCCCCTTGTCTCTGGTTCATCGGGCCTTGCGTCTGCCGACGGTGGAAATCCTCAGCCTGACCGAAGCCCGCGAACGCTTTGAACGGGAGTACCTGATCGGACTGCTCAAACTGACCGAGGGTCAGGTAGCTGATGCCGCACGACTGGCACAACGCAACCGTACCGAATTCTATCGCCTGCTTCAAAAGTACGGACTGACACCCGACAGTTTTCGTCCTGTCTCTTGACAGCGACAGAATAAAGTATTTAATTATCAACATATTAAACAAATTCCCGCATAACCTGTCGGCTAACGGCGACAACTCCCCTGAAAAAACCCAGGGCCAGCGCCCGAAATACCCTGAAAACCTGCCCCATTCATGCTAAAAAAATAATTAAAATTATTTAAATTCATATTGTTAATAAATAAACTCGGGTGCTGGCATAATCGTTGCTAGAGTCACCGACATGAATCCTTACGACCTCATACCGCTGACTCGCCCTGATCTTCAGGTTCCTTCTCTAAACCGCGGATCCATGGTCACCCGACCGTGGACCGGATTCTGGAACGGGTTCCTGCAGTCCCTCCGCACCCTCCTGCACCCCCCCCGCAGGAGCCACGCGGAGGCTCCCCCTCAGGCCTGGGAAACGGCGGCTCGTCTCCGGCGCCGCACTCTGGGCGCAGGGATTCTTTTTTCTTCGCTGCTGGCCGGCTGGAGTCAATGGCCCCAGAATCTCGATGGTCTGGGGGCGTTGCTCGGCTGGACCCAGTGGACTCTATTCGTCCTGTTGTTCGCCTGGGTCAGCGCAGGCTTCCTGACAGCCGTGCTGGGATTCTGGGTGCAACTGCACCCCGACCCCCACGCCCTGACCGTGCCCTCCTCCCCTACCGACCTGCCTCTGGATTCCAATGCCCGTACCGCGCTCATCATGCCCATCTGTCATGAACAGGTGCGCAGCGTCTTCGCTGGATTGCGCGCGACTTGTGAATCCCTGGCAGCCACCCGGGATGCCACACTTTTCGATGTATTCGTCCTGTCCGACAGTCGCAATCCCGCCATTCTGGCCGAAGAACAGGCGGCCTGGGAGGAATTACGCGACCAGTTGGGCCATCGTCTCAACCTGTTTTATCGGGTGCGCGCACGGCGCGGACGCAAGAAAGCCGGCAATGTAGCGGACTTTTGCCGGCGTTGGGGGAAAGATTATCGGTACATGGTCGTATTGGACGCCGACAGCGTGATGACCGGAAGTGCCCTGACGACCTTGGTCGGCCTGATGGAACGCAACCCGAGCGCCGGCATCATTCAGACCTTGCCCCGCTCCGTGGGACTGGACACGGTTCATGCACGCAGCCAACAATTTGCGGGGCGAGTGACCGGTCAATTGTTTACGGCAGGCATGCAATACTGGCAACTGGGGGAATCCCATTACTGGGGACATAATGCCATCCTGCGTGTCGCGCCTTTCATGCGTCACTGCGGACTTGCCCTGTTGCCCGGCAAGGGCAGCCTGAGCGGAGAAATTCTCTCCCACGACTTCGTGGAGGCGGCGTTATTGCGGCGTGCGGGTTACCACGTCTGGATCGTTCCCGGCATCGAAGGCAGTTACGAACAGCAACCCGCCCACCTGCTGGAGGAATTGCAGCGGGATCGGCGCTGGTGCCAAGGCAATCTAAAAAACTTCCGGCTGCTCTGGGAACCCGGATTTCATGCCGTGCATCGTGCCATGCTGCTCACCGGCGTGCTGGCCTATGCCTCGGCTCCCCTCTGGATGGCGTACATTCTGGTCAGTCTGGGTCTGACCGTGCTCGCTCCCGATACCCCTCTCCTGCCCGTACTCTGGCCAGCGACCTTGAGCATGCTCTTCATCCCCCGCCTGCTGGCCCTGCTGGTTCTTTTCAAACGGGGCGAACAAACCAAATTCGGGGGGGGGGCCACCCTCCTGGCCAGCGCCTTCACCGAAGCCACCCTCTCTCTCTTGCAAGCGCCCCTACGCATGGTTGCCCATACGATCTTCGTACTCACCGCCTTGACCGGATCCAAGCTGGAATGGAAGTCTCCGGCACGGGAAGCCTCTACCCTGGCTTGGCGCGACACCTGGCAACATTACCGCGCCCTGTTCCTGATTGCGGCTGGCGGACTGGCATTGGCCTCGTTGCACGGGCCAACCCTGATGGTCTTTCTGCTCCCCATTGCCTTGCCCTGGTTGCTGGCGGCCCCTCTGGCCGTTGCCACCAGTCATTCCACCCGTTTTCTCAAGATGCGCGGCCTCTCCCTGCTGGACATCCCGGAAGAACGCCGCATTCCCTCGGTTCTTCGGCGCGCCTGGCACTATGCGGGCATATCGCCTCTGCTTTCAGGGGTGAGTGCCCGCTTTGTCCGTAACGGGACGAGAACTCAAATGGCGCTCGATCGCGCGCAATTCCTGAATCTGTCGCGCTAGGTTATCGGCCTTGACCTGTAACTCCTGGGACTGACGCGTCAATTGATCCGCCTGAAGTTCCAGCAGCGCCTGGGTATCTGCCCATTGCTTCAGCCAATGCGCCAGGGGAAGCAGTTCCGCATGATCCCCCTTTTCCTCCTCGCTCACCAAGTCCTGTAACAGGACCACGGCCTGCTGGGTGGTTCCCGCCTGATGTTTCAGCAGCAGCAATTGAGCCCGCCGTAACCGGTCCTGGGCAGTTTCCGGTGCGGGTTGCGCCACCAGACTGGCCAGAACTTCGCTGCGTACCTCAGGAGACAGGACCATATCCTGATCCAGTTGAGACAAAGCCAGGACTATATCCTCGCCATCGACAGGGATCGCCTCCGGGATGCGCTTCGTCTCATCCACCCTGGAGGATACGGAGGGTGCAAGGGGTTTTGAAATCACGGGATGCGGTGTGGTCGTCGCACACCCTACCAGAAACGTCACGCCCACCATTCCCAGCACCACAGGAATCTTGCTCTCCCATCTTTTTTCCTCAAACGCCATCTTCATGCCTGATCCTTGCTTCCTTTGCTTCGTTGATGACCCGTTTCTCCGGCATCACGAGGCATTTCCACACAAAAAACAGCCCCGCCGCCTCCATTGTCCTGAGGAATGAGCGAGACTCCACCACCATGGGCCTGAACCAGCGCCCGGACGATGGATAGGCCCACCCCACTGCCCTTGCGCGCGCCCGCAGGTTGACGTTTGCCTTGATAAAATGGATCAAAGATATGCGATGCATCCAGAGGATCGACCCCGGGGCCCTGATCCCGAATCAACATCTTCCAACTCTCGATCCCGTCCGAGAGAGTCAAGCGGATCAAACCGGATACCGGAGAGAAACGAATGGCATTGATCAACAGGTTCCCAGCCACGGTTTCCCATTTGTCCGGGTCCAGCCAGACCTGCGCCAGCGTTCCCTCGACCTGAACCTGCAGGGACTTGGCCTGGATCTGCAAACGTTGGCGTGTCACCAGATGTTCCAGAAGAACACGCACATCCACCCAGCGCTTATGTAAATGTTGGGCGCCCGATGCTGCCGCATTGTACTGCAAGAGACCCTCGATCTGGTGTTGCAAAGCCAGGGAATTTTCCCGCAGGATCACCAGGATTTCCCGTTGCGCTTCGTTGACCGGACCCGGCACCTGCTCTTCGAGCAGGGCCACCCCTTCCCGGAGATTAGCCAGGGGCGTCTTCAATTCGTGAGAAATATGCCGCATGAACTGGAGTTTATCCGATTCCAGGTCCGCCAATCGTTGTTGCACCCAACGTACCCGCTCCCCCAATTGACGAATGTCCGTGGGTCCACCCAGCGGCTTCAGAGGTACCCGTTGAGACTGTCCCAACTGGCGAATGGAGCGGTCCAACTGGGCGAAGGACCGTGACAACCATGCCCCCAGACCCAGAGCCAGCACCAGGGCCAGCGAAGAGGCCGTGACGCCCATCGTGATCAGGGCTTGTCGTTGGCGCTCGAACTCCTGCAACAGGGTTTGATCCTGCTCTGCCAGGCGAAGTTGCAGCACGCTGTCCAGTTGTTGGTCCAGTTGCCCCAACTGATGAAACACCGCGTCCAGATGCGCGGTGGGAATGCTCATTCGTTCACTGTGTTCTTCGAGCAAGGGAGGAATATTAGCATCCGCCAGCGCGCGCCATTGCTGCGTCAGGGGAACGAGATCCACCGGACCTGCATCATCCAGATCCCTCAGCACAGCCAGACTTTGCATCCAGCTATGACGGATCTCCGGACGCAAGGAAGGATCGTGCAACACCAGGTATTGACGGACCTGACGTTCCAGGGCGACGGTCGTTTCCTGTAACTCGCGCACCTGCCTGGAACGTTGCAATGCCTTGGCAGGGAAGTCCCGACTGTCTCGACTGAGCGTGTCCACCGCCACCAGGGCACGCCCCAGCGCGCCCCCCAACAAGATCAGGATCCCGGCAAAGGAAACTCCCAACAATTGCTTGAACGAGAAAGGGAATGGGGCATGCGATACCAGCCGTCTGAAGCGTAACCAGCGCACCTAGGCCTCCTCCCGGGAGCCCGCAGACCGAACCCCGCTACCCCGACGATCTTCGGCAAAGCGCAGGGCCAACTGCTGATAGAGTTCCGGTCCGAAATACGCGCTGATGGCGCGCGCCAGAAAGGTCACCGCCATGAGCGGCAAAGCCATGCGATGCCCATCCACCATCTCGATCACGATCAATGCAGCCGTAATCGGGGCTTGCGTCACCGCCGCCAGAAAACCGGCCATGCACAGGGTGACCCAGGGGATCAGGTCATGGCTGCCCAGCGCGGGGGCCAAGGTTGCCCCCAGGGTGCTGCCCACCGCCAGGGCGGGCGCAAAGATCCCGCCGGGGATTCCCGAATGGTAACTGATCACGGTGGCCAGAAAACGGGCAGGCGAAGTGTACCAGGGCACGCCTTGAGCCCCTCCGTTCACTAGAGGCAAGGAAAGGGTATAACCACTCCCAAAGGAAAGCCCGTGGGTCAGCAGGCCCAGCACGGCGATCAACACCCCACAGATCCCGGCAAACACGATCGGGTTTTCCTGACGCCAGCGCCATAGCCCCCAGGCCCGCCCGTTTTGCGGCCACAACAACAGGCGGCTGAAAAGTCCGCCCAGCAGACCACAGACCACCCCACTCACCAGCACCGGACCCAGGATATGGTAATCCAGATCCTGGAGGGTAATATGCCCAAAGTAATTGTAGTTTCCCAACAGTGCAATGGAAGTCAACCCGGAGATGATGATCACCCCGAGCAACACTCCGCTGGTGCGGGTTTCCAGTCGACGGCCCAACTCTTCGATGGCAAATACCACCCCGGCCAGAGGCGTATTGAAGGCGGCAGCCACTCCAGCGGCACCGCCCGCCAGAATCAGGTCACTGGGGCGCAGGACCCGGGAACGGGGCAGATAACGGTGCGCCAGAAATACCAGCGACGCCGACACCTGCACGGAAGGTCCCTCGCGTCCTGCAGAAAACCCTCCGGTCAAGGCCAGCAATCCCACCAATACCTTGCCCACGGCAATCCGCAGGGACACCAGATGGTGAACGGGTTTCCCTTGAGCAACCAAACGGGTGGCCGCGATCACTTGCGGGATGCCGCTCCCCTGAATACCAGGAAACACTTTTTGAGTCAGAGCCACGGATATCATGCCGATGACAGGGGTCCAGAACAAGGGTAACCAGGGCCAGTGCCGATCCAGGGCAAAAAAGAATGCCAGGGCCAGGTCGGCCCCCTTGGCAAACCCCGCCACCGCCAAACCCGACAGCGCCGCAAAGCCCCACAGAACGAGACGCAAATGCCAGCGTGCCCGACGCCAGGGGTTGAGGGAGCGCTTCAGATGAAAGGATAAGGACATGAGCGGAGTCTAACCCAGGTTTCCATCAGAGAAATACCTTTTGCCTGTGCCCATAGACCATTTCATCCCCGTTTCGTACGCGCGCATCTGACCGGAGCGTGGTGGATACGCCATGGCCCACATCATGGCATGGTAATTGCTGCATCCCTCCTGGAATGGAAAAAAACGGGAAGAGGCCTCCAATGAAGGAGTTTTGTCGATAACCCTACAAGGTTGTCGAAGGACCTTCGATCTTCCAACCAATTCAAGCAGGGCGTATTTGTCCATTGACCCTTATCGAAAGAAGGAATACCACCCGTGAATTCAATTGAAGAATTTTTAGTTTACTCCATCAAACTCGAAGAAGAAGCCGTTCTTCGTTTTGACCAACTGGCGGATGCCATGGCCTCTGCCGGCAATAAGGAAGTCGGGGCGCTGTTTCGACGATTGGCCGGGTATTCCCGTTTGCATTTGGGCGACGCACGCGCTCGAGCAGGGTTTCGGGACGTCCCTACCCTCGATCCAGGAAGTTTTCATTGGCCCGATATCGAAAGCCCGGAGACCGCAGCGATCTGGGCTACAGATCCGCAAATAGGGCGGGGGCAGGCCCTGGATATTGCGCTGGAAGCCGAACGGGCAGGATTGGACTACTACACTGGCATCGTCGAATCGACCACGGACCCTGAAATTCTGATTCTTGCCCGCGAGTTTGCCAAGGAGGAATCTCAACACGTGGCTGAACTGGAGAAATGGGTTGCGCTCCACGCTGCCGGCAAGCCGTTGCCGATCGATCACTGAGGGACTCGCCCAGGTTTATCACCGCAATGACACTTCAGGGACTCATTCATCAACGTCTGCGTCCGCGCAATAGTCCATGAATGCGTCCAGACTCATCGGTTTGGCGATGAAATAGCCCTGAGCGATATCGCACTTCAAACTTTTCAGCGCATCCCAGTCCTGTTGGGTTTCCACGCCCTCGGCAACACTCTTGACCTTCAGTTTGCGCGCCAGGCCGATACTCGATTCAACCATGATGCGCATTGCTTCGTTGTGGGCAATGTCTCTCACGAAGGACTGGTCGATTTTCAATTCGCTGAAGGCGATCCGCATCAGTTGCTGCATACTGGAATAACCCGTACCAAAATCATCGATGGAAAGACCAAAACCATGCATGCGCAGGCGCGCCAGATTTTCCAGGGCGTGGGCCACATCGGTCATGGCCGCCGATTCGGTGATTTCAAGAACGATGCTGCGGGGATCCACCCCGGCATCGAGCACTCCTTGAGTGATCCGGTCGGCCAGGGTGATGTCCGTGAGCGAGGTCAGGGACACATTGATCGAGATGACGAGCGAATGGTCTTTATCCTGCAGGGAGCGGCAGGCAGCCACCGACTTTTCCAGCATCATGAAGGTCAATTCATCCATCTCCTGTGCTTTCTCCAGAAGTGGGATAAAGGCATAGGGAGCGATCACGCCGCATTGGGGATGAATCCAGCGCGCCAGCGCCTCCGCTCCCATCAACCGCCCTGTTTTCATGTCCACCTTGGGTTGAAAGTACGGTTCAAACTGTTTTTCCTTCATTCCCTGCCGGATTTCCTCAAAAGTGAACACCCGTAAGGCACCACGGGATTGTCGTGCCCTGCTTTCTCCCCGTTCGTAACGTAAAATCAACGCCTCGAGTTGGGCCCGCGTGATGGGTTTTTCGACGGCCCCCAACAGTTTGACGCCGTAGGCTTCAGACATCTTTTCCACCGAAACCAGCAACACCCGTTCCAACATGCTGAGAATGATGACCGCAGCCGTGTTGTTTTCCTGGCCCAGGTGGCGCAGGAACTCCATGCCATCCATTTCCGGCATGTCCATGTCGCAAAGCACGATGTCCACCGGTTGGGAGTTCGCAATATGCAGTATCTCGAGTGCCTGCCTGCCATTGCCTGCCTCCCGTACCTCGATGGCCCCCAACGAACGCAGCATGGCAACGACCATTCGGCGCTGAAAATCATCATCTTCAACCACCAGAAAATTCAGTTCGCCCGCAATCATTGGTTTCCCCCGTTCCCATCCTTCAATTCCATGCAATGGGCCTCCAGCCGTCTGATGGCCTCATCCAGCCCGGTCATGGCTGTGCGCGCGTCCGCCAATTTCCCCTCCTGCACCGCCTGCTCGATGACGGCGCACGCGCCGGCGATGTCCGTTGCCCCCACCATCCGGCTCGAGCCTTTCATGCGATGGGCCGTGCGCTCACCCTTGATGCGATCCTCCTGCTCCAGCAGGTCGCCCAACTGGACGCGGTCGGCACGAAGATGCGCCTGAAAGTCATGCAGTACCCGAATTTGCTCGGCGGACTCCGGTACCACCTGACCCAGCGCAGCGTAATCGATGGGGCCAGGGGTCTGTCCGCCATCTCCAGTTGGCAGCGAGTCTGCAGATTGGTGAGGGTCCGTCCCGGAGAGGTGCAGCCATTTTTTCAGCGCCTCTTTCAGTTGCGACAGATCCGCGGGTTTGACCAGCAACGCATCCATGCCGGCGTTCTGGCAGCGTTCATTTTCTTCGGCGAGCGCATTGGCCGTCCATGCGATGATGGGCGTGCGCGGCAGTCCCTTCACGGCCTCGATCCGGCGTATCTCCTGGGTGAGCGCATACCCGTCCATCTCCGGCATGTGACAGTCGGTGATCACCAGCGCAAAGCGCCCCTCTCGCCACAGAGACAAGGCGACTTGTCCATTCTCGGCGGTCTCGGCCCGCAGACCGAGCAACTCGATCTGGCGCATCAACAGATCGCGGTTGATCGGATGATCGTCCACCGCCAACACCAGCGGCACATCCACGCCGCCCTCCAGAAGCGGTGAAACCCGTTTTTGTGTCACCTCGGACGAAGAAGTCACCATCATATCCCCTGGCATCGCAGAAACCGGCAGGTTGAAGGTCACGCTGAAGGTGGAACCCCGACCTGGTTCACTGTCCAGTTCGAGTCGACCATCCATCAAATCCGTCAGGCGGTGGCAGATCGACAGCCCCAGTCCGGTACCGCCATACATGCGTGCCGTGTCGGCACTCTCCTGGCGGTAGCGTTGAAACAGGTGCTTCTGGACCTCCTTGGCGATACCGATGCCGGTGTCCTTGACCGAGAAGCGTATGCGCTCACTGCTGTCGAGCCGCTCGAGAAGTTCAGCACGCAGTTCGATCTCCCCGCTCCGGGTGAATCTGAGCGCATTGCTGACGAAGTTGTTGAGCACCTGCGAGAGGCGCAACGGGTCGACGATATGCGCCATGCCCAGCCGGGGATCAGCGTGTTGCCACAGCAACAGGGACCTGGAACTGGCCAGCCGCGAATAAGTGTGGACGACCTCTTGCAGCAACCGGGGGATCGAGATGGATTGAGGGGAAAGTGTCAGTTTCCCTTCCTCGATCTTCGACCAATCCAGGATGTCATTGACGATGCGCAGCAAACTCCGGCCAGAATCCCACACGGCCTTCAATGTCTCGTCCTGATCGTGATCGAGGGGGGTCAGGGACAGCACTTCCAGCATGCCCAACATCCCGGTGAGTGGAGTGCGGATTTCATGGCTCATGGTGGCAAGAAACGAATCCTTCGCGCGGTTGGCCAGTTCCGCGGCTTCTTTCGCGACAAAAAGTTTTTGTTCAGCCTGTTTGCGCTCGGTGACATCATGCACGACACCGATGAAGCGGCGTTTACCTTCCAGTCGCATCTCGCTCACGGCCAGGTACATCGGAAAAACACTGCCGTCCTTGCGCCGTCCCACGACTTCGCGCCCGCTGCCAACGATGTGCGCCTCGCCTGTCGCCAGATAACGCCCGATATAACCATCGTGCTGGCTGCGATAGGGTTCCGGCATCAACATGCTGATGTTCTGTCCGATGATCTCGGCGACCCCATAACCGAACAGGGGCATGGCGGCCAGATTGGCCGTCTCGACGATACCATGCTCATCGATGGTGATGATGACATCCACCACCGTATCCAGAATTGCCTGAATGCGCGTGGCGCTGTCGCGCAGTGCGGCCTGTGTTGCGTATTCCCTGCTCACATCGCGAAACACCAGCACTGTTCCGATCACCTCGCCCGCACAACTGCGAATGGGGGCACAACTGTCGGCGATAGGGCACTCGCTGCCATCTCGGGCGATCAACACGGTGTCGTTGGCCAAGCCGTAAGTGACGCCTTGCGCCAGGGTTTCCGCCACGGGAAGAAAGGCAGGCTGACGCGTCTTCTGGTTGATGATGTGAAAAACATCTTCCACCGGCCGGCCGGTCGCTTCCATTCGAGAACAGCCGACCAGCCGCTCCGCAACGGCGTTCAGGCGAGTCACCCGACCTTCGGCATCCGTAGCCAGCACCCCGTCGCCGATGGAGTTGAGCGTGACGGACAGATTTTCTTCGCTGGCGCGCAACACATTGTGAGCATCACTCAATGCCTTGTTTGCCTCTTCCTTGGCCCGGAGTCGCAAGTGCGTTTCGCGATAGACGATGTAGGCGGCGACCAAAGCCAGTCCCACCGCCAACAGACTGACGACGGAAATCGATACCAGCAACAGGCTCAGATCCATACGGAATCGGGCCGTGCGCTGTTCCAGCAAGTCACCTTCCAGTTGGTCGAAGTCGTTCAACTCGGCGCGAATTTCGTCCATCAACCGCTTGCCCGCACCGCTGCGTAATATTTTCAGTGCGTCTTCAGCACGTTGGCCACCGTATAACGCCAAAACCTCCCTCATCTCCAGCAACTTTGCCTCGACCAGGGGGTCCAGCACATCCAATCGGCGTTTCTGGAGCGGGTTATCCTGGGTAAGTCGACGCAATTCCGCCAACTGGGACGGAATGCTGTCGCGCGCTTCCAGGTAGGGCGCCAGAAAAGCCTTATCCCCCGTCAGAAGATACCCGCGCTGACCGGCCTCGGTATCCTTCAGGCTGGAAAGCAACTCATTCGACTTCTCCAATACCCGAAAAGTATGTCTCTGCCATCGGTCGGCGTCTTCGCTCTGCCTGAACAACCAAAACGACAGCAGCGCCACCAGCACAACCAACAGACCCGCACCGCCGAACCAGACCGCCATTTTAGAAGTGGTTTTCAAAGAATTATTCTCCTTTGAATCTATTGCAAAAAAATTTGCCCCCCCATAGTTATCGTATTGTAAACCGTAACCGGACAGCGAAATATTTCCATCAAAAAAATTCTCAGCCCCTCCCCGCAAAGATGCTTGTTTGACTTTTGTCATTAGCCAGACTAGACTAGACCAGTGTCGTGTTCAACAGGGAAGGGAGCAGATGTCGTGCAAACCGTCAATATGCTACAAGCCAAATCTTCCCTGTCTCGCCTGGTAGAAGACATCGAGCAAGGCCGGGAACGTGAAATCATCATTGCGCGCAATGGTCATCCTGCGGCCAGATTGGTACCCATGAATAGTGCACCGACAGGTCAGCGTCTTGGTATAGCCAGGGGGTTGTTTGAAGTGCCTGACAGTATCGACACGCACAATGATGAAGTGGCTCGGTTATTCATGGGTGGAGGTGTACGTCCTGAACCTTCTCCTTGATACCCATGTTGCCCTGTGGGCAATCACGGACAGCCCAAAACTGTCACAGAAAGCGCGGGACTTGATCAAGTCGCCCAATACGACCGTTTGGATCAGTGTTGCGAATGTCTGGGAAATTGCGATCAAGCATTCTTTGGCTCGCGGTGATATGCCGGTTTCTGGTCGAGATGCCCTACGTCATTTCCAGGAATCCGGTTATCGATTCCTGCCGGTCGAAGCAGAACATGCGGCAGCCGTTGAAGAGTTACCCGCTCACCATCAAGACCCGTTTGACCGCATACTTGTCGCCCAAGCGCTTGTCGAACCTATGCGCCTGATGACTCACGACCCTCTTGTGGCTCTCTATGGCGACACCATCATCAAAATCTGAAGGCTGTCAATTCGGAGGGGTGGTGGCGAATCAGGGATTCGAACCCCGGACCTGCGGATTATGATTCCGTCGCTCTAACCGGCTGAGCTAATTCGCCACAAGCGGTGCATTTTAACCCTTGACCGGACTTTCCTCAAGCCCCTGATTCAATATTTTTTGGTATGATGACCCTGTTCACCCACAAAACCCAAGGATGGTTCCCATGATTCACCGCTCTCTGGTACGTCTCTGGTTCGTGTTGTTCGGTTTTTTCCCATTACTGGTCAGCGCGGCGCCGACCCAGGGAGAGCAGACCTTTGATCAGGACGCCATCGTCAAGGACGCCAGCCAGTTTTTTGGCCAGACCACGGAAGGATTGGCCAAATTGATCGAGAAAGCCTTTCGTGAGAAAGGACGCCCCAATGGCTACATCAAGGGTGAAGAAGTCGCCGGTGCCATCGCTGTCGGGCTGCGTTATGGGAATGGCGACCTGATCATGAAGGACGGAGCTGCACGCAAAGTCTACTGGACCGGTCCGTCCGTCGGTTTTGACCTGGGAGGAGATGCCACCAAGGTGTTCGTTCTGGTCTATCATCTGCCCTCCACCAATGACATTTTCCAGCGCTACCCCGGCGTCGACGGCAGTCTCTACTTTATCGGCGGCGCCGGCATCAACTACCAGCAACGGGGCGATGTCATCCTGGCCCCGATCCGACTGGGCGTGGGTCTGCGTGAAGGCGCCAGTGTCGGTTACATGCACTACACCCCGGAAAAAACCTGGAACCCGTTCTGAACACTCTCTATTTCCATAGGTCACATCGCCGTTTCAATGAATTCCACCACCCCGCTCACATCTCCGGGCCGAAAGGTCCACATCAAAACCTTCGGCTGTCAGATGAATGTCTATGACTCGGAGAAGATACTTGCATTGCTCCAACAATCCCATGCCATGGAACCCACCGAGGACATGGCAGGCGCCGACCTGATCATCTTCAATACCTGTTCGGTACGCGAAAAAGCCGAGGAAAAGTTTTTTTCCGAACTGGGACGGGCCCACGAATTCAAATTGGCCCAACCCGGCGTGGTGATTGCCGTCGGCGGATGCGTGGCCAGCCAGGAAGGCCAGGCCTTGTTGGACCGCGCCCCCTATGTGGACGTGGTATTCGGGCCCCAAACCCTCCATCGTCTGCCCGAACTGATGCGCCAACGCCAGCGCTCCGGACACCACCAACTCGACATCTCCTTTCCGGAAATCGAAAAATTCGATGCCTTGCCTGCAGCCCGGGTTGAAGGCCCCACGGCTTTCGTTTCCATCATGGAAGGGTGCAGCAAGTATTGCAGTTTTTGCGTTGTGCCCTATACACGCGGAGAAGAGTTCTCCCGACCGCCCGAGGCCGTTCTGGAGGAAATCCGTCTCCTGGCCCGCCAGGGGGTCCGGGAAGTCACCCTGCTCGGACAAAACGTCAATGCCTGGCTACACCTGCAAAACTCCGGCGCAGATCTGGATTTCGCATATCTCCTGACAGAGGTCTGTGCCCTCGAGGGGATCGAACGGGTTCGCTACACCACCAGTCACCCGCTGGAGGTGACGCCCTCCCTGATCGCTGCCCACGGCCGGTTGCACAAACTGGCCAGCCAGATCCATCTGCCCGTCCAGTCGGGTTCCAACCGCATTCTGGCGACCATGAAGCGGGGCTATACCGTGGAATCCTACAAGGAAACCGTGGCTGCCCTGCGTCGGGCCAAACCCGGTTTGTCCTTGACCAGCGACTTCATCATCGGCTTCCCCGGCGAAACCGATGAGGATTTTGCCGCAACGCTGCAGTTGATCGAAGAGGTGGGGTTCGATGGCAGTTATGGCTTCATGTATAGCCCCCGCCCAGGCACCCCGGCCGCCGATCTGCCGGACACCGTCCCATTGGAAGTCAAACGGGCACGACTCCAAGCCCTGCTGGCTCAAACCGATGCCCGTGCCTTTGAAATCAGTACGACCATGGTAGGCACCCGTCAGCGCATTCTGGTGGATGGGCATGCGCGCCGCCATACGCTGGAATTGAGGGGACGAACGGATAATAACCGCGTGGTGAACTTTCCCGGCGGAGAACGACTGATCGGTCATTTCGTCGACGTACGCATCACGGCCACGGCCCCCCACACCCTGCGTGGCGAGTTGGTTGACTTGCTCTAATGCCCGTCCCCGTTCCCGAACAATGCGAATTCATCCCCACCCCTCTGGACAATGTTCGACTGGCCAACCTGTGCGGGGTGCTCGATGAAAATCTGCCCCTCATGGCCCGCCATCTGGGAATCGACCTGCATCGACGGGGAGATGTCTTCACCCTGACCGGCCTTCCTCAGGATCTGGAACGGGCCAAAACCGCGTTGGGCGCATTGTATCAGGAGGCCACCGCGCCCATGGATCCTGCCCTTCTGTTCCAGAAACTGACCCATTTGCGTCTGCAATACGCCGAAGAACCGGCTTTGGCTCCGACCACGCGGATACTGCAGACGCGCCGTGGTCAAGTGGAAGCCCGTTCCCCCCGGCAAATCCAGTACCTTCAACAAATGCGCGAATATATCCTGTGCTTCGGCGTAGGACCCGCTGGCACGGGAAAGACCTATCTGGCCGTAGCCGCCGCCGTGGATGCCCTGGAACGGGAGGAAGTCAAACGCATCATCCTGGTGCGCCCCGCCGTGGAAGCAGGCGAACGCCTGGGCTTCCTGCCGGGCGATCTCCACCAGAAAATCGACCCCTACCTGCGCCCCCTGTATGACGCGCTCTATGACCTTCTGGGCCATGACCGGGTCGGACGCCTCTTCGAGCGCGGCATCATCGAAATAGCCCCGCTTGCCTACATGCGCGGACGCACCCTCAACCACAGTTTCATCATTCTGGACGAGGCACAGAACACGACGCCGGAGCAGATGAAAATGTTTCTCACCCGCATTGGTTTTGGCACCCGCGCCGTCATCACCGGCGACGTCACCCAGATCGACTTGCACCGCACCCAGAAAAGCGGGCTGATCGATGCCCGCAATGTCCTGCAACGGGTGGAAGGCGTTGCTTTCACCATTTTCCAGACCGAGGATGTGGTTCGCCACCCGCTGGTTCAACGTATCGTCAATGCCTATGAAACCCAGCACTCTCCCCGTGGCTGAGCCGCGCCGCTTCCACCTCGACCTGACGGTTCAGCGCGCCAGCCGTTCATCCCCCCAACCCTCCGAACGGCAGATCCGCCGGTGGTTGCGTCATGCGCTGCGCCGTTCCGCCGTGATCACCGTGCGTCTGGTGGACCGCCCGGAGGGGCGGTCCCTGAACCAGGCATTTCGTCGCAAGGATTACCCCACCAACGTTCTGACGTTCACCTATCCCGACGAAAATTTTCGCGCCCCCACCCGTCTGCACGGGGACCTGGTACTTTGCGCGCCCGTGGTCAGGGCTGAAGCCCGGCAACACCATAAACCGCTCCTGAATCATTATGCCCATCTACTCATTCACGGAGCGCTCCACCTACAAGGGTACGATCACGAAAACGAGGGGGAGGCCACCCTCATGGAAACCCTCGAGATCGATCTGTTGACCCGACTTTCCATTCCCAATCCTTATCCGGACCGTCCTGCCCATGGTTGAAGACCCTCCCAACAAACCCTCGCTGCTCGAACGTCTGACCCACTGGTTGCACCATGAACCCGAGAACCGCGAAGAACTCATCGCCATTCTGCACCAGGCACTGGAACGAAACCTGCTCGATACCGATGCCTTGAGCATGATGGAGGGCGTTCTGGGAGTAGCCGACATGCAGGTCCGGGACGTGATGATTCCCCGGGCCCAGATGGACGTCATCGACCTTCAATCCTTTCCGGAACAGGTCATTCCCTTCCTCATCGAAACCACCCATTCCCGTTTTCCCGCCATCGATGGCAACAAGGATAATGTGGTGGGCATCTTGCTGGCCAAGGATATGCTGCGCTTCACCGCCGGGTTACCCTTTCAGATCCGCGACATGCTGCGCCCGGCCATCTTCGTGCCCGAATCCAAACGCCTCAATGTGTTGCTCCGCGAATTCCGCACCAACCGGAACCACATGGCGATGGTGGTAGACGAATACGGGGGAGTCTCGGGGCTGGTCACCATCGAGGACGTGCTGGAACAGATCGTGGGCGACATCGAGGATGAATATGACTTTGATGAAACCGAGGACAATATCATCCCGGAAGGGGAGGACCAGTTTCGCGTCAAAGCCACCACCGAACTGGAAGATTTCAATAGTTTCATGGGCACACATCTCCATGGCAATGGCATCGAAACCCTCGGGGGGCTGGTCCTGAATCAGTTCGGACGCATGCCCAAGCGCGGAGAACAGATCGTCTTTTCCGGGCTCAGGGTCAAAATCCTGCGTGCCGACAGCCGCCGCCTCCACTCCGTCTCGGTCATGAAGCTCGCCCAGGATTCCTCATCTCCATGACAGGAAAACTCCGGGCCAACTTCTTTGCCCTTCTGGCAGGGTGCCTGGCCGTCACCGGTTTCGCGCCCTACCATGTCTGGCCTGCCCCCCTTCTGTCTCTCTCGGTTTTGGGGTTGCTTTGGCATGGTTGCCCTCATGGTCGGAACGCTGGCTGGATCGGATGGTTTTGGGGTCTGGGTTTTTTTGGAACCGGGATTCACTGGATCGAGATCAGTTTGCACGAATTTGGCGGCATGCCCCTGCCTTTGGCCTACGCCCTCATTTTCCTCTTCAGCGCCTTCCTCGCGTTCTTCCCCGCGTTGGTCGGACGCTGGAGTTGGCGCTTCCACGACCGCCCTACCAGTCGCTGGCTGCTGGTCACCCCGGCACTCTGGACGCTCTCCGAATGGGTACGCAGTTGGTTTCTGAGCGGATTCCCCTGGCTGTCCCTGGGCTATGCCGCCACCCCCAAAGGCCCACTGGCCGGGTTTACGCCCGTGCTCGGCGTATTTGGCGCCTCGGCAGCCACGGTCCTTGGCGCGGGACTGCTGACGCTCGCCCTCCTTTCGCTACGGCATCATCGTTCCGCCCTCGCCTCGTTCCTCGCCCTGGGGATGCTCCTTGCCAGCGGACTGGTCCTCAAACGGCTACCCTGGGTTCACCCCGTGGGTCAACCCATCGCAGTCAATCTGTTGCAGGGAAATATCCCCCAGGACATGAAGTTCATGGCCGAAAGCCGGGGGCTGATCATGCAACGCTACAACACCCTGCTCTTCAACAGTACCGGACGCCTGATCCTCCTGCCCGAAAGTGCCTTGCCCTATCTGCGCCAGCAGATGCCGGAAGGGTATAGCGAATCGCTCGAAACCTTTGGCTATGAAAACAACAGCGACATTCTGGTCGGACTGTTTTCCGAACCGGAACCTGGTCAGTATTACAACAGCGTCTTCAGTTTCGGTCACTCCCCCATGCAGGCCTACCATAAGGTCCACCTCGTCCCCTTTGGCGAATTCATCCCTTTGAGTAATCTGCTGAGCCCTCTGATCCACACCGTCCTGAACATTCCCCTGGATGACCAGCAGCGCGGAAATCCCGCTCAACCGCCCTTGCGCGTGGGGGGGCAGTGGGTCGGGGTGGATATCTGCTATGAAGACGCCTTCGGCGATGAAATCCGTCAGGTGTTGCCTCAGGCCACCCTGCTGGCCAATTTCACCAACGATGCCTGGTTCGGGTCGTCCATCGGCCCCGAACAGCACCTTCAGATGGCTCAGACCCGCGCATTGGAGACGGGCCGCCCCATGCTGCGCGTCACCAACACGGGTGTCACCGCATTGATCGGCGCCCATGGAGAGATCCTGGAACGCGCGCCCCGCGCGGAAATTTTCAACCTCGGCGGGAATATTTCCGGCTATGGCGGCGTGACACCTTTCGTGCTGGTCGGAAATTACGGTATCCTTGCGCTTTGCGCTCTTGCCCTGATTCTTTCCTTACGTTGGCGACCCTTGCGATGAATTTTCCACTTTCGCGCCGCCTCTGCCACGGCTTTGGTTTTGTGGCGGCCAGCGGCCTGATCTTTTTTGCCCTCTATCTGCAGCATGGTCTGGGTGAAGAACCTTGTCCCTTGTGCATCTTGCAGCGTGTCCTGATGATGGGACTGGGCGTCATCTTTCTGGTGGCGGCCATTCATAACCCCATCCAGGGGTTTTTTGTGCGCGCCTATGCGCGTCTGGGAGGGGCGCTGGCCCTCACGGGCGCGGCCATCGCGGCGCGCCAGGTCTGGCTTCAGCATCTCCCCCCCGACCAGGTCCCCAGTTGCGGCCCTGGTCTGAATTATCTCCTCAAGGCCCATCCCTTCTTCAACGCACTGGCCATCGTCCTCAAGGGTTCAGGCGAATGTGCCACCGTGGGCTGGACCTTTGCCGGTCTGGCCATTTCCGAATGGTCCCTGCTCTGGTTCATCATCCTTGGACTGTGGATTTCCCTGCAACCCCTGAACAAACGATTCTGACCCATGCTCACCTTCCAAGCCATGCTGCTACGCTTGCAACACTACTGGAACGACCAGGGCTGTGCCCTGCTGCAACCCTTTGATATGGAAGTGGGGGCGGGCACCTCCCATCCGGCCACTTTCCTGCGCGCCCTCGGCCCTGAACCCTGGAAAGCCGCCTTTGTTCAGCCCTCGCGCCGACCCAAAGACGGGCGTTATGGCGAGAACCCCAACCGTTTGCAGCATTATTACCAGTTTCAGGTCGTCCTGAAACCCTCACCGGACGATATCCAGTCCCTCTACCTGGAGTCCCTCATTGCTCTGGGCATCGACCCCCAAAACAACGACATCCGTTTTGTGGAAGACGATTGGGAAAACCCCACGTTGGGTGCCTGGGGACTGGGCTGGGAAGTCTGGCTCAACGGCATGGAAGTCACCCAGTTCACTTATTTCCAGGAAGTGGGGGGGCTGACCTGCGCCCCCGTACTGGGAGAGATCACCTATGGGACAGAACGCCTCGCCATGTACCTGCAAGGCTGTGACAACGTCTACGACCTGATCTGGACGGAAGGCCTGCGCTATGGCGACATCTATCACCAAAATGAAGTGGAACAGTCTCGTTACAACTTCGAAGTCAGCGACCCTGCCTGGCTGTTCGGACAATTTGCAGGTTTCGAACGCGAGTCCAAACGCCTGATCGAGGCGGGCTTACCCCTCCCCGCCTATGACATGGCCCTCAAGTGTTCGCACACCTTCAACCTGCTGGATGCGCGTGGCGCCATTTCGGTCACGGAACGCGCCGGTTACATCGGGCGCATCCGTACCCTGTCACGGCAGGTCGCCCAGGCATACCATGAGACCCGGGCGGCCCTCGGGTTTCCTCTGCTGAACGCGCAAACCGGAGATCCCAAATGATCTCCGCGCCCTTGCTGATCGAACTGCGCACCGAAGAGTTGCCGCCCAAATCCCTGCTGAAGTTGTCCACCAGTTTTGCTCAGGCAGTGCACCAGGGATTGGTGGCCCAACACCTCGCCCCGACATCGGCCTCTGTCCAAATCTTCGCAACCCCACGCCGTCTGGCCGTGTTGGTCGAAGACGTGGACGGGGCACAACCCGAACGCCAGGTGGAACGCAAAGGTCCCAGTCTCAAGGCCGGACGAGCGTCCGATGGAACAGCCACCCCGGCATTGCAGGGATTTGCCCGATCCTGTGGCGTCGCCGTGGACGAACTGGAACTGCGCACGGATGACAAGGGGCTGGAATATTATGTCCACCGCTCCCTGCAACGCGGCATCCCTCTGGGGGAGGTGCTCCCCACCCTGCTCGAGCAGGCGGTGCGCCAACTGCCCGTGGCCAAGGTGATGCGCTGGGGTTCAGGAAACGCTGAATTCGTCCGCCCGGTCCATGGACTGATGGTTCTGCACGGAGATCAATTGATCCCCCTGAGCCTGCTCGGACTATCGAGCAGTCGCCAGACCCTGGGGCATCGTTTTCTGGGTGCGGGTCTGCTCACCCTCGACCACGCCTCTGCCTATGCCGAACTGCTGGAACGGGAAGGCAAGGTGATCGCCTCCTTTGCCGAACGACGCCAGCGTATCCAGCAGGCTCTGTGTACTCTCGCCCAACCCCATCATGTGCTGGCCGGGCCTGAATTGCTCGATGAGGTGACGGCCCTGGTGGAATGGCCCACCGTTCTGGAGGGACGATTCGATCCTGCTTTCCTGGAAATTCCCCAGGAATGCCTGATCCTGTCCATGCAACAACACCAGAAGTATTTCCCCCTGGGCGATGCCCAGAACCAGTTGCAGCCCCGCTTCCTGCTGGTCAGCAATCTGGAAACGCCCACCCCCATGGCCATCGTGCGGGGCAATGAGCGCGTCCTGCACGCACGCCTGGCAGATGCCCGTTTCTTCTACCAACAGGATCGCAAGATTCCCTTGAGCGAACGGCGCGCCCGACTGGATCAGGTGGTTTACCATCAACGTCTGGGCAGTCTGGGCGCGCGCGTCGAACGCCTGTCCCTGTTGGCCGAACAGATAGCCCGTGCCCTGCATTTGTCCGGCGCACAGGCGCAACGGGCAGCGCAATTGCTGAAGGCCGATCTGGTCACGGACATGGTGGGAGAATTCCCCGAACTGCAGGGATTCATGGGACGAGACTATGCCCGCCATGACCAGGAAGCGGAGGAAGTGGCGCTGGCCATCGAAGCCCACTACCGCCCCCGTTTTGCCGGAGATGCCTTACCGACCACGCCCCTGGGCACGGTCATGGCCCTGGCCGACAAACTGGAAACCCTGGTGGGCATCTATGGTATCGGCCAAATCCCCACGGGAGATCGGGATCCCTATGGATTACGTCGCGCCACCCTGGGGATCCTGCGCCTGCTGATGGATAAAGCCCCCGCGCTGGAACTGCCTGTGCTCCTCGCCTGGACCGAGGCCACTTTTCCCCGGGGGATGCTGGACGCTGCAGCGCTGGACTCGCTGCCCACCTTCATCCAGGATCGTTTGCGCGGTCTGTTGCGCGACCAGGGATTCGATCAGGGTCTGGTGGAAGCGGTCATTTCTCCCTTGCCCACTCGCCTGGACCAGTTGCCCGCACACCTCCAGGCGCTCGCCACTTTCCGCACCCGCCCTGAAGCCATCGGTCTGAGTGCAGCCCATAAACGCATTCGCAACCTGCTCAAAAAGTCCGGCTCGACACAGTCCGTACCCCCCGCGCCCCTGCAAGAACCTGCGGAACTCGACTTGCAGCAAAAGTTGCAACTTCTGCAACCCCGCATCGCCACTTTCGTCCTTCAGGCAGACTTTTCCGCTGCCCTGAGCGCACTGGCAGAGCTGCATGCCCCAGTGGACCGGTTTTTTACCGACCTCATGGTCATGTGCGAGGAGCCCGGACTGCGCGCAGCACGGCTGGCTCTGTTGAAAAATCTGGAATCACTCATGAACCAGGCAGGCGATCTGTCCTGCCTGAGCGGTTGAAACGCACGGCCACCTCTCTGGCAAGGAACCCTACGACCATGTCTCTCGTCATTCTCGATCGTGATGGCGTCATCAATGCCGATAGCGACCGTTTCATCAAAAGCCCCGAAGAGTGGCGCCCTCTTCCCGGTAGTCTGGCCGCCATCGCCCGCCTGAACCACGCCGGGTACCAGGTCGTGGTCGCCACCAATCAGTCGGGCATCGCGCGCGGACTGTTCGATCTGACGACCCTCAATGCCATTCACCAAAAGATGATCGATGCCCTGGCCCAACAGGGCGGGATGATCGAAGCCATTTTCTTCTGCCCCCATGCCCGCGAATCACGGTGTCATTGTCGCAAGCCGGCGCCCGGACTGTTCGAAGAAATCAGTCAGCGCTACAACACCTCACTGCAGGGCGTTCCCGCCATCGGCGATTCCCTGCGCGACCTGGTCGCTGCGGAACGAGCCGGAGCCCAGCCGATATTGGTCCTCACGGGCAAGGGTCAAAAAACCCTCGAGACAGGCAATTTGCCGCCCGGAACCCAGGTTCACGACAACCTTCAGGAAGCCGTGCGCGCCCTGCTGGCCAAACACTGATCATGCGTGTCCTGCGCGCGCTGATTTTTGTCCTGGCCCAGGGGTTGGCCACCCCATTATACGCCCTGCTCATGATCGTTTCTGCGCCCATCGGCGTGCGCGGACCCCGTTACTTCTCGGGCGCCTGGTCACGCCTGATGCTGCGCCTGGCCCGCTGGATTTGTGGCATTCGCTATGAACTCAGCGGCTGGGAGCACTTGCCCGCCGGCCCCTTCGTTCTGGTAGCCAAGCATCAGTCCGCCTGGGAGACGATTTTTTTCCCGGCATTTCTCCCCCCCCATGTCTTCGTATTGAAACAGGAAATTCTCTCCATTCCTTTTTTTGGTTGGGGGATGAGGCTGCTCGAACCCATTGCCATCGACCGCGAGCAACGGCGCGAAGCTTTCCAGCAGGTACTCACCCAGGGACAGGAACGCCTGAGCCGGGGGCTGATCGTGATCATTTTTCCGGAGGGAACGCGCGTACCTTACGGTTATCGGGGTCGTTATGCCCCTGGCGGCGGCTTGCTGGCTGCCCAGGCAGGGGTTCCCGTCGTACCTCTGGCCCATGATGCGGGCCGGTTGTGGAAAAAGGGGTTACTGGACAAATATCCGGGCACCATTCACCTGTCCCTGGGCCCTGTCCTCTCCACCGAGGGACGGGAGGGGCTCGAGGTCAATCAGGAAGCCGAAACCTGGATCGAGGCCGAACTGGAACGCTGGAGCCATCAACCTGCCCACCCCTGGCGACGCAAACACAGGACTCGATCTATCCGATGAGCCGTCTTGCCTTGCCCCAACCTCCGCTCACCTGCGCCGGCCAGACCCTCCCCTACCAGTTGGTGAGAAGCCCACGCCGCCGGACGATCGGTCTCAAGATCGATGAGCAGGGATTGACGGTCTTTGCGCCCCTCAACCTGCCGGCCGCGCAACTTGAAACATTGATCCAGACTCGTGCCACCTGGATCCGCACCAAATGGACCGAGTGCTGTCAAAAATCGGCGCTGCGCGTCATCCCCCGAGAAGGTGCCTTGCTCCCCTATCTGGGACGCACGGTGCGCCTGTCCCTGAATTCCGGGCCTACCCGCCTCGAAGGAGGGGTTTTATACCTCAACCCAGGCCGGTGCGGCATCACGGTAGCCCTCCAACGCTGGTATCGAGTCCAGGCCCTGCCTCTCTTCCTGCCGCGCGTCGCCCATTATGTCGAACGGTTGAGCGTGCCCATGCCCACCGTTGCACTGTCCAATGCCCGCCGCCGCTGGGGCAGTTGTCATGCGCGCGGGATGATCCGGCTCAACTGGCGTTTGCTCAAGGCCAGTGCGGCCGAAATGGATTATGTCATCGCCCATGAAGTGAGCCACCTGCGGCACATGAATCATGGCCCGGCATTCCGAGAGACCCTGCAACACCTGTATCCGGACCACGCCGAAGCGCATCGCACGTTATGTGAACGGGGCTTCCTGTACCATGCCTTCTGACCCATGACCCAATGATTCCCACCCATGGGATCCTGCTTCCCCGGGCTCTTTGACAGTGTGCTCAAAGCATGCGATGATGACCCCTAGAGGCCTACTTTCAACCCGGTGAAGCCAAGGGAACGAGTCGTCATTTCATGGAAACCTCTTCACTCTTCCCCTCGGAACATAGTTTCGATTCCGCTTCCCGGGAAACCCTGGACCGCACACTGGGGCAGGCCTGTCACACCTTTGCGCAGCACGATGCTTTCCAGTGCCTGGGACACTCCTTCTCCTACGAAACGATCGAACGGTCGGCCCTGTATTTCGCCAGCTGGTTACAGGATCAGGGCTTGACCGTTGGAACGCGGGTGGCGGTCATGTTGCCCAATTTGCCCCAGTACCCCATCGCGGTATATGGTATCCTGCGCGCGGGCGGCGTGGTAGTCAATTGCAATCCGCTCTATACCCCCCGGGAACTGGAGTTTCAGTTGCGCGATGCCGAAGCCGAATATCTCATCGTCCTGGAAAACTTTGCCCATACGGTGGCGCAGACTCGCGTCCCCAGTCTGCGCCACATCATCGTAACCCAGGTAGGGGATCTGATGGGCCTGCGCGGAATCTTCCTGAACCTGGTTCTGCGCTACTGGAAAAAAGCCATTCCTGCGTGGCATATGGACGCGGTATTTTCTTTTCCCACCATTCTGGAACGGGGACAACACCTACCCTTCACCTGCCCTTCCCTGACGCCGGAACACCTGGCTTTTTTGCAATATACCGGCGGGACGACCGGACGCGCGAAAGGAGCCATGCTTAGCCATCGGAACATCATAGCCAATCTGGGCCAGGTGGGGATCTGGCATGGCTCGCATCTGGTTCCCGGACAGGAAAAGGTCGTCACGGCCTTGCCGCTCTATCATATCTTCGCCCTGACCGCCAATTGCCTGCTGTTTTGGAAATTAGGCGCCACCAACCTGCTGATTCCCAACCCGCGCGACATTCCCGGACTGGTGCGTGCCCTGAAACTCTATCCCATGAGCATCTTTACCGGGGTCAATACTCTGTTTGCCGCCCTGCTGGACAACCCCGCTTTCGCGCATCTGGATTTCTCTCACCTCAAATCCACCCTGGGCGGGGGCATGGCTGTCAAGGGGGAAGTGGCTCAACACTGGCAAGCCGTCACAGGTTGCTGCATCAATCAGGCCTACGGATTGACTGAAACCTCTCCGGGGGTCTGTCTGAACCCCTTCGATCTTCAGGAATTTGATGGAAGCGTGGGAAAACCTTTGCCGTACACCGAGATTTCCCTGCGCAATGGTGAGGGCGAGGAAGCCCCCCCGACAGACATCGGTGAAGTCTGTATCCGCGGACCCCAGGTGATGAGCGGCTACTGGCAGCAACCGGAAGAAACCAGCCAGGCCTTCTGGCCAGATGGATATTTTCGTAGCGGCGACATCGGACGCTGGAACCGGACGGGTACATTGACCCTGCTGGACCGTAAGAAGGATATGATCAAAGTGTCCGGATTCAATGTCTACCCGAACGAAATCGAAGAAATTCTCTCCCACCATCCCGGGATCGCCGAAGTCGCCGCCATCGGCGTCGAGGACATCCATTCGGGCGAGGCCATCACGGCATTCGTGGTGCGCCGCGACCCCAACCTGACGGAGCAGGAACTCCTCGCCTGGTGCCATCAGGAACTCACGGGTTACAAGATTCCACGCCACATCGAATTCCGGACCGAACTGCCCCATTCTGCCGTCGGCAAAGTTCTGCGTCGCGCGCTCAGGACGACACCTAACCGCCCATCCTGACGATGGTTCCAACCGGAGGAAAGGAGTTCCCTCTCCAGACCCGATTCCCCGGGACTGACAGGATATTCACTTTTGTCCTTCCATTTGTTTGTGCTTTCTGTTACCATGTCAGCACTGCATGCGACAGGTAGTGCAGTGTCCCTGACCTTATCCATTCATTTCTGAATGTCTTTTGCCGGTTAGTGACTTACGCCGGCGGTTCTCCGCTGTTTTTTCATCTGAGGCTCGTGTGAACCCTCCCGGGTTCCCTTTACCTGTCGCTTCGCCCTCGAGGATTAGTACATTGACTACCCCCATGTTGTTTGAACACTTGAATCTGGACCCCCGTTTGCTCAGCGCTGTCACCGAAGCCGGTTACACCGCACCCACCCCCGTCCAGGCCCAGGCCATTCCTGCCTTGCTGACGGGCTCCGACCTTATGGTCACCTCACGCACCGGGTCGGGCAAAACTGCCGCCTTCATGTTGCCGGCCCTGCATCGCCTGGCAACCCGCCCCTTGACCGGAAAAGGCCCACGCCTGCTGGTCCTGTCTCCCACCCGTGAATTAGCCAGCCAGATCACCGAAGCCGCCAAAACCTATGGCAAAAATCTGAAACAGATTCGTACCGTCACCTTGCTGGGAGGAACCCCATATCCGGTTCAGAACCGCAATCTGGCACGCCCCTATGATATTCTGGTGGCCACACCGGGCCGTTTGCTCGATCAGATGGACAGTCGTCGGGTCGATCTATCCCAAGTCGAAATGCTCGTCCTGGACGAAGCCGATCGCATGCTCGACATGGGGTTCATCGACGATGTCAAGCGCATCGCCAGCGCCACCCCGGCTACCCGTCAGACCCTGATGTTTTCTGCCACCTTCGACAAACCCATCGCACGTCTGGCCGAAACCCTCCTGCGGGAACCCGTACGCATCGAGGCCACTTCCCTCAAGGCCGCCCATGAAAACATCGACCAGCGCCTCCACTATGTGGACAACCTGGCCCACAAGAATCGTCTGCTGGCCCATCTGTTGACCGATGTCGAACTCAATCAGGCCATCATTTTCACCGCCACCAAGCGCGATGCTGATCTGCTGGCCGACGACCTGAGCGGACAAGGACACTCTGCGGCCGCGCTTCACGGCGATATGCACCAGGGTGCCCGCAACCGCACCCTGGATGGACTGCGCCATGGACGTTTGCGCGTCCTGGTGGCCACCGATGTGGCCGCGCGCGGTATCGACGTCCCCGGCATCAGTCATGTCATCAATTATGACCTGCCCAAAGTCGCCGAGGACTATGTCCACCGCATCGGTCGTACCGGCCGTGCCGGCAACAAGGGGATCGCCATTTCCCTGGCCAGCAGCCGTGATTTCCTGCAACTGCAACGCATCGAACGCTTCACCGGAAAATCCATCGATGTCCATACCATCGCCGGATTCGAACCACGCATGCCCATTCGTCCCAGCTCCCGGTCTGCTGCACGACCAGGACCTGCTGCGGGCAAGGGAGGACGTCATAGCCCGGCTCAGGATCGTCCCCAACACCGCGAGGCCCGCACGCCCTGGTCTGAGCAACGCCAAACCAAGGCGCCCATTCGCAAACGTGCCGGCTAAACCTCGCTGAAGGTGGTTCATGTCTGATCTGGTGCGCAGACTGAAAGGCTTGTGGGTTCTGGCACTACTGACCACCTGGTTGGCCTTGGTCCAGTTGCCCCTGTTTGACGAGGATGAAGGTGAGTATGGAGAAGTCGCTGTGGAAATGGCCCACAGCGGCGACTTCATCACGCCCACCCTGAACGGGCAACCTTTTTTTGAAAAACCCATCCTGGCTTTCTGGCTCATGGCGCCTCTGGTCAAGGTATTCGGCGTCCATGCCTGGGTTTTTCGTTTTCCTTCCCTGCTGGCCTGCCTGCTCTGGATGCTCGTTCTGGGCCGCTTTGCGCGCCAACACTGGGGCCCTGAAGCCGGGGCTCTGGCCACCTTGCTCTGCGCCACCTCCCTGGGTGTCACGGTATCGGCCCACGCCGCAGCAATGGACGGGGTCCTCTGTCTCCTCATCACCCTGGCCCAACTGGACCTCTATCTGGCCTGGAAAAAGCAGGATCCCTGGGCTGAACGACGGATCTGGCTATGGATGGCGCTTGGCTTTCTGGCCAAGGGGCCGGTGGCCGTGGTCGTCCCCGCACTCACCAGTTTCCTGTTCTACGGACTCCGTAAGGAATGGAAGAATTGGTTCCGCAGCGCCTTCAATGGCTGGGGATGGCTCACTTTTTGTGCGCTGGCCCTACCCTGGTATGTCATCCAATACCACTTGATGGGAACACGCTTCATCGATTATTTTTTGTGGCGGGAAAACCTCGGACGCCTCACCGGCACGATGCAGGGACACGGGGGAAGTGTCCTGTATTACCTTCCCGTGCTGCTGGTGATTGCCTGGCCGCATACCCCTCTGTTATTGAAATCACTGGGAGAAGGTTGGCGCGATCGCGCCAGCCCCCTGACCCAGTTCCTGCTGCTCTGGTTTGCCACGGTTTTCATCCTGTTTTCCCTGGCGCACACCAAGTTGCCGCACTATCTGCTGATCGGGCTACCTCCACTCTTCCTGCTCATGGCCCAACACCGCCATTCCCTCAAACCTTCCCGGATCCTCTGGCTCCCGTGGCTCATCATGCCCGCCCTGATCATCGGTTTACCCTTCATCGTCCAATATCAGGCTCAGACCACCTCCAACCCCTACCTGCGCGCCCTGTTTCTTCAGGGCCCGGACATTTTTACCGGGAGCTGGTGGGCAAGCGTGGTCAGTATGCTGGTACTCTGTGCCTTTCTGGGGTTCGTGGTCATTCGGACACTCCCGATATCCGCCGATCCTTCGGCGCGTAGTTTGGCCCTGCTGGGCACCACCGGCGTGATGAGTACCCTGATGCTGACCACGGTGCTCATGCCCGTGGCCGCCCGTCTGCAACAAACCCCGGTACGCATTCTGGCCCAGTGGGCCCGTCAGCACCCAGGGTCCATCGTGGCGGACGACCGCATGCCCAGTTTTGCCGTATACAGTGGAAAACCCACCGTCAACAGACCGGCTCACGCCGGAGACTGGGTCTTTGCCCGGGCAGACCACCTCTCCGATCTCCCCCCCCATGTCGTCCTGCATGCCGCAGGGGGCCTCTATCTGGTTCAAATCCTACCCCAATGACCCCTCCTCTCTTTCCTGCTCAAACGCTTTGGCGCTGGACCTTCCCTTTGGCATGCCTGGGCCTGGCCCTCGAAGTCGCGCTGACCTGCACCAATTTGCCCCTGTTCGAGGTATTGCACCGGATTTTCTCTTTCCTGCCCCCCCTGCTGTGGACCCACTGGACGGCATTGGGGGACTCCACGCTGGTTCCTCTGATCCTATTTCCCTGGTGGCGCCGCCGCCCGGATCTGTTGTGGGCCGCCCTGCTGGCCTCCCTGCTGGCCTTCCTCTTTTCCCATGGACTCAAGCATTGGATAGATGCGCCGCGCCCCCCCGCCATTTTGACGGTGACGGTCATTGGCCCCCGCCTGTTACATGGGTCCTTTCCCTCAGGACATACCACCGCCATCTTCACCCTGATCGCCCTGCTCATCCATGGTCTCCCGCTCCGCGCTCCCGGTATGCGCTGGACCCTGATTCTCGCAGGATTGGCCGTAGGGGCTTCCCGTATTGCCCTCGGCGTACACTGGCCTCTGGATGTGCTGGTGGGAGCGGCGGGCGGCTGGCTCTGCGCCCTCGCCGGACTGGCCTGGGCACGGCGCTGGACCTGGGGCACGACCCAGGGGCGCTGGCTACCCTTGCTGATGTTGGTCATGCTCGCGGCCTTTGCCCTGTTCCGGGGGTCCGGGGGTCTGCCCGGCGTTTTTTGGTCCGAAAAAGCGTTTGCGTTGGCCATGCTGATCCTCGGATGGCGCGCAGGACGCCACGCACCACCACCGCCAGCGAAAACCCCGGACTAATCAAGGTATACTTCGGTACCTCATGGGCCGTGGGTCGCCCTGATTCAACAAAGGATTTCAACGAATGACGGTTTCTCCTCACCCTCTGCAACACCTCTTCGACAACAACCGCCTCTGGGTGGATTCCATGCTGGCCGCGGACCCCGATTTTTTCAAGGCACTGGCCACCCAACAGGCGCCTGAATACCTTTGGATCGGTTGTTCCGACTCTCGTGTTCCGGCCAATCAGATCACCGGACTGGCCCCTGGAGAAGTCTTCGTCCACCGTAATGTGGCCAATGTCGTCGTGCACAGTGACCTCAATTCCCTGTCGGTCCTGCAGTTTGCCGTGGATCGGTTGAAGGTGCGTCATATCATGGTGGTCGGTCACTATGGTTGCTCGGGTGTCCATGCAGCCTTGACCGGGATGCGCATCGGGCTTGCCGACAACTGGTTACGACACGTTCGGGATGTGCACGAGAAGCACTGGGCTCTCATCGAACAGTGCCCTGCCGACCTGCGTCATGACCGTCTGTGCGAATTGAACGCCATGGAACAAGCACTTACCGTTTGTCAGAGCACGGTGGTCCTGGATGCCTGGGAGCGCCGGCAACCCCTCACTGTCCATGCCTGGGTCTATGGGGTGAACGATGGCCAACTGCACGACCTCGGCTTTACCGTCTCCTCCCCCCAGGACCTGCGAACCCGCTACGCCGCCACCCTGGAACTCATCGCAGCTCGGGTCAGTTGCGCTGACAGTGTGGACAATACCAGGTAGAGCGTTGTCCCTGACGAAGTTGGCGAATGGGGGTTGCACAGCGCACGCAGGGTTGTCCCGTGCGACCATAAACCTGGTGTTGATGCTGAAAATACCCTCCTTCCCCCGTGACCCCAACAAAATCGCGCAGGGTGCTTCCACCGGCCTGGATGGCCTGTTCCAGGACCTGACGCACCGCTTGTGCCAGACGATGGTAGCGCTTCAGTCCTATCCGTCCCGCCGCGCAGCGCGGGTCGATTCCGGCCAGAAAGAGGCTTTCGCAGGCATAGATATTGCCCGCCCCCACCACCAGTCGCCCCTCCAGCAACAAGGGTTTGATCGCCCCCTTCAAACCGCGCGTGACGCGATGAAACCAGGCTCCGTCAAACCCTGATTCAAGGGGCTCCACGCCCATTCTGGCAAAGCAGGGGTGGGCCTGCCAGAATGGCTCCGGAGAGTTTTCTGGGAGACGGGGGACCCAGAGCAGTGCGCCAAATCGGCGCGGATCGCGATAGCGCACCAGGCTCCCGTCCGCGAACAACAGGTCCACGTGATCATGCCGTTGCGCGGGCACCGACTGGGTCAGGTAGCGCAGGGTGCCGCTCATGCCCAGATGAACGATCAGCGCCCCGTGGCTCATCTCCAGCACCAGATATTTTCCCCGTCTTCGCACCTGCAGAACCTGCTGGGGGTCGGGATTCGCCAACTCCGGGGGAACGGGATGACGCAGACGGCTTTCCCGAATCACGGCACCCACCCAGATCTGGCCGGTCACATGGGGGCTGAGCGCCTGGCGGGTGACTTCGACCTCAGGCAATTCCGGCATGTTTCAAGGCTCGAGAGTGAAGGGATTGAAATGGGTGTGGTCATCATAAAAATCTTCCTGTTCCGCCCGTTTGAGGAAATTGACCAAGGCATACGTGAAGGGGGTGGCCAGGGCTTCCCAAGACACCTTGATGCCATACTCCAGTATCGCCACCTCGATCAAGTCCCGGGTCTCCCATATCCCGTAAAAAGCAATCCCGTAAAAAAGCAGTGAATCCAGGCCCTCCCCAACCGCCGTCGAAACGATGGCGCGCATCCATAGCCATCGTCCACGTGTCTTCACTTTGAGACGCGCCAGCACATAACTGTTGGAAAAACTGCCACACCAGTAGGCCAGCATGGAACCGGCAGCAATCCGCCAGGTATTGCCGAACACTCCTTCCAACTGCCCCTGAAAAGTCGCCATGAAGGCGTTGTGCGCGGGGGGCAGGGAGACGATCACCCAGGCCATGAGGGCAGCAAAGGCCAGAGCCGTAAATCCCGCCCAGACGACCCGACGATCGCGTGCATAGCCATAGACCTCGGTCAGGACATCTCCGAAAAAATAGGAAATGGGAAAGAACAGAACCCCCGCCCCCACAGTGAAGGTCCTGAAACCCGGCACACTGAGCATCGTCTGTTTGGCCGCCCCTATCAGGTTGGTACACAGCAGAATGCAAATAAAGGCCGCCATGATCAAATCATAATAACGGTAGTGCCTGCCCTGCGCCGCAGTTGGGAGGGTCACGACGAGCAACTCAGAGTCAACGCCCCGGCCCAGTCCGGAGGCGCAAGAGCCCAGGAAGAAAATTCGGGATGCTCGTCACAGGGGGTACGCAGTACGCTTTCCAGGTTGCGAGCCATTGCAAAGTCTCCCTGTTGGGCCTGACGAATCGCCAATTCTGCCAGATAAGTGCGCAAAACATATTTGGGGTTGATAGCGCGCATCCCCTGTGCCCGCGCCAACGCAGAACCTTCTTCCCGCGCACATCGTTCCTGGTAGTCTCTCACCCATTCAGTCCAGGGGGAAGGGCCTTGAAATTCCTCTTCTTCCTCCAGACGAGCGGGTTCCGTCTGCACCGCATCCTGGGCCAGAAAGCGAAAGAAGCGGGTAAAATCCGCCCGATTCTGGTGCAGGAGAGACAGCAGGGTATCTACCAGGGGCTGGTCCCCCGGCAACGCTTGCTGCAATCCCAATTTGCGGCGAAAACGGTTCAGCAGGGACGTGGCAAACAGCGTATTGTACCGCCCCAGCACGACCTGTATGCCCTTTTCATCGTCGATCAGCGCACTCAACGCGCTGCCCAGGACCGCACAATTCCAGGCCCCGATCCAGGGTTGTTGGTCATAGGCATAACGTCCTTCCTGATCGGAATGATTGCCGATGAACTGCGGGTCGAAACGGTCGAGAAAAGCAAAGGGCCCATAGTCGAGCGTCAACCCCAGCAGGGACATATTATCGGTATTCATGACCCCATGGCAAAACCCCACCGACTGCCAGGCAGCCATGAGGTGGGCGGTACGTTCAACCACCTCCTCCAGTACGCTCAACACCGGATTGGGCTGGTGTCTGGCCTCAGGGTAATGAAACACCATCAATAAATCGAGCAATCGCTTCAATTCGGTGGGGAACCCATGCCAGGCCAAATGTTCCACATGACCAAAACGCAAAAAACTGGGGGCCACGCGCGCCACGACCGCGGCAGTTTCGCGCGTTTCGCGTCGCACGGGCAGGTGGGAAGTCATCAGGGCCAGAGCACGGGTGGTGGGAATCCCCAAACCCGCCATGGCTTCTGACCCCAGATATTCACGCAGGGAAGAGCGCAGCACGGCGCGCCCGTCTCCGCGCCGCGAATAAGGGGTCATGCCTGCCCCCTTGAGTTGAATTTCCTGATTCCCGGCCGGAATTCGCCCCAGGGTATGGGCCCGTCCATCGCCCAGTAACCCTGCCCACAGGCCAAATTGATGGCCGGCGTAAGCGCTGCACCAAGGCATTTGCGGTCCATTCCCCGAGAAGTAGGCACTGGCTTCCTGCGTAGGGGCTTCGGGCAAACCCAGTTCCTGTGCCAGGGTCGAATTCCATAATCCCCACTGAGGCTCGGGCAAACCTTCACAACGCGTTTGACGAACGAACCCCTCCCCCCAGTCGTGCCAAAGGGGCGGTCGAAAAAAATCCCGGGAAAAGAGGGGGGGGTCCATTCTGTGATTCTAACGCAATTTAGACTTAAAACAAACTCTCGGACACAAAAGTGCCCGAGGTGAGTGATTCCGTCACAGGATCGACGCTAGGGTTTTATGGGTACCGTCACAGAAAGGGCTGTTGAAAGACTGACCACAACCGCAGATGTACAGGGTTTCATCTTGTTCGGCAATGAATTGGCGGGGGCTTTTTCCAGACCCTTCATGGGAACCATTACACAGTCCATCGGGGCTCTTTCCACAAACACAGAGCCAATATTCCTGACCTTGCTTGACTTCCACTGCGTGAGGCATGATGTTCTCCTGTATAATGAAACGATTTTTCGGAAATCATATTGTACGCGTTCGTACTAAATACGCAACCCCTTTATGCCAGCCACTCGTTTTGAATTCCTCCCCACGTTGCGCGAATTGGTGCGCACCTATCAGGCCTTTGATGCCTTTTCGGGTAGCCATATCCGAACCCTGGGGCTGACGACGCCCCAGTTCGATGTCATTGCCACCCTGGGCAATACTCAGGGCATGAACTGTCGGGATATCGGTCAAAAAACCTTGATGGTCAAGGGAACCCTGACGGGCGTACTCGACCGTCTCGAGCAAAAAGGCCTGATCACCAGGATTTCTCACCCTACCGACGGACGCAGCACTCTGGTCAGGTTGAGTCCTGCGGGCGAAGAACTGTTTGCGCGGGTATTTTCGGCCCATCTGGCCCACCTGGAACCGGTCTTCGCCCTGCTGGGCCGGGAGACCCTGGAAACCCTGCGCCAACATCTCGAACAGTTGCGCCACAGCCTGGAAAAACAGTCCGACCCCTCCTCCGATCAGGAAGACTTCAGCCGGGAACGGCGTTGAGCCTTGGGGTCCACCTGGCGCGGCCGGTAAATTTCCACACGATCCCCCGGACGTAAGGGCGTGGTCAGACTGCGGACCCGACCCCACACCCCGATCGCCTCCCGTGCCCAATCGATGTCCGGATACTCCTCCAGCACGCCCGACGCTGCCAGGGCATCCGCGACGAGCGCCGTATCGGAAACCTTCACCTTTCGGATGAATTGGTGTTCAGGCAGCGCATAGATGACGGTGACTTCCATGCTTCACCCTCCATACAGGTCATCCGCACGCTTGACGAAGGCATCGACCATCGTATTGGCAATCGTGTGAAAAATCGGCCCGACCATTTTTTCCAGCAAAAAACTGGCAAAGCGCCATTCCAGGACGAAGTGGATGCGGCAGGCCTCAGTTCCCAGCGGAATGAAACGAAACTCCCCCTGTAAATGCTGAAAAGGCCCTTTCTCCAGAACCATGACCACGGATTGGTAGGGCGTACCCTGATTACGCGTCGTAAAACTCTGGCGAATGCCATGAAAATTGATGTGCAAAGTCGCAACCGTTTGATGTTCCTCCCGTTCATGGACTTCGGCAGCGCCGCACCAAGGCAGGAAATGAGGGTATTGAGTGATGTCTTCCACCAGCCCATACATTCTTTCAGCGGAATACATCACCAATACCGACTTTTCTACACGCGTCACAGAGCCACCCTAGGGTAAAATGCAGGATTCCGCACAAGATACCCCATCATGAGCCTGATCGACAACCGTAAAGCCTTTCACGACTATTTCATCGAAGAGCGCCATGAGGCGGGCGTTGTCCTGGAAGGATGGGAGGTCAAGGCCATCCGCGCCGGCAGGGCACAAATCAAGGAAGCCTACGTGGTGATCCTGGAGGGTGAGTTGTATCTGTTGGGGGCGCATATCAGCCCCTTGCCCACGGCCTCCACCCATGTCCATCCGGACCCGACCCGCACCCGCAAACTGCTCCTGCATGCCGAGGAAATCGCCAAACTCATCGGCAAGGTGGAACGGGCGGGCTATACGCTGATTCCCGTCAACCTGCATTACAACCAGGGACGGATCAAGGTCGAAATCGGGTTGGCCAAGGGTAAAAAGCAACATGACAAGCGCGAGGCGGAAAAGGAAAAAGACTGGGAACGGGAAAAGCAGCGCTGGATGAAACAACGCTGAGACACTATCGTTGACGAGTGACGGCTAGTGACGGCTGAGGGTGGACAGTTTCAACCCGCCCTGCCTCAGGTGAACATCACGAAGGCAACCGCAGCAAGGAAAAGGATGATGGTGATGGTTTCTAGCATGAGACCATGCTACCCCCCTCCCTGCCGCTCTGTCAACGCCCTTACATTTTATGCCAGGTTGGCGATCAGCGCCGCACCAAACCCTGAACAGGAAACCTGTTGGGCCCCCTCCATCAAGCGCGCAAAATCGTAGGTCACGGTTTTGGCCTTGATGGTTTTTTCCATGGTATGAATCAGGGCATCTGCCGCTTCCACCCAACCCATATGGCGCAACATCATCTCTGCGGACAAAATCAGGGAACCGGGGTTCACATAGTCCTTTCCTGCATACTTGGGAGCCGTCCCGTGGGTAGCTTCAAACAGGGCCACCGTATCGGACAGATTGGCTCCCGGAGCAATCCCGATGCCCCCCACCTGGGCCGCCAGGGCATCGGAGATGTAATCTCCGTTCAGGTTGAGAGTTGCGATGACATCATATTCGGCGGGACGCAAGAGGATTTGCTGAAGGAAAGCATCCGCGATCACATCCTTGATGACGATCCCATTGGGCAAACGCATCCAGGGCCCCCCCTCCAGCAATTCCGCGCCAAACTCGCGACGGCACAGGTCATACCCCCAACTTTTGAATGCTCCCTCGGTGTACTTCATGATATTTCCCTTATGTACCAGGGTCACCGAACGACGTTGATTGTCCAGGGCATACTGAACGGCTTTGCGCACCAGCCGTTCCGTCCCTTCGCGGGAAACGGCCTTGATCCCGATACCGGAAGTCTCAGGGAAACGGATGGATGTCACATTCATTTCCTGCTGCAAGAAAGTGATCAGTTTACGTGCCTCGGGAGATTCGGCCGACCATTCGATGCCCGCGTAGATATCCTCCGAATTTTCCCGAAAAATCACCATGTCGGTCTTATGAGGCTCACGCACCGGACTGGGCACGCCAGTAAACCAGCGCACCGGTCGCAGGCACACGTACAGGTCGAGTTGCTGGCGCATGGCCACATTGATGGAGCGAATTCCGCCGCCCACCGGCGTGGTCAAGGGGCCCTTGATGGACACGACATAGTCACGCAAGACCTGCAAGGTTTCTTCCGGCAGCCAGACATCCGGACCATACACCCGCACCGATTTCTCCCCGGCATACACTTCCATCCAGGAAATCTTGCGTCGACCCGAGTAACACCGCGCCACCACTGCATCCACCACGTCCTTCATGACGGGTGTGATATCCACCCCGATACCATCCCCCTCGATGAAGGGAACGATGGGCTGGTCTGGGACGTCGAGTCCACCCCTGGAATCGACGAGAATTTTTTCCCCTGTCACAGGGACCACGATATGCTGATACATGAGGGACCTCAACAAAAAAACCCAAGCCGGGCGTGATTAAAATGATTCCCCCACGATTATACGACCCTTGTCCCTCCTTCGTAAAAACTCTCCCCGCTTTCACCCCAGCCGGTCAACGACTCCCCCTGCTTTTGCGTTAGACTGTGCAAGGGACGTAACTGTCACTCAGCCTCCCGATCCATCTCCACCGATCTTTTTGAGGAAATTCCATGAAAAAATTCATCCTTGCCACCCTGACCGGCCTCATGGCCTTGACGACCGTTGAAGTCATGGCTGCCGATGCTGCACCTGCTCCCATGGCCGCTCCGGCACCCGCTGCTACACCTGCTGCCGCACCTGCGGCGGGAAAATCTGCGCCAGCAGCAAAGCATGGCAAGAAGAAGCACCATCATAAAAAGCATGCCAAGAAAACCGCCCCTGCCAACTGAGATTTGATCGCCCGGCACCAAAAGGCAGAGACGACCTCTGCCTTTTTCATTTTCTTCGAGCTTCCAAACCATGTCCAAGCCCCGTGTCATCGTTGGTCTTTCTGGCGGAGTGGACTCGTCCGTCAGCGCTCTGCTCCTGAAGGAGCAAGGCTATGAGGTGATCGGACTGTTCATGAAAAACTGGGAAGACGATCCCGAGTGTACTGCCCGCGCCGATTTGGTGGATGCCGTGGCAGTGGCCGATGTATTAAAGATCGACATCGAAGTGGTCAACTTTTCCACAGAATATCGGGAACGGGTTTTTTCTTATTTTCTCGAGGAGTATCAGGCAGGACGCACGCCCAATCCGGACATCTTGTGCAACTCGGAAATCAAGTTCAAGGCATTTCTGGACCATGCCTTGAACCTCGGGGCAGACAAGATTGCCACCGGCCATTATGCCCGCGTCCAGGAAAACGACGGAAAGATCCAACTCCTGCGCGGACTCGATCCCGGCAAGGACCAGAGTTATTTCCTGTACCGTCTCAACCAGTCTCAACTGGCGTCCACCCTTTTCCCGGTAGGCCATCTGCCCAAACACGAAGTCCGCGCCCTGGCCCAAAAAGCCGGCTTGGGCACCGCCACCAAAAAGGACAGCACGGGCATCTGCTTCATCGGAGAACGCCCCTTTCGGGAGTTTCTGGGACGTTACCTGCCCCGCCAACCAGGCCCCATGGAAACGCCCACCGGAAAAATCGTGGGGCGTCATCAGGGGTTGGCGTTCTATACCTTGGGACAACGCCAGGGCCTCGGGATCGGCGGTCCTGGAGAACCGTGGTTCGTGGCCGCCAAAGACATGGAAAACAACCGCCTGATCGTGGTTCAGGGGCATGATCACCCTCTGCTCCATCGCCTCGACCTGAGTGCCGGACAACTTTCCTGGATTTCCGGCACGCCGCCTTCTCCTGGTACCTACAGCGCAAAAAACCGCTATCGCCAAAAAGATGCGCCCTGTCACCTGACGTATTCAAACGGATATGGCGTTGCCGACCTCCATTTCGATGATCCCCAGTGGGCGGTCACCCCCGGACAATCGGCCGTACTCTACCAGGGAGAGGCCTGTCTCGGCGGTGGAATCATTCTGAGTCCTTCCAACGGCGTATGATTGAGGAAGAAGTTTGGCCTTCGGTTCCCAAAGGAACGAATGCCCGACCTTCGTTCTGTTAAAATCTGCCTTTTTGCGGATCGATGCCATGGCCCCTACTCCTCTGACCGCCTTGTCTCCTCTGGATGGCCGTTACGCTGCGCAACTGGACCCGCTGCGCCCGTACTTCAGCGAATATGGCCTGATCCATTTTCGCTTGAAAGTTGAAGTGGCCTGGCTGCTCCAGTTATCCAATCTCCCTGAAATCACGGAAATCCCCCCCTTTTCAGCGGAAAGCCAACACCAGTTGAAGGCCCTGGTCGAAAACTTTTCCGAAGGCGATGCAGCGCAGATCAAAGCCATCGAGACACGCACCAATCACGATGTCAAAGCCCTGGAATACTGGATACGCGAACGTCTGTCCGGCAACCCGGAAATCATGACCTCTGCCGAATTCATCCATTTTGGGTGTACCTCGGAGGACATCAACAACCTGTCGCACGCGCTCATGCTGACCCATGCCTGTCACAACGTTCTGTTTCCCACTCTGGATGAATTGGTCGCACATCTGGAAGGGATGGCCAAAACCCATGCCGACCAACCCTTGCTGGCCCGCACCCACGGCCAGACAGCCACCCCCACCACGGTGGGCAAGGAATTGATCAATGTCGTGGCCCGCCTGCAACGCCAACGTACCCGTCTCGGACACATTTCCCTGCTCGGAAAGTTCAACGGGGCCGTAGGAAATTACAATGCCCACCTCAGCGCCTACCCAGAAGTGGACTGGCCCAGCGTGGCCCGCAACTTCGTGGAATCCCTGGGGATCTCGTTCAATCCGTACACCACCCAGATCGAACCCCACGATTCCCTGGCCGAATTGATGCAGGGGTTTGCCTTGCTCAACACCATCCTCATCGATCTGAACCGCGACCTGTGGGGCTATATTTCCCTAGGTTACTTCCGCCAACAACTCAAGGCGGGAGAAGTGGGGTCGTCCACCATGCCTCATAAGGTCAACCCCATCGATTTCGAGAACTCCGAAGGCAATCTGGGACTGGCCAATGCCCTCCTGGGCCATCTCGTCGAAAAACTGCCCATTTCCCGCTGGCAACGGGATCTGACTGATTCCACCGTATTGCGCAATCTTGGGGTAGGACTGGGCCACAGTTTGCTGGGCTATCTGTCCTGCCACAAGGGCCTAAAAAAATTGGCCATTGATGCCACACGGTTGAACGATGATCTGGATCATGCCTGGGAAGTTCTGGCCGAACCCGTTCAAACGGTCATGCGCAAACACGGCATGAGCAATGCCTATGATCGCCTCAAGGAAATGACCCGGGGACAAGCCATTACCCGTGAAATCATGCAGAAATTCGTGCAGGAACTGAACTTGCCTGAGGACGATAAGGCACGACTGCTGGTCCTGACCCCCGCCACCTATACCGGATTGGCCGCCCCACTGACCCGGCAATACACCTGATTCATTTCTATGCCATCCATTAATAAACTGTTCTGACCGAACGGCGGAGGTTTTATTATGTCGACTGCGGGTGAGATACAAAAAGATATCGAGACACTGTCCGGAGTCTTAACCCGCATCCCGTTTGAATGGGAAGGCAAACAGTGCATCACAAGAATGAAACAGACTGGTAGCACCCATTGGAAACAGATGGAGTGGATTGGTTTTTATGCGGAATTTTTGATTCGAGGAGAATTTTCAAAACGCCCTGAAAACTCACAGTTTTGTCTGGAAGGGGATGTTTACGGGAACGTATCCTTTGATCTTAAACGGACAATCAACTGGGACATAAAAACCCATCCAAATACTACTCATGGAGCCATTCTCAATGACTGTGAAGCCATGGACCTCTCGCTGGAAAACCATGGACATCATGGAATCCTGATGATCTGCGCTGATTGCCAATACGACACGACCGGTGAGTTCAAGGCTTGGCATGACACATTGAAGGGAGGGACCAGTGCGTATGAACAGGAAAGGATACAAAGACGCGCCCCGAGTCGTCGAAGAAAAGTCTCGGCACGACTTACCGAGGCTCGTTTTATCGTGCTTGATCCCGAAACCATCCGCGGACTTAACAAAAAACAAAAGGGATGGCGAAACGCTGATGGCAATCTCAGGCGTGGGAAATATGCCATCTCCAACCAACAGATTGAAGAACTCACCTATACAAAAATCGATTTTCCAATCGCCTCGCTTTCCACCCATCAAAAAATCAAAGCCGATTGATTTTCATCAGATATCATTGCCGGATAAATCCCCAGTAAAACCCCTGCCACCCTCTGGATCGTCCCAACATTTACCGCATTTCCCAATTGCTTATAAGCAGCTTGTGGAGAAACAGATTTTTTTTGGTAGAGGTGATCCGGTAAACCTTGCAACCGACCTGCTTCTACCAGCGTTAATTTCCGGTAGGTTTTTGCGTGTCTTCTCAACATTGGCCCCACGACCGAGGTCTGGGTAATCGCCACCAACGCCGGCAGGTAGGTAGGGGGTTTGACCCGAATACCGCTGGGACGAAACTGGATCACGAGATCCCTCAGCGTGCGACCTTTTCGGCCTGGATGCTTTTTCCTCGCCTGCCATTCAAATTTTTGTCGTGAAACCGGAAACTCCGGCACGGTCAATTGCGCTGTTCCCCATTTCATCTGTTTCCACGCATCGATGAAATCCTTGTTTTCGACATAAAACCGCGAATTCTTGATCCGGAAATCCACTTCCCAAGAGGCCATGTCCGGCGCCAATTGTGGCGTAGCCTGGAACGCAAACGCCCAAATCGGGAAACCGGGCAGCAGATCCTGTTCAATGGTTTCTACAAAATGGTTCCATGCGGCCAAATACATTTCCTCATTCCGGCTTATTTCAAAATCTTCAATCTTATCAATGCATTCATCATCCTCAAGGTACTCAGAGATCCGCCAAAGATCTGGCTCCCACAACTTCTTCCTCTGCATCCTTAGATTAAACCGAACCAGGTTATCAATTTGTCCTTCTTCCTTATCTTTTCGGACACCCAAAATAAAGACTCGCTCTCTAACCTGCGGAGCTCCTCCCAATTCTGGAGGTAACAGGTGAGGACTGAAAATAAGGGGGTCCGAAGCAACGGCATAGCCCAGGTCCCGCAGAGAAGAAACGATGGTCTGCCAAGTATCGGTATGACGGGGTCCCGCCAAATTCCTGACATTTTCCAAGAAGAGGTAGGGCGGGCGTTTGGCTTCAATAATCTGAAGAATATCGAAAAACAAGGTGCCACGAGTTTTATCTTTTATTCCCTGTTGTTCCCCTGATTTGGAAAAAGGTTGGCAGGGAAAACCGCCGCAAAGGACTTCATGATCAGGCACCAGACGACCTATATCCTCGGGAGGAAAAAGAGTTTTTTCGTCGTCAATGACAGAGCGGGTCAAGTGACGAATATTGTCCACAAACGGGAATTTTTCTTCGCCGGGATCAAAGGTCTCCCGATAAATCTTGCGCGCATCGCCATCGATTTCACACGCCAGCACACACTCCCCGCCCAAAGACTGCAGAGCATGATGGAACCCCCCAATCCCGGAAAACAAATCCAGAAATCTGAAGGATGATACGTTACTCATTGGACCGCCCCATGCTTAAAAACCTTGCAGAAGCGTCTATCATAACTCTAAACGGGCCGACCCTTGGTACGATAACCAACCACTCTTTTCGTCATTATGAGCCCCCTGCGGCACACCGTCGTCAGTAAGGAATCAGCTTGAATAAAAGACACCCGTGTATAATTCCTCAACTCTTCCATACACAGGATCATTCGTCATGAAACTTCTGGGTTCCATCACCAGCCCCTTCGTCCGCAAGGTGCGCATCGTCCTGATTGAAAAACACATTGATTTCGAACTGGTGACCGATGCCATGGTGGGGGATATCCCCTTGATCGAAAAACACAATCCCCTGGGGAAAATCCCCGCCCTGGTGCTGGATGACGGTCTGACCCTGTTCGATTCCCAGGTGATCACGGAATATCTCGACGCCATCAGCCCGGTAGGGCACCTGATTCCGGAAACCCCGCGCGAGCGTGCGGTGGTCAAACGCTGGGAAGCCATGGCCGATGGCGTATTGGATGCCGGAGTTGCGATCGTACTGGAAAAACGCCGCCCGGAAACGGAACAAAGTCCCACCTGGATGGAAAGACAACGCGGCAAGATGGAACGGGGGCTTGCCCAGATGTCCAAAGAATTGGGCACCCGCGCCTGGTGTACCGCTGAATCGCTCAATCTGTCCGATTTAGCCACCGGAAGCCTTTTATTCTGGCTGGATTTCCGTTTTTCCGAATGGCCCTGGCGTCAGCAATACCCCAACCTGAACGCCCTGGCGCTCAAACTGGAGCAACGCAAGTCCTTCAAGGAAACGCTGCCCAACCCTTAAGGGGAACGGCGCAAGGTATGGCGCAGGGTCGCCACCCCGACGGGAATCAGGGTCAACACCACGATTCCCAGGATCATTTCCGTGAGATGTCCTTTGACAAAAGGAACATTCCCGAACCAATGTCCAGCCAGCAGCAAGGCACCCACCCAGGTAATGGCTCCGATAGCGTTAAAAAAAGCAAAACGTCCATGGGCCATGTCCCCCACCCCAGCCACGAAGGGCGCATAGGTACGCACGATGGGAACGAAGCGGGCCAGGACGATGGTTTTTCCGCCATGGTGCTCGTAAAAAGCATGGGCTTCAGCCAGATGCCTGGGGTTGAAGAGCACTGAACGTTCCCAGTGAAAGACCTTGGGACCGATCCAGCGTCCAATCTGAAAATTCAGTTGATTGCCCAGAAAAGCGCCCGCAGACAAGACCACCCACAGCAAGGGAAGGTTGAAAGGGCCGGGGGTCAAGGCATTCCCGGCAGCGACGGCTCCTGCCACGAACAGCAGGGAATCTCCCGGCAGCAGTGGGGCAATCACCAACCCCGTCTCACTGAAGATGATCAGAAACAAAATCACATCGGAAGCATACCCGTACTGCTGGCTCAGGGCCACCAGATGATCATCCAGATGCGCCAATAAATGGAGGATGTCCACGAAATTATGGGGTATCCGGAAGTGTGCTGATCTTCCTGTCGCTCACCAGAAAATCGGCACGGGTCATGCCCAGCGCCATGGCAATGGGACTGGCCACCAATACGGAAGAGTAGATCCCGAAAAGAATTCCAATGGTCAATGCCAAGGCAAAATAATGCAGGGCTTCTCCACCAAAAAAGAGCATGGAGGTCACCATCAACTGGGTGCATCCATGGGTAATGATGGTCCGGCTCATGGTCCGCGTGATGGCGTTGTCGATGACCTGAGAAACCGAGGCCCCGCGCATCTTGCGGAAGTTCTCTCGCACCCGGTCGAACACCACCACGGATTCATTCACCGAATACCCCAGGATGGCCAATACCGCAGCCAGGACGGAAAGGGAAAACTCCCACTGAAAGAAAGCAAAAAACCCCAGAATGATCACCACGTCGTGCAGGTTGGCCACGATGGTGGCCACCGCCGGTCTCCACTTGAAACGCAGCGAAAGGTAGATGACGATGCCCAGGGAAACGAACAAAAGAGCGGCAGAGCCATCCTTGACCAACTCGTCTCCGACCTGAGGGCCGACAAATTCCACACGGCGCACCTGCAGGGAGGCATCCTGCTGCCACAACGCCTGACGCACCTTTTCCGAAAGGGCGCCGCTGCTGACTCCATGACGCAGGGGCAATCGAATCAACACGTCATGGGAACTTCCAAAGTTCTGCACATTCGCATCGTGCAGTCCCAACTGCTTCAGGCTCCGACGCATCCCCGTCAAATCGGCCTGACCCGCCGTATGGACTTCCATGACGGTACCACCGGTGAAATCCACTGAAAAATTCAGACCCTTGCTGTACAGAAAAAATACCGCCAACAAAAAAGTGATGAGCGACACCGAGGTGGTGTATTTTCCCCAACTCATGAAGGGAATGTCACGTTTCATCCGAAAAAATTCCATAGCGTCCTCAGGTCACATGCCGATGGAAAGGTGATCGATCTTGCGGCGGCGTCCGTAGATCAGGTTGATCAAAGCGCGCGAAACCAATACGGAACTGAACATGGAAGTCAGTATCCCAAGCACCAACACCACGGCAAACCCCTTGACCGGCCCGGACCCGAAGGCAAACAGCGCCAGACCGGCAATCCCCGTGGTTACATTCGAATCCAGGATGGTCCCAAAGGCTCGGTCATAACCCGCATGAATGGCGGCCCCCGGCGAATTGCCATTGCGTAATTCTTCCCGGACGCGCTCGTTGATCAGAACGTTGGCATCGATGGCCATCCCCACAGTCAACGCTATCGCCGCCATGCCCGGCAAGGTGAGCGTGGCTTGCAGCAAAGACAACAACCCCACCAGCAAAAGCACATTGACCGCCAGGGCCACCACCGATATGGCCCCGAACAGGGCATAATAAACCACCATGAATACCGCGATGGCGGCAAATCCGATCCAGGTGGAATGGAAACCCCGAGCAATGTTTTCTGCGCCCAAACTGGGTCCCACGGTCCGCTCTTCCAGAAATTCCATAGGGGCAGCCAAGGCCCCTGCGCGCAGCAACAGCGCCAGATCATTGGCCTCTTCAGAACTCTGCAGGCCGGTGATCTGAAAACGTGCCCCCAGTTCATCCTGTATGGTGGCCACGCTTATGGCTTCGGTCTTGCTCTTTTCCAGGAGCAGGATGGCCATGCGTTTCTTGAGATTGTCCCGCGAGACCTGACGGATGATGCGTGCGCCCTTGGCATCCATGCTGATGTTCACGGTGGGGCGATTGCTTTGGGAATCAAAACCGGCCCCGGCATCGGTAATGACATCCCCGCTCAACACCACGGTTTTGCGCACGAACACCGGAATCCCTTGCCGGTCGAGCACCAGCAGATCGCCGGCTGGCGGCACTTGGGTCACCGAAATCGGGTTGGGATGGTCTTCATCCACCAGGTGAATTTCCAGGGAGGCGGTTCGGCCGATGATGTCCTTGGCCTTGGCCGTATCCTGCACGCCGGGAAGTTGTACGATGATGCGATCTGCGCCCTGCTGCTGAATGATCGGCTCCTTGGCGCCCAACTCATTGACCCGATTGCGTAAAGCGAGAATATTCTGTTTGACCGCCTGATCCTGGATGGCCGTACGGGTTTCCGGCTTCAAAGACAGCACCAGATCGTTCCCTTCGGCCTTCAGGTTCATGTCTTGGTGCGTGCTTTCCAACACCTGCTGCGCGGAAGATAAGGTCGCCCCATCATGAAAATGGACCAGCAGGCGCTCTCCATCCCGGTTCAACCCGTCGTAGTAAATCTGTTTATCCCGCAACTCGGACCGAATTTCCGCCGTATCCCCTTCCAGTCGTTTGGTCAGAGCAGCCTGTTGGTCCACCTGGAGCAGAAAATGTACCCCTCCCGACAGATCCAGGCCCAGATACATGGGTAACGCACCAATATCCGATAGCCAGGACGGAGAATTGGGGACCAGGTTGAGCGCCACCACATAGCGCTGAGGCTGCCCCTCGGGGTTCAGCGCATGGTCGATGACATCGCGCGCTTTCAATTGGGCATCCGTATCGGCAAAGCGCACCCGCAACCCGGCCCCATCGAGGGAAGCACGGGTCTCGACCAACTGAGCCGCCTTCAGGGCCTGTTCCACCTGAAGTTGCACTCCTGAGCCCACGGGGGGAGTGGTTCCCAACGCGGAGATCTGGACAGCGGGAGACTGACCAAAAAAGTTGGGCAGCGTATAGAGTGCGCCCAAGGCGATCACACACAAGATCAGCAGATTCTTCCAGAGCGGAAAACGATTCATCAAAATTCCTGGTGGGGCCTTCGGGGCCGGTTTATTATTTGAGACTTCCCTTGGGCAACAAATTGCTGACAGCCGAGCGTTGAACCTGGATCACGGTCCCCTTGGCCACTTCGAGACGGACGAAATTGGCATCGATTTCGACAATCTTGCCGACAATCCCGCCCACCACGACCTCATCCCCCTTGCTCAGGGACTCCAGCAAGGATTTCTGCTCTTTCTGACGCTTCAACTGGGGACGGATGATCATGAAATAAAGCGCCAGAAACATGAACGCGATGAAGAACAGGTTGATACCCATGTCAGGGGTGGATCCACCACCGAGCACATCGGCAAAAGCATTTTCGATCAGCATGAGTCTCTCCAAAAAAACTTCACGATTCTAACACGATAGGATCACTTCACTCCACGCGCACGGTCAGCCTGAAATTGTTGGGTGACGTCGGTGAGCGTGCCCGTTTCGATGGCGGCGCGCAATTCGCTCATCAATGTTTGATAGTAATGCAGGTTATGCAGTGTATTGAGACGCGCCCCCAGCATTTCTTTGGCCTGCTGGAGATGATGCAGATAACTGCGTGAAAAATGTTGACAGGTATAACAGGCACAGGTGGAATCGAGCGGCCGCCCATCATTCTTATACGCGGCATTGCGAATCTTGACATTCCCGAAGCGGGTGAACAACCACCCATTGCGCGCGTTGCGCGTGGGCATGACACAATCCATCATGTCGATTCCCGCCGTGACCGCGTTCACGATATCCTCCGGGGTGCCCATCCCCATCAGGTAACGCGGCTTGTGGGCCGGCAACAATGTCGGCGTATGCGCCAGAATGCGCTCCCGATCGGCTGCCGGTTCTCCCACGGACACGCCGCCGATGGCATAACCGGGAAAATCCAGTGCCACCATTTCGCGCGCTGAAATTTCGCGCAAGGATTCGTACATTCCGCCCTGGATGATTCCGAACAGGGCATTGGGGTTCCCCTCGTGACCGCGCAGGGAACGATCGGCCCAGCGCAGGGATAATTCCATGGAGCGGCGAGCCTCTGACTCCGTAGCGGGATAGGGAGTGCACTCGTCAAAGGCCATGACGATGTCCGAATTCAGGACGCGTTGAATCTCCATGGAGATTTCCGGGGTCAGGAACAGACGGTCGCCATTGAGGGGGGAACGAAAGGTGACCCCCTCCTCCGATATCTTGCGCAAATCCCCCAAACTGAAAACCTGAAACCCTCCCGAGTCGGTCAGGATCGGGGCTTGCCAGTTCATGAATCCATGCAATCCTCCTTGCGCTCGAAACACCTCCAGTCCGGGGCGCAACCACAAGTGAAACGTATTTCCCAGGATGATCTGAGCCCCCAGGGCCGTCAATTCATCGGGGGTCACGCCCTTGACCGCTCCGTAGGTTCCCACCGGCATGAATACGGGCGTCTCCACCACGCCATGCGGCAAACTCAAGCGAGCCCGACGTGCCTTGCCGTCCTGGGCCAATACCTCAAACTTCATCTTTTTTTTCCCTTTCCACCAACATGGCATCCCCATAACTGAAAAAACGATACTCCTGCGCGACTGCATGGGCATAAGCCTGCCGCACCGGCTCCATCCCGGCAAAAGCACTGATCAGCATGAGCAGGGTGGAACGAGGCAAATGAAAATTGGTCAGGAGCCGATCCACCACCTGAAAACGATACCCCGGGGTAATGAACAGGCTGGTTTCCTGTGCACCCGCACATAATTCCCCTCTGGCTGCGGCGGATTCCAGCGCCCGCAAACTGGTGGTCCCCACCGCCACGACCCGCCCGCCGCGCGCCCGGGTGCGCCGGATGGCCTCCACCGTCTCCACAGGAAGGTTGAACCATTCCGCATGCATGTGGTGATCCGCCAGACGCTCCACACGCACGGGTTGGAAGGTTCCGGCCCCCACATGCAGGGTCAGAGAGGCTGTTTCAATACCGCAAGATTGCAGGGTCTCCAGCATTGCCTCATCAAAATGCAATCCCGCCGTGGGTGCCGCCACTGCGCCGGGATTCCGGGCATAGACGGTCTGATAGCGCTCCGCATCCACCGCACCAGCCGCATGATCGATATAAGGGGGCAACGGCAAGGACCCCACCTGTTCCAGCCAGGCGTGGAAGTCCGGTCCAGTCTCCGCATCGATCAACGCAACCCGATAAAGGTCCTCAACTTTTTCCAGGACTTCCCATGCCCGACCGTCGGCAAAACGGATCAAACCTCCCGCACGGGGCGCGTGACTGGCGCGAATCTGCACCCATGCCTCGGAGGACGACACGATCCGTTCCACCAAGGCCTCGATCCGCCCCCCGCTGGATTTCCGGCCCAATACCCGCGCCTTGATCACGCGCGTATCGTTGAAAACCAGGAGATCCCCCGCCGACAGCAACTCGGGAAGTTGAGTAAACCACCGATCCTGTAGCCCCTGCGCGGACAAGCGAAGCAGACGGCTGGCGCGCCGCACCGCCGTTGGCGTTTGGGCGATCAGGTGGGGGGGCAGAATATAATCGAAGTCGCTCGTGCAGAAATCCATGAAGCGCATTATAATGCACGGCTATTGCCCGGGTGGCGAAATTGGTAGACGCATCAGACTCAAAATCTGACGCTGGCGACAGTGTGCCGGTTCGAGTCCGGCCCCGGGCACCATCAAACTTTCAAACAACTTCAATCCAGTTGAACTATTTCGTTAAAACAACTAGTGTTTTTCGTTAAAACGACTTTTGAAGATCTGGCAGGGCTGCAAGACCGCTCCGGCAAGCCACCGGTTTATCCGGTGCACTGGATGCGACAGCGAATTCTCTGACGAATCGAAGCGCCACCACCCCGGCGGGACCGGTTTCGTCAGCACAGGGCAAGTTGAATTGTCTAATTCAATGAATTGAAAGGATATCATCGTGACCACACACAGTTACTTTGACGGACGCATAACTCTTGATCCGGAAATTTGCAACGGCAAGCCTACGTTGCGTGGCAAAAGGATTACCGTGCAGACCATTCTTGGCTATTTGAGTGAAGGAGACAACGAGGCAGATATTCTTGAGCAATATCCAAGTCTGGAATCCGAAGATATCCGCGCGTGCTTGCGCTTTGCCACGCATGTCATGGGGCAGCGTTACGACATGGCGATGGTCGCCTGATGACTCAATTCTTGATCGATGCGAACTTGCCTTACCGTTTCGCGTTGTGGCAAGGAAAAGATTACGCCCACGTTTTTGATATTGGTGATGATTTGCCTGATACAGCCATCTGGCAATATGCGCAGCAGCATAACCTTACCATCGTCAGTAAAGATGCCGACTTTTCTGATCGGATCATGCTGACAGAACCTCCACCCCGCGTGATTCAGTTGCGCATTGGCAATATGCGAATGCGCGACCTGTTTGCGTTTTTGCATCGGGTCTGGCCACAAATCATCATACACAGTGCCAATCACAAACTCACCATCGTGCGCGAGTCGCTGATTGAGTGCATCGCATGACTTTTACCTACCCGCTTGCCCGCTACCGTATAACGATGCCACTCAGTGACCGGTTACCTCAAAAGGAGACCAGGGAACGCTGTTGCCGATACAGGGAAAACAGGTAACTGACTGCGACCACCGCGATGACGGATGCGCCGATGAGCAATTCGCGTCCTTCCTGCCAGGCCGCCGTTACCGGCAGAAAGCGGCGCGACAGACCTAATCCTGCCACCGTGAGGCTGAGTAGCGCCACGGTGACTCCCATGATGCGCGAAGTTGTACGGGCACTGGCATCAGCGCGCTGCAACAGGTGCGAAATCCACAATCCATTCACGGCGTCGGTGACCATCATGCCGATCATGAAACAGACGGCCAACAACAAAGCGTAAGCCGTGCCTCCGAATCGTACCGCAGTGACGGAAAAAAATGCCGCCTGGGAAAGTGTATCAAAGGATAACGCGAACAAGGCGCCCACCAGTGCAATCAGCACCGGATGGCCTGCATTCCTCAAGTTCTTCAGCCAACGCCCTTTGATTCCTGCCAATCTCACCATTTCGTGCGAGGGGGTGGAGAATACGGCATACAGATTGATCATCCCCAGCAACAATAGAAAGAATGCCGACACCAGCGTACCAAAGTCATCGATCCAGGAGGGCGCGGAGGCAGGGTGAAACAACAGTTCGGCAGCAACTGCCACGATACATACCACGACACCGTGCCCGAGCGAAAACAGGAATCCGCATAAGCGTGCCAGACGCCTGCGTCCCGCTGAGGTATTGAAACGGGTCAAGCCGTCTATCGTTGCAAGATGATCGGCATCCATCCCATGCTTCAGTCCCAATGCAAAAGCCAGCGCGATCAACGGATAAATGCTCTCGGTTACCATGATTTCTCCTGATCAAGAATCCGATGTTCGCGGCAATCGAAGCATAAACTCAGCACCGCCCTGTTGCCGATTATTGACGGAAAGTTTTCCGCCATGACGTTCAATGATGCCGTAACTGATGGACAAACCAAGGCCCGTTCCCTTGCCGACCGGTTTGGTGGTGTAAAAAGGATCAAACATTTTATCCAGTGCATCAGGCGCAATGCCGGAACCGTTGTCGTGAAACAGTACGATGATCTCGCCGTTCTCTTCCCGTGCCGATACTTCCAGCAATGGCTCCTCATGATGATCTGTTGCATCGGCGGCATTCTGAATGAGATTGATGATGACCTGCTGCATCTGTCCCGGGGAACCCGTGACCGGCAGGTCATCTGGTAATCTGGTCTTGACGCGAAATTTTGCGGGGGTCGCCCGCGTAACCCAATGCACCGATCTTTCAATGATTTCAGTCAGATTGAATGTCACATTTTCATTGCGATCGGTAGCCGAAAAACGCTTCAGGCCATCGACGATATCGCGTGTGCGCTCAGCGCCCTCGATCGCGCCGTCCAGCAAAGGGGCGAGGTCGCTTAAAATGTGATCTATACGCAACCGTTCGCGCAATGTTGCCAATGTCTCGTGACTGGCACCGTCATGCATTGCATCGAGATATTGCTTGAAGCGCGTCGTATAGCGACGCATGGCATGTACATTGCCCAACACGAAACTGATCGGGTTGTTGAGTTCATGCGCCACACCCGCCACCAACCGGCCCAGAGAGGCCATCTTTTCCGATTGCAACAACTGCTGCTGGGTGCGTTTGAGTTCGTCATGCGTCTCGCGCAATGCATGATAGGCGCGACGCAGTTCACCTACCGGCCTGCCAGTGATCACGATCCCCAGCAACTTGCCAGTCCCGGACAAACGAGGGGTGAAGTTGAGTGCAACCGGAGTGGCGCCCCCATCGCGGGTGCGGAACTGCAACTCCAGATCATGCGCGGGTTCGGTAGCCAGTCGTGCAATGACGCGTTCTACCGCCGTACAGGAATCAGGCTCTGCGAACAGGGATAACAAACTGATTCCCTTGAGTTCATCTTTGCGCTTTCCAGTGAAATCGATGAGCGACTGATTCACTTCCTCTATCATTTCATGCCGGTCACATACCACCAGTAAATCCGACATTGAGGCAAGTACACTGAAAATAAATTGTTGCGATTCTTCCAGTTCGTAATTTTTCTGTTCCAGATCCACTTCATGTTGCAGCAACTCGTTGTATACCTCGTCCATCCTGTGTACCACGTCGACCCATATGGACTCGGACATCGCCTCTGGCGGTGTGGTCGAGGTCAGGTGTGTAAAAGGGGATTTATCGGAATCCATCATCACATCAATGCACCGTACACACCATGCATGGATCGAACGACCGCACCACATGCTGCACTGTAACCGGAGCACCCTCGTCATTTTCTTCAATCCGAACGCCAACCAGCGCTTGTTCCAGCGCACCGGGTTCACCTGCCGCATCACGCGGAGAGAAGTTCCAGGTAGTCGGCGCAATGATCTGGTAGTTGTGTATCCTGCCCTGCCGTACCTCCAGCCAATGACCCAGGCTGCCGCGCGCGGCTTCGATCAAACCTATGCCGCTCGCATCCTCCAATGCCGTCGTGGTCTGACAAAACGGTTCGCCGGGACGTATGCGTCGCACCCACTCCTCCATCACCGGCACCATGCGGGCGATTTCCAGCATGCGCGCAACCACGCGCGCCGTCACATTGCCGCCGTAGCGCGCCACGAGATCCCGCACCAATGGGTGACCTGCCACCAATTGCCTGGCCAGTGCGCCGGTTTCAACCACACGACCGTCCAGTCTGGGAGATTTGCACCAGGAATAGGCCCCGGCCTTGCCGGGTTGCGGCAGGGTATGACCTGCGGCAGGCGCAAGTGCGGCTTCGCCCTCCATCCAGCTATGCGAAACATCTTCGCGTATCGCCGAAATATCCAGCGGACACAGTTTGCCGTTTTCCCATGATCCTGAAGGGAGCAAGTTGTCGTCACCTTCAGGATATGCGCCATAACTCATGAAACGATCACTGGCCCGTCCCTGTTCATGCAACTTCAGGTCATACGCCATCGCAAGGAAACGCGGAAAGTCGGCCGATCTCGCAAGCCTGTCCATCCATGCCAGAAGGACGGACTCGGAATCCAGATTTGCCACCGTTTCCAGTTTGTCCCCAAACAATGTCCGCTCCAGAAATGAGCGAAATTCCGCCAGCAATATTGTCAGCCGGATTTGCTCTCCCTGTTCCAGCGGACGGGACGAACCGCCCGGTTGCAACGACAGGGTGTGCGGCCATTTCCCCGCGAGATAGCCCATCAGATGCAAGAATTTCGCCCGTGCGGGCAACACGGCAGCCATGGCGCTACCGCTGACGGCTTTGAAACGCGCTTGAGCCTCGTCAAACCATGGGCGTCCCTGATAAAAAGAGCGCGCAAAATCCGGCATGAAGAACAGGTAAAAATGGCTCAAATGATCAGCCAGATTCTCTGCGGCAAGCGTCAGGTTAGCCACCAGTTGGCCATTTTCAGGCGGCTGCAAACCCATCGCATGAGCCAGTGCCTGGGCCGATGCTGCCGACTGTGCCACTGAGCAGATACCACAAATACGCGGCACATACACCAGCGCATCCAGCGGATGCTTTTCCTTGAGGATCTGCTCAAAACCGCGATACATGGGTGAATTCACATAAGCCGCCTGCACCCGTCCATCGACGACATCCAGCATGACTTCGAGGTCACCTTCCACCCGATTGAACGGACCGACCACCATACGTTTCATTTTGGCCGCATCCTTTTTACGGCGGGAACCACAACCTGATGATCGGCCACCGCATTTTCCTTGACACGTTTTGGCGTAGCCGATTTGGACAGCGAAGCAAGTACCACGAACCATGCCTTCGGCATGTCGATGGGCAAACCAATGGGGATACCGCCAAGCTTCGGTGTTTCAGCGAACAAATGTCCCGGCTCTTCAAAACCTGGTTCCGTACACGCAATGCAGGCATAGCCACCGCGAACACAGGAACCTTCGCCATTCCACAGACGTATGTTGCAGTCGGCATGCGCCTGCGTGCCCTTGCAACCGAGATTTTCCATCAAACAGCCAAGATCGGACGGCCTGTGCGCACTGGCTTTGAATTCGTAGAACTCATTGCGGGTGCACCCATGATGCACCAGATGATCCGCATACATACGCGGGCGCTGAAAAATATCGAGGCACTGCCCATTCAATCCACCTGAGGCTAACGCGGCCAGCGTTTCAATGACCCAGTTGGGATGCGTTGGACAACCGGCAATATTGACGACGGGCAAGCCGCTGCTGTCCCGATGATCCCACCCCAGCAAACCGCCAGGAGAGTCGCCCTCGAATTGCAGGCCACAGGCATCCGAAGGATTACACCCTGCGGCGGTGACCCCGCCGAAAGCCGCACAACTCCCCACTGCCACGGTATGGCGCGCAATGCCTGCGAGCCGCCTGATTATCGACATCATGGAATCACCGCCGGTTGTCCGGTGAAAGCCGCCGCTGCCGTGCGGACCACGCAAAACCGCGCCTTCCAGACAGAGGATGTCAAGAGGCGTCGCGCCGCTCATGCAGTCATCGATGATGCTACGTGCCTCTGTCGCGCTCCCTTCCGACAGTGAAGGATGCCACAGCAAGCGAATGCCAAATCCCGCCAATGTATCGAACAGATTGCTGCAATCGGCGTTCAACAGCGACAGGGTACAGCCGCCACAACCGCCAGACTGTAGCCAAAGCAAATTGAGCGGCTCACGATGGGTGACGTTATTCAGTTTTCTTCTCCAGTCCATAGCGGGATAACTTGCTGCGCAAGCCCACACGCGACAGCCCCAGTTCGGCCGCAGCACTGGTCTTGTTCCAGCGCAAGCGGATCAACGTTTCGCGCAGCACACGCGCTTCCAGCAACTCCATGCGCTCCTTGAGACTGCCATTCATTCCGGAAAGCACCTGCATGTCCATTGCCTCCTCTTCCGGTGCCGCGCGCAACACCTTTGCAGAAAGCAGATGTGAACCGATGTGGGAATCATCGTTCAGCATCAGGGCACGAATGATCTCATTTTGCAATTCGCGCACATTGCCCGGCCAGTGGTAGCGCCCAAGACAATCCAGCGACTCGGGAGAAAACCCCGCTACATCCTTACCCATGCTTTTCGCGGCAATGTTGAGCAAATCGTAAGCAATCAGCGGAATATCCATCTTGCGCTCTCGCAACGGCGGAACCGGTAATACAAACTGGGTCAACCGATAGTAGAGATCGGCGCGGAAGCGACCGCGCCGCACTTCTTCTTCGAGATCGCGATTCGTTGCGGAAAGTACACGCACATTCACCTTGCGCGAGCGCGAACTTCCGACCGAACGAATCTCTCCTTCCTGCAGCACACGCAATAGTTTGACCTGAAATGCCGGCGATGTATCACCGATCTCATCCAGAAAAATTGTGCCGCCATCGGCCTGCTCGAACAAGCCGATGCGATCTTCGAAGGCACCGGTAAAACTTCCGCGCTTGTGACCGAACAGTTCGGATTCAAGCAATTGATCGGACATGGCGCCGCAATTTTCAATGACGAATGCCCGCCCTGAACGCGGGCTGGAATAATGGATGGCACGTCCGATCAACTCCTTTCCGGTACCGGATTCCCCCGCAATATGCACTGAAACGTCACAACCGGCAACGCGCGCAGCCATCTCGATCACCGCATTCAACGGACTGGCCGCTGCACGAGTAATGCGGGAAAACTCAAAATAATCCCGCAGTTTTTCGTGTTTCTTTTCTACACGCTGACGCAATATCGGTTCGACGGTGCGCAATTCCAGATTCATATTCTGGCTTTGCTGTTGCAGGTCATACAACTGTGCGGCAGCTCGCACGGTCAACAGCAAGGATTCCGGATGCCAGGGCTTCAGGATGTACTGATAGATGCCCGCCTCGTTGACTCCCGCGATGATGTCTTGCGTTTCAGTATAGCCGGAGATGATGATCCGAACCGTATCAGGCCAACGCTCGCGCACCTCCCGCAAAAATTCGACCCCCGTCATTTCCGGCATGCGCTGATCGCATAACACGACCTGCACGGAATCGCGTTCCATGATCGTACGACCATCCTGCGCGCCGGAAGCGATAAATACGGTAAAGTCTTCTTCCAGGGTGCGTCGCAAGGATTCCTGTGAACGTATTTCGTCGTCTATAACCAAAATGCTGGGCAATGTCGCCATAGAGTGTCCTTTAGCATATCCTCGGCAATTGTTCGCCCGCGAGCCAATCCACCACGCGGCGTCCGCCCATCCGGGTGGTGAGCTGCACAAAACCCTGTGCGTCTTCCAATACCTCGCCGATGATGGAGGCCGCTACGGCCAACGGATGCGCGCGCATCACAGCCAGCAAACGTTGTGCATCTTCCGGTGCGCAAATCGCGACCAACTTGCCCTCATTGGCGACATACAGCGGATCAAGTCCCAAAAACTCGCAAGCCGCTTCGACCGGTGGGTTCACCGCGATTGCGGACTCATGAAGCATCATCCCAACACCGGACTGTTTTGCGATCTCATTGAGTGCCGTCGCCAGCCCGCCGCGCGTCGGATCGCGCAACACGCGCAACTTCGCGCCGCTGTCCAGCATGGCCGCCACCAGACCATGCAACGCCGTGCTGTCCGACACGATAGGTGCCGAAAAACTCAACCCTTCGCGCTGCGACAGGATCGCCATGCCGTGATCGCCCAGGGTGCCGGACAGCAATATCTTGTCGCCCGGCATAGCCTGATCGCCGGACAGCCTGAGGTCATCCCGCAGGACGCCAATACCCGTGGTCGTGATGAAAACGCCATCTCCCTTACCGCGTTCCACCACCTTGGTATCCCCGGTGACGATGGGCACACCCGCGACACGGGATGCCTGTGCCATCGACTCGACGATGCGTTTCAAGTCGGACAGCAAAAAGCCTTCTTCGAGTATGAAGGAAGCCGACAGATACAATGGTCTGGCACCCATCATCGCGACATCATTGATCGTGCCGTGTACCGACAGACTGCCAATGTCGCCGCCCGCAAAAAACAGGGGAGACACCACATGGCTGTCGGTCGCCATCACCAGCCGTCCGGTCGCTTGCGGCAGCAATGCACCGTCGTTGCCCTGAGACAGATACTCATTGTCGAACGCTCCAGCAAACAACTCGGTGATGAGTTGCGCCATGGCGCGTCCGCCGGAGCCGTGCGACATATCCACCCGACCCTGTTTGATATCGAGCGGCCGTGCGTAGTCCGGCTTGACCGTCATGCCACCTCCCTGAATCTTCCGTAACCATAGTGCGCAGCGCAGGCACCTTCGGACGAGACCATACACGAGCCGACAGGGTTTTCCGGTGTGCATACCGTACCAAAAATCTTGCATTCCTGCGGGCGTTTCTGCCCACGCAGAATAGTGGCGCATTCACACGCCTTATTGTCCGGCACGGCGACATACTCCACATTGAATTTCAGTTCCGCATCGAATGGGGCGAACTTTGAACGCAACTTCAATGCGCTGTCGGGCACGCTCCCCAATCCACGCCATTCGAACGTATCCCGCAACTCGAACACCTCTGCCACCAACTCCTGTGCCTTGAGATTGCCCTCACGCGTAACCGCACGGATGAATTCATTTTCCACGACAGCGCGCCCGGCATTGATCTGACGTATCAGCATCAGGATGGCCTGCATCACATCCAGCGGCTCAAAACCAGCGATGACCACCGGCTTGCCATAATCTTCGGCGAAGGGCTCGTAGGGTTTGCTGCCGATGATGGTGGAGACATGCGCCGGACCCACGAAACCATCCAGCGCCACGCCACCCGAAACCTTCAGAATGGCGTGCATCGCAGCAGGAGTCAGTACATGGTCGCACAGGATACTGAAATTCTTCAAGTCCTCGAAAGCGGCCTGTTTGACCGCCACTGCAGTGGGTGGCGTGGTAGTCTCAAAACCGATGGCGAGGAATACGACTTCACGATCGGGATGTTCGCGTGCAATCTTCAGCACATCCTGCGTCGAATAGACCATACGCACATCGGAACCTTGAGCCCTGGCACGCATCAGCGACAGATTGTTTGACGCCGGTACGCGCAACGTGTCGGCATAGGTACACAGAATCACGCCCTGCTCGCGCGCCAGGCGGATCGCCTGATCGATGCGACCGACGGGCAGCACACACACCGGGCAGCCGGGACCATGTATCATCCGCACATTGGCAGGTAACAGATCGACAAGTCCATAGCGCGAAATGGCATGCGTATGTCCCCCGCAAAACTCCATCAGCCGATAGACGCTTTTTGGATCAACCTCACGGGCAATGTTGGAGACAATATTTTTCGCCAACTCGCCGTCACGAAATTCATCCACGTATTTCATGTCGCGCTCTCGCCAAGTTCGGCGCGCAACTCGGCAAGCGCCCCCATCTCTGCGAACAACTCCAGCGTGCGTAACGCCTCCTCCTGATCCAGTTTTTGCAAGGCATAACCGACGTGCACGATGACATAATCGCCGACAACCACATCCTCCACCAGCGCCAACGATATCTCTTTACGCACACCGCCAAGATCGACGATTGCGTTGCACGGGACGATCAGTTCTTCGATGCGGGCGGGTATGGCGAGACACATGTCAAACTCCTCGATGGATGCGTTGCAGGGCGATGCTGGCCTGACCCAGCGCAATGCCCCCATCATTGGGCGGCAACTGTTGCGCGGTCAGCACGCACAGCGCCGACAGATTTTCAATCAGCGCCCGCGACAATACCCCATTCAAAAAACATCCCCCGCCCAACACGACTACGTTGATGGTGTTTCGTTCGGCGGCACGAAGCACCCATGCGCTCAGTCCATCGGCAAGCGTGGCATGAAACAGGGCTGCACCGTAGGCAGCGTCCTTGCAATCGGCGAGCGCTGCCAGCAATGGAATAAAATCCAGCACGCCATCGTGGCTGATGGCGTAACCGCGAGCCAACGCTGCCACCTTGCCCCGTTGCTCTGCCAGTCCTTCCAGCAACATCGCTGCCTGTCCCTCATAACCCTGAATTTCGCTGACGCCCAGCAGCCCGGCAGCGGAATCGAACAGACGTCCCATACTGCTGGTGGCAACGCAATTCAACCGGCGCTGCAACATGACCGCCACAGTTTCAGCACCCGCCTGAGCCGGAAAGCGGCGCACGATCTCATCGCTTCTTCCCATCTCGAACAGCGCTGCCGCTGCCATGCGCCACGGTTCACGCGCGGCCCGATCGCCGCCCGGCATAGGCAATGGCGCGAGATGCCCCAGCCGTCCGAAGTCCGGACCCGTCACGCGCAACAGTTCACCGCCCCACATACTGCCGTCCGTCCCCAGACCCGTACCGTCCAGTGCCAGTCCAAGCACCGTTTCGTCGATGTGATGCTCAGTGCAGACAGAGGCGATGTGGGCATGATGGTGCTGCACGGCAAATACCGGCAAGCCGTGCTGCGCAGCATAAGCCTGTGCGAACTGTGTGCTGAAAAAATCCGGATGCAGATCGTGCGCGACCGCTCGAGGTTGCACGTCGAGGATATCGCACAAGTGAGCCACTGTCTCGTCCAGCATCCGTCGCATGGCGGCATGATCCAGATCACCGATATGCTGCGACACAAAAGCCTCGTTGCCACGCGTAAGACACACGGTATTTTTCAGCCATGCCCCGCAAGCCAGGATAGACGGGCCGCTGTGAGGCATCAGGATCCGGCATGGTGTATAGCCGCGTGCGCGGCGGATGAATTGGAATTTTTGTCCTTCCCCCGGCATGGGCGTTGCACGCACTACGCTGTCGTCGCAGCGATGCAGGATTTCGCGATCATGCGTCAAAAAGGCGTCGCACAGACCGGATAACGATGCACGCGCCTCCCCATCATTTCTCACCAACGGCTCGCCGCCGGGATTGGCGCTGGTCATCACCAGCGCCAGCGACGTTGCCTGTTGCTGCCAGTCGCTGCCCACAGGTTTTCCGAGCAACTCGTGGAACAGCAGATAGTGCAATGGCGTATAAGGCAGCATCAGACCGATACCGGATAAGCCGGGGGCGATGCTGGGCAGTTCAGTATCGCAGGCAGCCGATTTCTTCAGCAGCACGATGGGCCGCTCGCCTGTTTCCAGCAGCGCCGCTTCATACTCGGAAACCTCGGCATGGCGTCCCGCAGACAGCCGGTTGAGTACCATCACTGCAAATGGCTTTTCATCCCGCTGTTTGCCTCTGCGCATTCTGTCTACCGCAACATTGTTTGACGCATCGCAGACCAGATGGAATCCACCCACGCCCTTGACAGCAACGATCTGCCCTGAACTGATCCTGGCTGCAACAGTGGCGATGCAATCATCGGTTGGGACCCGTTGCCAGTGTTCGTCATGTAAACTCAAGTCGGGTCCGCATGCCGGACAGGCGTTGGGCTGTGCATGGAATCGGCGTGTGCCAGGATCATCATATTCGCGCTGACAAGCCGGACATTGCGTAAATTTCGCCATGCTGGTGTGAGCGCGATCATAAGGCAACTTTACCGTCAGCGTATAGCGTGGCCCACAATGTAGGCAATTGATGAAAGGATGGCGATAACGACGGTTGGCGGGGTCGAACAGCTCTGACAGGCAATCGGGGCAGACCGTCATGTCGGGTGCGATGCCGGTCTGCACGCGCCCGGGTCTGCTCGCCGCAATGCTGAAACCCCGCAAGCCCGAGGTCGACGGCAATAGATCATGCGTGATCTTTTCCACGCGCGCCAGCACAGGCGGCTCGCTTTGCAGGCGTTCAATCAAACGTGCCACCTGAAAACGCTCGCCCTCGACCGAAATTTCCACGCCACTGCTGTCGTTGCGCACCCAGCCCGCAAGCCCCAGTTCATGCGCAAGCCGGAACACGAAAGGCCGGAAGCCCACGCCCTGAACCTGCCCGGACACCTTGATCTGCGCGTGTATCATGGCCGTTTTGCGGCAATCGCTTTCCGGCAGCCCGCCCTGATCCATTCCAGCCATGCCTCCATGCCCTCGCCGCTGGTGGCGGAGATACGGATCACCTGTATCTCCGGATTCACCCGACGCGCATTCTCCACCGCGAGACCGGCATCGAAATCCAGATAGGGCAAGAGGTCGCACTTATTCAGCAGCATCAAGTCCGCTGCGTTGAACATGTCGGGGTACTTGAGCGGCTTGTCTTCGCCCTCGGTCACGGAAAGAATGGCCACCTTGTGCGCTTCGCCCAGATCGAAGCCGGCCGGGCACACCAGATTGCCGACATTCTCGATCAGCAACAGGCTGTCGTCCTGCAAATTCAGTTGCTGCATTGCCTGTCCCACCATGTGTGCATCCAGATGGCAGCCCTTACCGGTATTGATCTGCAGGGCGACTGCCCCGGTGGCGCGGATGCGCGCGGCGTCATTGTCCGTCTGCTGATCGCCTTCGATCACGGCAAGGGGCAGACTGCCGCCCAGCGCGTTGATGCTTTTCACCAGCAGGGTGGTTTTTCCCGAGCCTGGACTGGATACCAGGTTGAGCGCGAAAATGCCATGTCCGGACAAGTAACTGCGGTTTTCGTTGGCATACGCATCGTTCTTGGACAAGATGTCGCGCTCGATTTTCACCATGCGCGCCTGACTCAATCCCGGCGCATGTGCCCCTGCGGGACCGGCACCGAAATCAATCGTAGCGTGGACAGGGTCATGTGCGACATTTTTCACAAGCGCCCGATAGTGCACCTGCGCGCCGGGCTTGCGATGCTGCCTGAGCGCATGCCCCCCAATCAGTGTTTGTCCCGATCCACATCCGCATGTCGTACACATATCACTCCCCTATTCCACTTCCAGTTCCCTGACACGCATCTCGTCTCCGCCCGTCACCTGAATCTGATAACTGCCGCAGACGGGGCATGCTTCATACAAGGCCGCAACCTTCACGTTGCCTTCGCACTTCATGCACCAGCCTTGCCCCGGCGTTTCGATGATTTCCAGACGCGCACCTTCCGCAACGGTATCGCGTGTCACCACATCGAAACAGAAACGCAACGCCTCCTTTTCCACGACAGCCAGTTGTCCGATATCCAGCCATACGGCACGCACCCTCGCGCATCCCTCGGCACGCACAGCGTCTTCCACCAGTTGCACGATTCCTTCCGCCAGCGACATCTCATGCATGAATGACCTCGATCTCAAATTCCACACAGGGATCAAGCGACAACACGAACAGTTGCGCGGTTTCCATCAGGCGCGCGGCATTGCCCTCCCGCAAGCCGATCAAACCCGTCAATGCACCCTGCGGATGAAAATTCCATTCGGTGGGTGCTACAATCCAATACTCCGCAACGCGTCCACTTTCAATACGCACATGATGCAGCAGCATTCCGCGCGCCGTTTGCACCACCGACAATCCCCTGCCATCGTGCCCGATGCGACCCCGTGCCGACACACTATCCAGCAAATCAACCAGTCTGGCAATCAACCTTGCCAGCAACCCGGTAGGGGCCCGACGCAACGCATCCCGTAGCAACGGCATGTGCCGGGTACGCGCCAGCGCTCCCGTTTCCAGTGGCTTGCCATCCAACTGCGGCAGGGCGGCAAACGCACCACCCAGTTGAGCCGCAAGGTTCCGGCTGACATCAGATGCCGTCCAACGCGGCAGAAAATCACCTTGTGCCTGTTCCCCGGCAAAATCCAGGTGAATTTCCCTGTATTCGAGAGCCTTGAGGATCGGTGCCAACAGGCCATCCCCCGCTTTCAGACACTCGAACAACTTTGCCTGTGTGTCCACTCGCCGCCATTCTTCAGCCGTCATGCCCAGCAACGCTCGATGCAGTTCCGCCAGCAAATTTTCAGCGTCGCCATGGCCAGTCGCCAGTGCGTTCAGTGCCGCGTGCCAACGCACAAACTGCGCCTCTGGCAGCGGAAAACCCAGCAATTTTGGCCAGTCCAGCAGCAAACGCCATAAATGTTCCTGCATCGCCTCGCAAAGTACACCCTGCTCGAGTTCTTCAAGTTGCGGCACGTCACGACCCTGTGCAGAGGATACTGCCGCCAGCGCAGCCGCTCGTTGAGCCTTGCCGCACACGCCATACAACAGAGGGATCAGTTGCACGGCCTCATCCGGCGACCTTCCCGGCAGCAGCCGGTAGGCCGGTGGACGGGTCGATTTTACTTCCACTCCGTAAACGGTTTTACCATCCCAGAGGATACGCAGATTCAGTTTGCCCGCATCGGGCATCACTGACCGCTCATCAGGGGGATGCGTAAAAAATCCCGTCGCGACATCTCTTTCCGACCCGCCGGCAGGTTATCTCCTCCTTCGAGGAACAAGGCAGCGAGGATTTCCTGCGCAATGGCCAGGACTTCATCCTGCGAGGTGAACTCCGTAACGGGTGAAATCAACGAACAGACATGGCATGCACTCAGCATGGGCTCGTTCAATCCCATGAATTCATAACTGCCCGAGGGAAAAAGCCAGGTCATTTTTTCGCCCAGCGCCAAGGGAATGAGCGGTGCGCCCTCTCCCGGCAGCAGTACCAGATTGATCATCCATGGCGTGACCAGCACACCCACCCAGCGTCCCTCCCATGAACGAAACCCCACAACTTCGACGCGCAGAGCCGGGTTGAGAATGGGCACACCCTCCATGCGCGTCCGGGCTATTTCGTTGAATACCGCCTCAAGTTTCAGCGCGCCTTGCATCATTTTACAGCACCATGAATTTGTGTTTCGGCGCATCGCAGTTCGGGCAATGCCATTGCCCGGGAAGCGCGGAAAAGGGCGTGCCAGGCGGAACATGGGTCAGCGGATCGCCCTCCAGCGGATCATAAACCCACCAGCAAATGCCGCATTCCAATCGGTCTGTTACCTCGAGGCGGTCACCCGAACAAGAGCCTTCAAACATAGTGTTCACGCATCACAGCCAGCCATTCGCCCAGCCGCTCGATGCTGTCCTGAAAATCCTCGTCGGCCGCCAGTGCCACTTCAGGCACATCCACGACTTCCAACGTGTTGAGGATGATTTGATCCGTGCTGTTGAAATACTGCACCCACCATACATTGGCCAACCGGGTGCTGGTGATGCGGCAGTTGCCATAGCCTCGCGAAAGGATGCTCACCGTTCCAGTGCCGAATGCGTCATACAGATACGCCAGGTCTTCGGGAGTCATCGGCAACAGGGACAGGTTGATGATGTGCGCCGATTCTCCGGTTCGATAGTTTTTTGATCTTTCCAGCAACTCATTGAGAATCGCCGGTGCGTTCATCATCCCCTGCCGTATCGGTGGTCCACTGATGGTCGTCGTACCCGACAAGGCAGAGAGTTGCACTTCGGGAGGAATGGCGCAGGCGTGCATCCTATCGCGCAAAACGACAGATTGCGAAGACATTTCTTGTACGCGCCAGACTCCGGCGAATACCGTTTCCTGAATATGCAGGTTGCCAGGTTTCCGCACGATCACACTGACTTCGCCTTGCCCGAGAGACTGGTTGATCAATTCAACGACATCGGACGTCAACCCTGTCAATTCAATTTTGGCATCACCATTGTCAAGCATTGCGCTGCGCAAACTCTCCAGCACGGCGCAAGTTGCCTCCAATATTTCCGGATCGGCTTCCAGATTTACTGTCGGCATGACAAACGTGGTCATTTCGCTGGGTAACGGCAAATGGTCCACCGCTTCCGTCTCGGGCTGTGAACCGACGCCAACCACTGGAATGGGAAAATATCTCATGATTTTATCCTTGATGAATGACTGCGCCCCTCCCCATCGAGGGCACACGGCTGACAGGCTTTTGCAGCATTACAGCGCATTCTGCAACGAATTCAGACCAGTCGCGCAATCCTTCAATCGCGCCGACATAACCGCCATCGCGCAGAAACAGCAATGCAGGCAGGCGTCCAAGACCGAAACGCGTCAGTAGAACCCTTGCATGTTCCGGGCGCATCACAGCGGCACGAAGACCATTACCTGTTGCTGCCAGCAATTCGGGGAAAATCACGGCGATGTCCCAACTCTCCGCAGCAGTGTCGGGCTCGTCGGTGAGCAACACCACTCCCGCACCGGTAGCATCCATAAAAGCCTGAAATCCCGCCTGATCGAGATCAGATATGCCCTTCCTGGCCACCAACTTGTCCAGCAACCCGCTGAAGTTTTTACTCATCGCGGAACGGGGCGGTTTCCATGCAAGCGCGGCATCCATGTTCATTCCTCTCGTACTGGCTGTAAAAAATCGGGAAGCCGGGGTTCTCTGCCGATCAGATCGATGAAACAATCATCGAAATAGGTTTCACCGGCGGCCACCCGGTCGAGGGCATCCAACGCGGAGTTGACCATGGCGGCACGCACTGGATCGATGGCCTCACGCGCACTGTCCATGAAAGTCAGCAGCCAATCCCCAGGCAGAACTTCCCCCAGCAACAGGGTGTTGATACGCACCCGACCGTTTCGTCCCTCGCACCAGGCGAACATACCGTCGACTTCGGTCACCTGCACGGGAATGCCTATGCACATACGTTCAAGCCTCGACCGATCCAGATAAAAAACGCTCATCGCCAAAACGGCAGGCCAGTTCTGCTGAGGGACGACCCGCCTCATAGTTCTTCATGTCCAGCACGTCACCGTTGACGCATCTACCCCGAACAGGCGTAGTACGGGGTGAATAAGGAATGTTCCATTGCCGGATCGATTCCAGCGCAACGTTCAATGCGGCCGGAATCCGCGCCTTGACGGAATTGCGCAAACTGCCGCCAAAGTCTTCCAGGTGCTCGGGTTGCACGCCGATCAGTACCATGGATTCAGGCAGTTTCCCGGCCAGTGAAGCGCAGGCAATGACTTCCTGGAAACCGGTCTGATGCAAGCTCATCTTTTTGACGCCCATGAAGCGCGGCACCTCGTCATCCTTCGCAATCACCATTTCGCCGGGCTTTTTGCCGTAATCCACTGCGTCGAATATAACCAATCGATGCGCGTCCACGATATAAGGCAGCAAATATAAACCCTGCGTACCCCCATCCATCAGCGTCACGTCATCGCCGAACTGATAGGCGGCATTCATCGCTTCCACGCAACGCACACCGAAGCCTTCATCCGCCCACAGAATGTTGCCTATACCAAGAATCAAAAGCCGAGTATTTTTCATTGTGCATTTTTTAGTTTACTGTCGCAGTACAGCACTAGTCATGCCAACGGAGAAATTAATAATTATCTATTATTATTCAATAAGTTATTGTATTTTACCGGGACTTTTAAAGAATCACATGGTAAGATTGTTTGCGATTTTTTACCGAAACGAAAAGTTTTTAACCAGTGAAAGCACGAAAATATTTGGTTTGCAGCAAAAAAAAACGCGGGCTGGCACCCGCGTTCGATCAAGTTCCGCATCTGGAAAGAAAAATCGCTGCGACGCTCATCATTTCCTGAATGATCTATATCCGCTGATGATGGCGCTGACCATGGTTTGCGGCGACATGATGTCTTCGCGGATTGCGGCATAGACATGCAGCATGATGAACCAAACGATACCCCACGCCACCATGTGGTGCCAGGTATGTACGTCCTGACTCTGTCCAAACAAGGGGATCACCCAACTGGAAAACAGCGCATGCGACCAGCCTTGCGCTCCTTCGCCATACAACGCGAATCCCGTGGCGATCATGAACAGCCCCCCCAGGGTAATGGCTACGAACATGAACAGAAGCGCCAGCGGATTATGGCCCACGTACTTTCTCGGCTCTTTCTCCAGAAACAGATACCAGCGCACTTCCTGCAACATCCCCGCCCACCAGTCCTTGCTGAAGATCGGGGGCAGCATGAACAGCTGCCTGGCATTCTTGTTGCCCACCATGGCCCAGTAGATACGCGCAACAAAGCCGATCGCGAAGATGTAGGCCGCAGAAAAATGCATAAAGCGAATGTAACCCATCAAAAAATGTTCACTCGCCTCACCGGACACACTGGGCAACGGATTGGCAATGAAATAACCCGTCACCGCCAATACCACGATGCACAACGCGCTTATCCAGTGCCACACCCTGACCGGCGCTTCATACACGTACACAGTGGTGCCGGCGGCGGTTTCATCCATTGTTTTCACAGACATGGCGTTCTCCTTTTCGTGCGCGTCAGCGTACCGTAACCTTGCTCAACTCTTGCCCTTCCGGCGACATGACGTGCGTCGAGCAAGCCAGACACGGGTCGAAACTGTGCAGGGTGCGCAGGATTTCCAGCGGTTGATCGGCACGGGCCAGCGGCGTATTCATCAGTGCAGCTTCGAACGCCCCGATCTGCCCCTTGGGATCGCGGGGACTGCCGTTCCAGGTGGTCGGCACCACACATTGGTAATTCTCGATTTTGGTATCCCTGATCTTTACCCAGTGCCCCAGTGAACCACGCGGCGCTTCGGTAAAACCGACGCCCTTTGCTTCCCCTGGCCACGTGGCGGGCTCCCATTTCTCGACATTGGCGGTTGCCGAATCGCCCGCCTTGAGATTGGCAATCAGTTTATCGAACTGTTCTTCCTGCAATTTCGCGCAGTAGAGCGTCTCGATGCCGCGCGCCGCCGTCCGCCCCAGCGTGGAGAACAATGCGGTGACCGGCAGATCGAGCTGATGCAGCACGCTGTCTATCGTTTCCTTGATGAACGGGAATTGTCTGGGTTGCACATAGCCCAGCACCATGCGTGACAAAGGCCCGACCTCCATCGCGTTACCCTTCCAGCGCGGCGCCTTGATCCACGAGTATTTGGCGCTTTCGTCGAGTTGTTCGATCTTTGTACGTGTGCCTTTGAAGTTGGGGCCCTCCGGATGGTAATTCGGCTCGGTGACGCCATCCCATGGGTGCAGCCCCTTGCTTTCGTCCGCATACTTGTACCAGGAATGAGAAACGAACTCCTGTATCTCGTCCGGGTTGCGCAGATCGATCTCCTGCACATGACCCAGATCGCCATTGATGATCGCACCGCGCGGCAACAGCAGATTCGCGGCCGAGTAGTCGTTTGCCACACCCGGAATATCACCGTAGGACATGATGTTTCTGGATGAAAGCCCGCCGCCGAAGGTCCAGTCCTTATAGAACGAAGCGATGGCCAGCAAATCGGGAACATAAACTTTTTCAACGAATTCGCGTGTACGGTCTATGATGCCCTTGACCAGATTCAGTCGCTCCATGTTGATCGCGCCCACCGCGCCGACATCATTCATATTGATGGCGCAGGGTACGCCGCCCACCAACCAGTTGGGATGCGGATTCTTGCCTCCGAAGATGGTATGTACCTTGACGATTTCCTTCTGGAAATCCAGCGCTTCCAGATAATGCGTCACCGCCATCAGGTTGGCTTCCGGCGGCAGTTTATAGGCCGGACTACCCCAATAACCATTGGCAAAAGGGCCCAGTTGCCCGGATTCGACAAACTTCTTCAAACGGTTCTGCACGTCGCGGAAATAGCCGGGCGATGACAACGGCCAATCGGAAATACTTTGCGCCAGTTCGGAAGTTTTCCTGGGATCGGCTTTCAACGCGGAAACCACATCCACCCAATCCAGCGCATGCAGATGGTAAAAGTGCACCAGGTGGTCATGGACATACAGATTCAACTGCATGATATTGCGGATGGTGTTTGCGTTCTCGGGAATCTGGATGGACAGTGCATTCTCCACCGCACGCACGGATGTCAGCGCATGCGTGCCGGTGCAAACGCCACAGATCCGTTCCGTAAAAGCCCAGGCATCGCGCGGGTCACGGCCCTTGAGGATGACCTCCAGACCGCGCCACATGGTACCGGTGGACACTGCGTTGCGGATCACGTTGTTGCCATCGAGGTTGACCTCTACCCGCAGATGACCCTCGATACGACACACCGGGTCGACGACCACTCGCTTGCCGCTATTATCGAGTTTGAAGCCTTGTGTTTCATATGCTGACATGATTACTTGTCCTCCCTGTTCTGATCATCGTGGGTGCTACGCGCGCGGCTCAACGCGCTGGCTGCGGCATGTGCCACGACGGCGGCACCCACCACGGCAGCCACCGTACCTCCCACCTTGTCGGCATTGGCTTCTATGCCGAACTGATTGATACCGGTCACGCGGTTGTAGAACCCGCCCTTATCCCAAAAACCGTCTTCAGAGCAACCAATACAACCGTGCCCGGATTGAATCGGGAAGGACACGCCATCGTTCCACCGCACCGTGGAACAGGCGTTGTAAGTCGTCGGTCCCTTGCACCCCATCTTGTACAGGCAATAACCTTTGCGCGCGGCATCGTCGTCCCAATGCTCGACAAACTGTCCAGCATCAAAGTTGGCACGGCGATAGCATTTGTCATGAATGCGTTGACCGTAGAACATCTTGGGGCGCCCCTGGCGATCAAGTTCGGGAATGCGGTCAAAGGTCAGCATGTAAGTGATCACCGCAGTCATCACTTCCGCGATGGGCGGACACCCCGGCACCTTGATGATGGGCTTGTCAGTGATGACTTTATGCACCGGAGTAGCCCGCGTCGGATTCGGCTTGCCTGCCTGCACGCAGCCCCAGGATGCACAGGACCCCCATGAAATGATGGCTTTTGCATCCGCAGCCGTCTCCTTCAACACTTCGACGAATGGACGGCCAGCCTGAATACAGTACATGCCGTCTTCGTTGAGCGGGGGATTGCCTTCTACCGCCAGAATGAAATTGCCTTTATACTTTTTTCTGACATCGGCAATGATTTCCTCGGCCTGATAACCCGCTGCAGCCATCAAGGTATCGTCATAGTCCAGTGAAATCATGGAAAGCACGACGTCCTTGGTCAGCGGATGCGCTGAACGAATGAAGGATTCGGAGCAGCAGGTGCACTCCAATCCATGCAGCCAGATCACCGGCGTGCGCGGTTTGGTTTCCATCGCATAGGCAATTTTCGGCACAAAACCTGGGGCCAATCCCAACGAAGCGGCAGTCAAACTGCAAAATTTCATAAAACTACGACGTGTAATGCCCTGACGTCTCATCACTTCGTAAAAAGTTTCAACCTCCATCGTGATTCCCCCCTTGTAATTTTGAAGCCACATCACATCCGACCAGCCAGGTTTTCGACATGACACTCCGATCTGGTCCATACAATGACGCAATTCTCGTGCCACGCATGAAATATAAAAATAACCGATATCAATCAGTGTATTAATTCATAACTGCGAGGATATCGGCCAGCGGAAGCATGGAAACTTGAAACATCTATTCGGGTAAGAATGGCAAGCAAGTTGCCAGTATGAAGTGGGGTCTGGATCAGACCACCACTGCGAAGGGAGCAGGACCGGGCGTCCACCCCATTACGATAAAACAGAAACGCACTTCACCCACGTCTTCAGCCCGACCTGACGGATTCAGGGGAATTCGCCTTCACCCCCCCAAATGGCGGATTGTCTTCCCCGGAGTCCACAACTAACATGGTCTGCACCATGTGAAGTTGTTTTCTTTGATGTTAAGCGGAATCAACGTAAATGAGGGTTTGAATCGTACGCCTTGTGAGGGTTGAGGGAGTGCGATGAGGTGGTGAATGACCGCATGGGAGTCACTGGGTTCCCTAATCCAAACATGCCACGCCAGTCACCAACAATTTGTATTTCAATAATCCATTGTAATCATTGGTTGTTTATGGAGGGTGTCACATGAAACCGATAGTTCGAGGACTTCTAGTTTCCGCCTTGGGGCTCAGTTGTATTCTTGAAACCCAGTTTGCTGACGCAAGCATGGTGGCATCACCCTCGTATGGGGTCGAACTGACCGCGACCAACGGCGGGGGCACTAATACTTTCTACAGTTATTATGGACCTAACAGCACAGCGGGAAGCATCCCAACATCAACACCCTATGGACCTAATTGGACCGGAAGTGTCAATGTGCTCACTGGTCAAATTTCCGCAGGGACCTCCTACGCCGGCGGCGATCTTCTGGGTTCAGATCAGACCATGGTTGAAGGATGGAACACCTGGACCTTCCATGGCCCCACGGGAACGACCATCAATCCAGTTTTCGCCATGACGGGAAATTTTTTGTCCACGGGGACTACCTTCGTTTTTTCCCCTTCATCTGGCACCGGACTGGTCTGTCTGGGACTGTCGATCGGCGGATGCAACCAAAATGCACAATTTAGTACCTCCACGCCTAATTTCAATGTAGGACTTCAACTTTCCAACATCGCCAACAATGACTCTGTCCTATTGAGTTACAGTTTGACGACAACAGCCCCTTCTTTTGGCACCTCTGCTCTTTTCGATCCCGGGACCGGGTTTGGTACCCTTCCCGGCGGCTGGACTGTCACCGGAGCTGCGGGGGGTGCTGCTGGGGTGCCCGAACCTTCCACGATCGCTTTGTTGGGTACAGGAATTCTCTTGATGGGATGGATGGCGCGGCGAGAGGGTAAGAAATTTTGTGTAAACGGGGTGGTGTGAGCAATGCCTCGATATTCTTATCGAATGCCGTTTTATCTCCTGATGATGGGCTTGCCCATTTTTCTGGTCGGAGGATGCCAATCATCAAAGACACCGGATTCAAAACTTCCCTTAACCCTGCCTTACCAAGCAGTACTTCTCGATAATGGCCAGTTTTTTTACGCAAAGGTTGATCAAAGTCCATCCGAGTTCTTGCTGCTGACTGATATTTACTACATTCAAAGCAGCCAGGATCCGGAAACCAAGCAGGTACAAAACATCCTGGTCCGGCGGGGAAAGGAATGGCACAGCCCTGACCGGATGTTTCTGAACCTTCGCCATGTGGTGGCAATCGAGCCGGTGGCCACTGATTCGAAAGTGGCGCAGTTGATTGAACAACAGAAAACTCAGGGGAAATGAGAAAAATGGTATCAGCCCCCGACAAGAAGGAGACCTGAACTATGAAAGTTCCATCATTATTCAGACAACGTCTTTTCTTCTTCGGAGTTGTGCCAGTATTATCCTTTGGATTTTTTCCTCAGGCCGGTTTTTCCCAAGACGCCAATAATGTTGGAATCACAATTGATTCTTCAGATTATGTAACCAATCAGGGGTCTTATTGGGCCAACATTATAGGCAAAGTCATCTATACCCCTTCGCTTGTCAAAGATTCCTATTATTTTATTCCGCAATATAAATCTTCAGGGACAGTTAGTAATGTAACCACATCTTCCTCGTCTTACACTCATTCTGTATTTACATCTATACTTAAGAATGACCCATTGATTTTTACCTCATCAAATATGCTTAATGCTTCTCCAAACCTGTTTAGTTCAATATCTCAGTCTTCTTATTGGAATGATTCCGGTAATTACGGGGGCTCTGCAAAACTTAGTGCAACTATACTTTGGAGTTTTGTCACAAAATATAATGGGGTATTTTCTTATGGTGATCAATTTAATACATGGGATAATACATCCACCGAAATTACGGGTGCTTCAAGCCTTGCCGTAAACTCAAAGTTTCCTGGTTATCATGAAAAATACAATATACCTATTAGTAATCCAACCAATGGGATGGTCAATGGTAATGTATTTATAGGAACTGCATCTATTAATAGCTCCCCTGATACGACTACTATTAGTACTATTACTTCAACACAAAATACTACATCGATTACAATTACAAACCATCCCCTTCAGACCATAACCCCCAGCGTGACATGGACATCTCAAACAGGCTCCATCATTGGTTTTACTGGCGCATCAGAATTCAATAGTCTCACCGTGAGCGACCCGTTTACTCTTTCAGGAGGGAAGATCAATGTCGCAAGCGCCTCCTCATTTTCGAATACGCTCACGATTTCCGGAGGCACTTTGGGCGGGACAGGAAAGATCACGACAACGGGACCGGTGACTTGGACCGGAGGGACGTTTTCTGGAACCGGCAAGCTTTCCATTCAAGGCTCCCTGACGGCAGACACCAGTTCCGGGGGGTTGACCCTGTCCAAGCCCACGACCCTTTCCGGTACCGGGACTCTTCAAGGAGGAGGTTCCCTGAATGTCACGAAACCGGGGTCCCTGACTCTCACCTCCGGAGGTAGTCTCGGCGTCACGGGAAACTCGACACTCAGTTTCAATGGAGCACCGGGAACCCTCCAGGGCGGTTCGACCCTGTCCCTCTCGTCGGGAAGCACCCTGCAGGTGGATAACGGGGGAAGCCTGAAGATTCAGAGCGGTGCCAGCCTCACGGGAAGCGGCACGGAAAACATTGGCGTATCGGGGAAGGGAACCGTGACCCAGGAAGGAGGAAGCAATACGGGGAACTCTCTCGACCTGGGACTCAATAAGGGGGGCACCGGAACCTACGACCTGAAGGCGGGATCCATGTACATGCAGTCCGAAACGGTGGGAGTACTCGGAACGGGAACCCTGACTCAGGGAGGCGGGACCAACCGGGTTGGAACCGGGGGACTCGTGGTCGGGTTGACCTCCGGAAGCAAGGGGACGTATAAGCTCGAAGCCGGATTGCTGACAACGGGAGCCGAGATCGTAGGAGCCGTAGGGAACGGAAAGTTCGAGCAGAAAAACGGACTGAATGAGATTGATTCCCTTGCGATTGGTTTTAGTACAGGAGGCAAGGGAACCTATGATCTGACAGGAGGGATCCTTTCATCATTGTCCTCCGAAACCATCGGATATTGGGGTACCGGAAAACTTGACCAGTCCGGAGGGAAAAATATCACGGGTTCCCTCGCATTGGGTCTGAATGCGGGGGGCAAGGGCACCTATTCTCTGGACAACGGGTCCCTGACCGTCTTGGGAACCGCCCAGGTGGGAGTTTCCGGGAATGGGACTTACGACCAGAAAGGCGGCACCGCCTCTGTCTGGATTCTCGATGCGGGGATCAACTCTGGGGGTTCCGGCAAGATCTCCCTCGACGGAGGGACTCTCACCGCCGTTGGATCCGAGAACATCGGGATCAGCGGCAAAGGATCGATGGATCAGGGTGGGGGAACCAATGCGGCCAATGGCATCACCCTGGGCCTGAACGGGGGCAGTTCCGGCAAGTACGACCAGACCGCAGGAATCGACCGTTCCGGAACGCTTGTCGCCGGTCAAAACATCGGATCTTCAGGGAGCTACGACCTGAAGGGCGGAAGCCTGATCGCTGGATCCGAGACTTTCGGTCTGGGCGGCAAGGGAAAGTTGGACCAGAGCGGGGGAATCAACACCGCGACCGGGCTGGCCTTGGGCGTCAATCGGGGAAGTTCCGGGACGGCTGACCTCTCGGGAGGATCCCTGGCGGTCCTCGGGACTGAAACGGTGGGTGGTGGCGGAAAGGGTACCTTCGACCAGAAGGGGGGGGCCAATACCACGGGGACCCTGATCGTCGGCGCCCTGACCGGGAGCACAGGAAAATACACTCTTGACAAGGGAACCCTCGCAGTGACCCATTCGGCCGAGATCGGTTTTTATGGGAAAGGGACGGTAGACCAGACCGGAGGAAGCGTCACGGTTGGATCCGGAGGGTTGACGCTGGGGGTCGAGAAGGGAGGTTCCGGGACGTACAATCTCTCGGGCGGAACACTGAAGGTGTCCGGAACGGAAACGGTCGGACAGACCGGAAAGGGCACCTTCACCCAGAGCGGGGGCACCAACACGGTCACGGGAGTCCTGAAGATCGGGAGGAAAGGCACTTATGATCTGACCGGAGGCACTCTGGTAGCCAAAACGGAAACCAACAGCGGAAACTTCAACGTGACGGGCACGACCCAAAACGCGCGGCTGTCGGAAACGATTGCGGGGAACTTCACCAACACAGCATCGGGGACGGTCAAGACCACCCATGCCAATGTCACCTGGTCTGGAAATTTCGTCAACAATGGGGCCTACAAAAGCGATCCCTCCACTCAGACATTCTCCAATCTGAACATCGGTTCTACAGGGTATCTGCAAGGCGGTGCAGGTGATGTCTTCAATATTACGGGAAACTTCATCAATGACAGCACCCAGAGTACCCTTTGGCAAACGAGCCAGTCTACCCTGGAATTCAGCGGTTCGAGCGGAGCGCTTCATGATTTTGCAGTGGCGGGCTTGCAGGGAGGAGGGTTCAGCAATAATTTTGCCTGGGGCACGCTGCTGGTGGACAACGGAAACCTGTTGACCTTGACGGATGGCTCAGGCAGCGTGCTGTATGTCAACTACCTTGATCTGCAGGGGGGGGTGAGCCAACTCAATGACCTGAGCCTGAATGGGGTGGATCTTTTTTATAACGCCAACAATTCACTGAATGCTTATCTTGGGGACAAGAGTTACGTTCTGGCGAATGGAGCGGCACTGGATCCCTTCAACGGCCCGGTGCCCTCAAACGTTCCCGAGCCCGCAACCCTGGCCTTGTTGGGCATCGGACTGCTCGGATTGGTGGATGCAGTACAAAGACGCGCAAGTCGCTAACCTCCCCCCTGGTTTCTTGTTTTTCCAATAGTTGAAAAAAGATCAATAGCGCGAGTCGCTCGGCTTGCCGCCTTTGGGCCAGTCGTGGACCTTGGCAGGGAAATCCCTGCGTGGCATGTGGCTGAAGTACTCGCCGACGTCCACCGCCTGTTGATCCGTCAGGCCGCCCTGACCTATGGGGAAGGCGAAGGTACTGGACAGCGGCATGACATTCTTGGCGAACGCGGCAGCCGTGTAGGTCTTGGCAATACCGGCACCGATATTGTAGGAATCGTTGCCCCATAGCGGTGGGAACAGGTAACTGCCATCGGCACGCTTGATGCCCTCGCCATGGGTTCCATGGCAAACAGCGCAGGAATTCTCGTATACTTCCTTGCCATTCGCTGCGTTCGGCACGATGCTGTGGCTGATTTTGCCGACGCCGCGGCCCGGAATCTTCTGCTTCATCTGATAGCCGTTGCGAATCCAGTCCATGTAAGCCACCATTGCTTTCATTTCGCTGGCGTTCTTGTCCAGCGGCTTGCCCGCCATCGAACGCAGCATGCAGCCGTTGACGCGATCCTTGAAGTCGATGACATGGCCGGCGCGGGGATTATAACTCGGGAACTGTGCCGCCACGCCTACATAAGGTGCAGCAAACGCCATCGTTCCGCCATTGATATGGCAGTTGTCGCAGTTCAGTCCATTGCCCACATAGTTCGGCAGGAGGCGCTTGGTATCGCGCATCAGGCGCATGCCGTAGATCAGTTGGCCGGCATTGGGGCTCTTCAGCATGTCTGCATAACGCGGTGGATTGAATCCCGGAGGCTGAACCGGCTTCATTTCCAGCGCCTCGCGCATCTTGTGAACTTGATCGGCCGTCACCGGACTGCCCTTGTTGCCCCAGTGCGTCCGTGCGAAGGTGGCGATTTCCGCGATTTCCTGATCGCCCAGCAC
>JAKBLB010000008.1:0-2437 GCA_021832305.1 Pseudomonadota bacterium | reverse complement strand
CTGTTCCAGCCGGCGAGCCCCAGGCGAATGTTGAAAGGAAACCTCATGTCGTTGGGCTTGTTGGGCTGAGATACCGGAGCTACGCCATGCATGAGATACGTGTAAAGAGCCCTCATGTCGTCCTGCGCGATTTTCTCGAATGAAGGATACGGCATGGCCGGATAAAGGTTATGGCCATCGCGCGCAACACCTCGGCGCATCGCCCGGTCAAAGTCTTCGAAGGTATAGGCACCGATGCCGTTTTCTCTGTCGGGCGTAATATTGGTGGAATGAATGACGCCGAATGGCGTTTTCATTTTCAAACCACCGGCGAGCGGCTTGCCGCCAGGCGCGGTATGACAGGCAACGCAGTCGCCCAGGCGAGCCAAATATTCGCCCTTCTCGATCAGGTCAGGATTGGACGAAAACTGGGCGGCCAGTGCTGAGCCAGCAACCATCGTCGCCAATGCAACACCCAATAATCTCAGCGACGCCGATCCCAAGTTCATGTAATCTCTCCATGTCGTCTTGCTTCGACAGTCGGGCCTTACTATGATTCAACCCAAATTGACGACCACCCCCTGACCGCCCGTTTAACCGGATACTCCTGGGGCGACAGGCCACCTTGCGGTGGCTTTGTCATATGTGGAGATTCAGGTGAATTTTTGATTGCAGTGCAATCATTTATTTGATAGGATACTGTCGACGATTACACACAAGGGGGTCGCTGTGGCTACCAATCTCGTAGTTCGCAATATCGACGAAGATATTGCCCTGGCACTGAAACAACTGGCCGCATCTCACGGAAGAAGCGCGGAAGCGGAGCATCGTGAGATTCTGAGAACGGTTTTGCAGCGCCCGAAGCGCCGATCTGTTGCCGAGGTACTGTCCAGCATGCCGGATGTCGGTGAAGACACCGACTTCAATTTCCGGAACGGGTAAGTCATCTGCATGTACCTGGTGGATACCAATGTCATCAGCGAAGCCCGCAAGGGTAAAAAGGCAAACCCCGGCGTCAAGCAGTTTTTCCAGACGACAGATGCCGCAGACCTCTATCTTTCCGCGCAAACCATCGGCGAAATTCGGCGAGGACTGGAGAAAATACGGCATCGAGGCGATCTCCCTCAAGCCGGGAAACTTGAAAAATGGCTCGATCTGCTCGTGATTGGTTATTCTGACCGGATTTTGAGTTTCGACGAAGAATGCGCTCAAATATGGGGTCGTTTGATGTCGCCCCACCATGAACACCCGATAGACAAGCAGATTGCCGCGATTGCACTGATTCACGATCTGACGGTAGTAACCCGTAACACCGAAGATTTTCGTGGAACTGGCGCAAAACTCAAAAACCCCTTTGTTTGACTCTGCCCCCTGTAACTCTGGAGGGGGGCTGTTCTTTTAGCCTTTTGTACCACCCCCACAATCATCAACTAACTTGGTTACGCTCAAAGCCTATCCCCGATGCCCCCCATCTTCAGAAAGTTCAAGTCTACAATTTCAGCGAAAAGAAAACGGACATAAATCTGGCATCAGATATGATTTCCGGACTTCATGCGTTTTAATTGACCGTAATAGGCCAATGGCCTACCATACGCACATGGAATTCGAATGGGATCAGGATAAAAGCGATGCTTGCTTCACAGAGCGCGGGGTCGACTTTGCTTATGTATTACGCGCGTTTGTGGATGTAGATCGTTTGATACGCAAAGACACACGCTGGAATTATGGGGAAGATCGTTATCAGTTGCTTGGATCTGTCGATGGGCGTGTTTTTTTTGTGGCATACACCATTCGTGGATCGGTATTCCGAATCATTTCAGCACGAAAGGCCAACCAACGAGAGGTCAATGATTATGAAAACGGTACATGTAAAAACTGACTCCATAACTCTTGCCGGATTGCCTCGGGGTCGTGTAGACGAGAATCGCCTGGATGCTACGAGCGAAAAGGACATCACTTCTCAAATGACCAAGGACAATGCGGAAGCCATGCAGGACTCTGCAAAATTCACACGGCGTGTGCGCCATCGTTTGGGCCTGAGTCAACTTGAATTTTCGCGACGCATTGATGTTTCGCTCGAAACGATTCGAAATTGGGAGCAAGGCAAACGCCAACCAACAGGGGCGGCCAGGGCACTTTTGAAAGTTCTTGACAAGGTGCCCGAAGCCGCATTGTCCGCCTTGATTTGAGTGTGCGTGAAAGGGGGCTGTTCTTTTGGCGCAGGGCATGGCATAGTCACGCCTTTCTTGGCCCTCCACTTTTCAGGTGTTCCATGTTGCGCGCCCTCCTGTTCGTATTGTGGTTTCCCTTGATTTGTCAGAGTGCAGAACTTCCGTCCGGGCTCCTGGATACCCTGCGGGATGTCCCCTTACCCGGACACCCCACACGCTGGGACTATGTCACCTTCGACTCTCCTTCGCACCAACTTTTCCTCGCCCATCTGGGAGACGATACGGTG
>JAKBLB010000048.1 GCA_021832305.1 Pseudomonadota bacterium | reverse complement strand
CTTTGGTCAGAGTGCCACTCCCGGCCTCATTCTCTCCGCCATCGGAGAACCCGGCAGCATTCCGGCGGCAACCCCTTATACGGTGACGGTGGTCAACGCCGCCACCTTCGACACCGATCTGGGCGTGGTCATTGGGGAGTATGCTGTGACCAGTGAGAATTGGAAATAACGCCGCTCAGTTACCGTTTACACTCATATGGACTACGACATTCTTATCATCGGTTCAGGCCCCGCCGGACAGCATGCGGCGTGGCAGGCGGCGCGCATGGGTAAACGCTGTGCGATCATCGAACGCAAACCCAGAATTGGCGGCGCGGGGCTACAAACCGGTACGATACCCAGCAAGGCGATGCGTGAAGTGGCTTATCTGCTCACCCGCGCGGGCGGCATGCGTCGGGCACTCGCTCCCGAGCGCAGTCGTCATGGCTTGCTTGCCGATGCGGTGCGGCGCAAGGAAGGAGTCATCGCCCAGCAGGAATCAGTCATTCTCCAACGCTTGCTGAGTTCCGGTGCCGCACTGATCCCTGGGGAAGCCTCGTTTATCGATGCTCACACCATCCAAGTCGTAGATACAGCCGGCAACACGCGCGGGATTTCTGCGGATGTCATCATGCTTGCCACAGGTTCCCGTCCGCGCCGCCCCTCCAACATTCCGTTCGACAAGAAGACCGTACTGGACTCCACCTCCATCCTCAATCTGCGCCACCTGCCGAAAAGTCTGCTAGTGGTAGGCGGCGGTGTGATCGGTTGCGAATTCGTCTCGATCTTTGCAGCCCTGGGCGTAGAGGTCAGCGTAGTGGACAGTCATGAACAATTGCTCGACTACCTGAGTGATGACGTGGTCGGCGTGCTCGCCGACAGTTTTCTGAATATGGGGGTCAAATTTCATATGAAAGAACGCGTCGCCGAGATTCGCCGCGAAGAAAATTCAACATTGACCCTGCTGGAGAGCGGAAAACAGATACGCACCGATGCCATACTCTATGCGCAAGGTCGCGAACCCAACAGCGCAGGACTGCACGTCGAAAACGCGGGCATAGAAGCGAAAGACGGCTGGATAGCCGTCAACACACACTTCCAGACCAGCGTACCGCACATCTTTGCGGTCGGCGATCTGATCGGTCGCCCGGCCCTTGCCTCGACCGGCATGGAACAGGGACGCGCTGCCGTGCTGTATGCCTTCGGTGGCGGAACACATGTAGCGGCGGAAAATCTGCCGATGGCCGTTTACACCATCCCGGAAATCTCCTATGTCGGCAAGACCGAAAAGGAAGTCCGCGAGAAAAACATCCCTTACGTAATCGGACACGCGCTGTTCAAGGACAGCGCACGCGGGCAGATCATCGGAGACGCACAGGGCCTGCTCAAACTGATCGTGGATGCGCGCGATGAAAAGTTGCTGGGCGTACATATCGTCGGCGAGCAGGCCAGCGAACTTGTTCACATTGGGCAATTGGTGATGAATCTCAAGGGCACGGTGCGCGACCTGATCGCCAACGTGTTCAACTATCCGACACTGGCCGAATGTTACAAACTTGCCGCCCTGGATTGCGCACACCAACTGGAACAGCGAAAAAATTCCTAGCCGGCTTCCCGCATCTGTGCGCTGATCGCGGTGAGTATGCCTTTCATGATCGCGGTGGGTGTAGGTGGGAAACTGCTCACTGCAACGTCCACTGAAGTCCGCCCACTGCTGTACCATCTTCCGACGCTAAAGACTAGTACTCGGCAAAGTTACCCTATGCCACTGCGACATGCTGTTGATAAGACTCATTACGACTTCTCCAGTTTCTTTTGCCAGAACATCGCGTTACCCATTTTCGGATCGAGTTCGTATCCGGCAAAACCGCTGGCCTTGTATGCGGCTTGGGCAGCGACATTACCTTCCAGCACTTCCAACGTAAGTTTGCAGCAACCGAGTCCGATGGCGATCTCTTCCGCCTTAGCAAGCAAGCGCTTCGACAGTCCGCGTCCCCGATATTCCTTAACGACGATGAGATCATGCACATTCAGCAATGGCCGGCATGCAAAGGACGAAAAGCCCTCGAAGCACAGTGCCATGGCAGCGGGTACGCCATCAACAAAGACAAGTATGGCATGCGTTCCCAAACGCTTACGCAACTCTGCCACGAGATTGATTTTGACATGTTCCGACAATTCCACACCCCCACCCATGTCGTCCTTGGCGTATTCATTCAATAGAAAAACGATGGCCGATGAGTGGGAAAACAAGAATAAATCGGCGATGACTATTTCTTCCATTTTCAAGCCTGAGTGTGTCAGAAATTTTGTGTTTTTCGCGAAGATCAGCTTAAGGTACATTGTGAACGCCAGGAGTTATAGTCGAAAGTGGTGTACAGGCAGTTTGAGCAAGAAGTGTTGAGGTGGTGGAGATTTCTGTGGAGAATCTGATTGTCGAAGTCGGAAACCAACCAAGGAAACCATCCACCATGAAAGATGCTATGCAAAACCGGTCAGATAGTCCAAAAGAAGCCTCTTCCAATGGCATATAAGGCTGAAAGAGTGTCGTATTTCTAACGGGATAGGAGGCTGAAAAGCGGGTTTGGATTGATCATTGCAGGAGTATGGTGATCAATATGAATGATTCGAAGCTCAATTCAATTGAGCAAATCCGGGAGTTTTTGGAGGGGACGGCAGAGGTTACCTTCACCACTCCGACCGATGAACCCCAGCGTCGCATGTTCGTAACCAGAATACTCAAGGGGTTCAGATAGTTCACTCTGACCAAGGGGCATCGTGGCGTCCTGTTTTCCTGCATGCAGCAGTTGACGGGTTATTCGCGTCAACACCTGTCCCGACTCATAACGCAGTACCGGGAATCAAAATACATCACCCCCAAAACACGGGCCAGCCGCACCAGTTTTTCCCATAAGCACACCCGAGAGGATATGCGCTTGCTGGCTTGTCGGAATACTTTGTTCTGTACAACTCCGAGCGACCGCATCAGGCACTGGATGCACTTCGGGGGGCGTTGCTGGGAAAAATCGCCACTTTGAAATATAAATGTTACGTGATACAATTTAAAGTAATATAGACATTGCATTTTACCATGTCAAAGACCGCAAGCCACACGATATCCAAGTATGCCAATGAAGCCCTGTTTCTGCTCGGGGCCTCAATCCGGGCGGCCCGCATCCAGAAACGCTGGAGCGAGCAGGAACTTGCCGATCGCATGGGCGTGTCCCGCCCGCTCGTCAGCCGCATTGAGGGTGGCTATCCGGGGACGTCCATCGGCGCGGTCTTCGAGGCCGCAGCACTCGTCGGCGTATCCTTGTTTGAGGGCACCCCGCAGGCGATCATGGGTCACACCGCACGGGTGGCGGAAAAACTTGCCCTGCTGCCGCAGACGGCGCGCAAGAAAGGTAAGGTGAAGGATGAATTCTAAGGGGTCACCGAAAGAGGCCTACGTGTGGTTATGGCTGCCAGGTGAAACGGAGCCGGTCGTCGCCGGCCGCTTGGCGCGCGCCGACGATGGAGTTCTGGTGTTCAACTACGGCCAGAGTTACCTCGCCCGGTCCAATGCTATCCCGATCTACGAACCTGAACTGCCGCTTCGCGCTGGGGAACTGCCACTCCTCAACGGCCTGCAAATGCCCAACTGCATCCGCGATGCATCCCCGGATGCTTGGGGCCGCCGGGTACTGTTGTACCGCGCCGGCGCGAGAGCGGACAACGTCGCCGAACTGGACGAACTGACCTACCTGCTGGAGTCAGGATCGGACCGCATCGGCGCGCTGGACTTCCAGTCCTCGCCCACCGAATATGTGCCACGGGCCGGGATCCATACTCCCATGCATGAACTCATGGAAGCCGCCCAGCGGATTCAGGACGGACTGCCGGTCAGCCAAGCGCTAGATCTTGCGCTGCGCCATGGCACATCCATCGGTGGCGCCCGCCCAAAGGTGACGCTGGAAGAAGCCGGCAAGAAGTACATCGCCAAGTTTTCCTCAAACAAGGACCTGTACAATGTGGTGAAGGCGGAATTCGTGGCCATGCGGCTCGCTGCCCTGTGCAGCATCAACACCGCCACGGTCCGCCTGGAA
>JAKBLB010000007.1:84330-110257 GCA_021832305.1 Pseudomonadota bacterium | reverse complement strand
CTTTCGTGACAGCACATCTCTGCACCATCACCTCACCCAAAGTAACCTAACGGTTATTTCTTCGTGAGCACTACAATTTATTACTCCCTTGTAGTACCCACACCTATCGGTATCAAATTTTTAAAGAACAACACTCTAACATTCTGGTTGCGGGGGTAGGATTTGAACCTACGACCTTCGGGTTATGAGCCCGACGAGCTGCCAGACTGCTCCACCCCGCGTCCGTCTTGAGTAGAGTTCGCTACTTTACAGATTGTTTTTGGGTCTGTCAAATTCACCGAAGCCATTCCGCCCTGAAATCTCCCCTGAAAACCGTCAGATCAATGTTTTAACATTTTGAAAATAAAAGGCAATATACTTTTATTAATTTTTTTAAATTATTTAAAAAACTTTGCGACAGGCCGGTTTACCCCTTTCCATCAAAAAACGCAGGGGTTCCGAACGATGCCGAAATTGCACAAAAAATGGCTGCTTATCTCTCTGCCAAGACAAATTTGCAGTGCTTTGAGGTACGCTCAGCGCGTCAGGATCAGGCGAGGCACAGCGTCCGTGCCCGCCCATAACAACGCATTCTGACCATAAGCCTGTCCCAGCGCCAAAACCTTTTCTCGAGGCCAATCGAGAACCAGAAGACAAGGTTCCCCCGGACACCCGCCGTCCGGATCCTCTCCCACCCCCGCAAAGACACGGTATCCCTGTGCGACGATCTCCTGTTCCAGACGCGCCTGAGCCGCCTGGTTTTCCGCTTCTGTGCGGGGTTCGCTGGCTGGATCATAGGCACTGACAAACACGGCACCCCGCGCACCGTATCGCGCCATCAATGCGCCAAGCATGGACGAGGGTTCATCGACATGCATCACAAACTCCCTTCCCTCCTCGTCCGTCACCCGGTAATCGCTGGCTCGATAAATCCTCAGGAGTTCTGGAGAAATGGTTGTCGACTCAGTGATGCTCATGGTCCCCCCCCTCTCTCCAGCGCCCACGCTCACCCTCGCGCCAACGCTCCCATCCGGGATGACCGTCACGCATCCAGGGTCCACCTTCACGGTGCCAGAACTCGGGGTGCAAACGATAATAGGGAACAAAGGCACCGAGATACCAGGAATTCGTGACGAAATAAACGGGGCGACCACAGGCAGCATACTGAACACAAAAATTTGGCCAGTGACGCCATACGCGCGGTGGGACACGCAAATACAGAGGTGGAGGCGGGGCAACGCCGTAGGGTGTCGGGGCAACCCAGACCGGCTGAGGAGAAATCAATTGAGGAGCCGGACCAGGTCCCACGACCACAGGACCGTAAAATCCCGGGTCGCCCAACTCGAAAGCGGTTGCCGGAGTACCGCCCCCCAGCGTTCCCAAGAGCAACCCAACCACCGACACAACCTGTTTGATATGCTTTGTCATGATCATCCATGCGTAAGTCAAGAACTTTTGATTCTACCGGATTTGTGTTTGGCGGGTGGTGAGGAGACCTTCCCTATGCGCGGCGTTCGTACCACGGCTTGGTTGCATTGACCACGCGCACGACCAGCAGCATCACCGGCACTTCAATCAGCACTCCGACGACGGTGGCTAACGCCGCGCCCGAATGAAAGCCAAACAAACTGATGGCGGCGGCAACGGCCAGTTCGAAAAAATTTGAGGCGCCGATCAAGGCAGAGGGGCACGCCACATTATGTTTCTCACCGACCCATCGATTGAGTCCGTAAGCCAGTGCCGAGTTGAAGAGAACCTGAATCAGAATGGGGACAGCCAGCAGTGCAATGACCAACGGTTGCTTCAAGATGGCCTCACCCTGAAAGGCGAAGAGTAGCACCAGGGTTGCCAGCAAGGCAGTCATCGACCAGGGGCCGATCCTGGCCATCGCCGCATCGAAGGTAGCTTGACCCTTGGTTAAAAGCCGCTTGCGCCAGAATTGGGCCAACCCCACGGGGATCACGATGTACAGCACTACCGAGGTGATCAGTGTGTCCCACGGTACGGTAATGGCGGAAATGCCGAGCAGGAGACCCACCAGCGGGGCAAATGCCACAACCATGATGCTGTCGTTCAAAGCGACCTGCGACAGGGTAAAGAGCGGATCGCCCTGGGTCAGACGACTCCAGACAAATACCATTGCCGTGCAAGGGGCGGCGGCCAACAAGATCAAGCCGGCAATGTAACTGTCGATCTGGTCGGCCGGCAATAGGAAGGCAAACAGGTGGCGGAGAAAAAGCCAGCCAAGAAAGGCCATCGAGAAAGGCTTGACCAGCCAGTTAACGAACAGCGTCACACCAATGCCTCGAACGTGTTGACGAACTTCGTGCAATGCACCGAAGTCCACCTTGACCAGCATGGGAATGATCATTACCCAGATCAATAGTCCCACCGGGAGATTGACGTGTGCCATCTCCATGTGTCCGATAGCCTGGAACAGGCTGGGCTGAATTTGTCCCAGGACTATACCGGCGAGGATGCAGAGGAAAACCCACACCGTCAGGTAGCGTTCGAAAATACTCATCGGCAGGCAGGCCGATTCTTTGGGTGTGACCTCACATCGAACAGACAAGGCGATCTCCGGATTCTGTATTCTGTAGAACCTGCATGGGGTTTCCTCTCAATGGTTGCTTTAATGGATGCGGTCGGCCGTCCTGTTGAAACTGATCCCTGAAGACGAAATCAGTGGGTCAAAGTGCCGATGCGGTCGAGTTCGGCCTTGAGTTTCGTCTCGTTCCGTTGAAGTTCGGCCAGCGGTAATGCTAAAAATGCTTCGATACGAAGGCGTAAGATCCGATAGGCCGCCATAAATGCAGCGTCGATCTCTTCATCGGTTCCGCTTGCGTGGGCGGGATCTTCAACACCCCAGTGGGTCCGTAAGACAGAGCCGAGGTAAGCCGGACAGGTTTCACCTGCAGCGCTGGAGCACACGGTGATCACGATCTCCGGTTGGGTCGGCAAGTCATTCCATGACTTGCTGTGGTACCCGGCGGCAGAGATGCCCAGACGTGCGAGTAAAGCCAGCGAGCGCGGGTGGACTTGCCCGGTAGGGTGGCTACCGGCACTCGTGGCCTTCCATCCGGCGGGGGCCAGATGATTGAAGATGGCTTCGCCAAGGATCGAGCGGCAGGAATTGCCAGTACAGAGGAAGAGAACGTTCATCGATCAGAGTTCATGGAAATTGAAGAAAAGAGTGGAACGGGAATAACGGTATCCGCGCACTGGGGCAGGCAGCGCTCGGGGTGGCCGGCGCAACACTCGTCGGTCAGATAGGCAATCAGGTCCAGCATCAGCGGGATATTGGCCTGGTAGCGCTGAAATCTTCCTTCTTGCGCCACGCTGAGCAGCCCTGCCTGCGTCAGCGCCTTGAGGTGGAAGGACAGATTGGTCGGAGGAATGTGGAGTGTCGAAGCAATTTCTCCGGCCACCATGCCTTCCATGCCTTTTTTGACGAGCAACCGATACACGTCCAGACGCAGGCCGGAAGAGAGTGACTCGAAAACCGCCGTAGCCGTCTTTTTTTCCATATTTCAATCATACAACACAAGTTGAAATAATGAAATGATTTTTTCATGGGTAGTTCAAGACAAGGATTTCAGAAAGTGCGCGGAACGGACCCGATGAATGCTTTCAATTGCCACCGCCACCAACGGGGTGAGCACGGGTAGGCCATCGGGACTGACGAGAGTTCCGGTGAAGGGAGTAAGTAGGAGTGAGTTTAACCTTCATTCACCAGATGCTGGCGGATCGACTGCAATTCCTGCTGTCGCTTTTCGTCGGTTTTTGGGTAACTCATTTCGAGCGTTTTGAATGTATCAAGGATGATCCGTGAAATAATCAGCCGGGCATTTTCCTTGTCATCGGCGGGCACCACATACCACGGGGCAATTTCTGTGCTCGTTGCACTCAGGCACGCCTCATAGGCATGCATGTATTGTTTCCAGAATTTCCTCTCCTCGATGTCGGCAAGGCTGAATTTCCAGTTTTTTTCTGGATCATCGATGCGATCCATAAAGCGTTTTCTCTGTTCTTCCTCTGAAAGATGAAGGAAAAACTTGATGATCCGTGTACCGTTGCGATGGAGATGGCTCTCCAAATCCACGATGGAACGATATCGTTCCTGCCAGAGGGTTTTCTCGTCGCTCAACCCATCCGGGAGCCCCTGACTGCGGAGAATCTCCGGGTGCACGCGAACGATCAATACCTCTTCGTAATAGGATCGGTTGAAAATACCGATGCGGCCGCGTTCAGGCAAACACTGGGAAGTACGCCACAGAAAGTCGTGCTCCAGTTCTGCAGCACTCGGATGCTTGAAACTGAACACTTGGCAACCCTGGGGATTGACGCCGGACATGACATGGCGGATGGCACCATCCTTGCCCGCAGCGTCCATCGCCTGAAAAATCAGCAATACCGCGTAGCGATTGGATGCATAGAGGCGTTGTTGCTGCCTGCTCAGCTCCCTCACCTGTTCTCCGAGGAGTTCCTGATACCGATCCTTCGACTGGTAAACGGGCTTCACCCGCGTTGGCCACTTTTTGAGATCGACCGTTTCGCCTTCCCCTACCCGGAAATCCTCTGCCTTGATTTTCATCTTCTATCCTCTCGATCATGTCGACACCCAACCAGACATGGGTGACTTGTAGTCTACATTTTCGTTGACGCCTAACGTGGAGAATATACTGCCATTGAAACCGGAGAAAATGAACACCATACCTAATCTGCGATTGCACCGAACTCTATTTCCGCCGACCTGATGGTTCACAGGCGTCACAGCCAACCATCAGGTAAAGCGATCCATGGATGAAAGTATGTGGGATGGTACTCGTCAATACCCCTTGAACTTTTACAGAGAGTCACAATCAAATTGGCGCATGTCTGTTAGTCTGAAGTCTTTCCCCTGTTGCGAGGTTCGAAGATGGTCCGTGTGCGCTGGTCATTGGGTGTTCTCAGTTTGATGGTGTCTCTGAGGGGATGGGCTGCATTGGGAGGAAATGATCAGCAAGTGCCTCAGGAAGGGTTTCCATTGACCTCCTATGTCCCTGCCCATGCTGCCTCTGCCAGTCCCCCCGGGGGAATTCGTCAACAATCCGTTGAAACCGCGCAACATGTGGTCGTGACGGAATACTCCAGTCATGGCACCGTCTTCGCCCTGTCCTGGTCGGGCCCCACCCTGCCCGACTCCAGTGTTTTTTTGGGATCTTATTTCCCCCAGTACCAGCAGTCACTCCAGAACCGGCCCCTGCGCCCCGGGGCCTACCGGACCCCGATCGCCCTCCATACCCCCGCCCTGGTCGTTCATGCCAGCGGTCATATGGGGGCCTATCAAGGCTCCGCCTACGCCCCTGCCCTGCTGCCTGCGGGCCTGGACCTCCTGGCTCTCGGAGTGGCCCCATGAAGATGCTTTCACTGAGCTTTTTCCTTCGACCACTGATCCCGGGACTTTTTTTGGCCCTGACAGCCTGCGGCGGCGGAGGCGGAGGCGGGGGCGGGGCCATGGCACCTGCTCAGACCTGCAATGCCTTGACCGTTCCCGCGACCAGTATTCCCACGCCTTTTACGGCTTCTTCGTCTACGACCCCCAATCAAGTATCGGTTACGGTGGAACAATATACTTATGTGAACTACCCCACCATGAACCTGCCCTATGTCACGGTGCAAGTCTGTCATGGAAGCCAATGCGTTACCGTCGATCATGTCGTCGTGGATACGGGCTCCTACGGACTGAGAGTACGGTCCGATTTTCCTGGAATCAGCGGGCTGAATCTTCCTGCCGTCACCAACGGGACGGTTCCCGTCATGGAATGCGCCCAGTTTTTGGGAGGCTACATGTGGGGGGGGGTTTACCAGGCCACGGTCAAGGTCGGGGGTGAAGCCACCGCCAACCCGATCCCCATCCAGTTGGTGGGCGGTCAAAATTCCTTTACCCCGCCGAACAGCTGTAGCAGCGCGGGCTCCAATATCGGTAGTTTGTCCGGGATCGGTGGCAACGGATTGCTGGGCGTGGGCGTATTCCTACATGACCTCAGTCCTTACTATGCCTGCGCCACCAACGCAAACACGGGGTCTGGCAACCTTGCCCTGACCAGTATCGTCTCCAACCCGGTGGCCGCCTTCGGCAGCGACAACAACGGGACGATCCTGACCCTGCCCACCATTGCTTCCGGAGGACAACTCACGGCAACCGGTACACTGACCTTCGGCATCAACACCCAGGCCAATAACTCCCTCACGACCAGTTATGCAGTGCTCCCCGTGCCCGCCTCAGGACCGGATACAGGCAACTTTACGGCCAGCCTCAACGGTCAGGCCGGCACCTACCCTGCCTCCTTCTTCGACAGCGGATCGAATCTGTATTTCATTCCCCTGACGGGCGTCCCCACCAATGCCCATGGGGACTATAACCCTCAGACTCTGATCACGATCACCGGCACGGCAACTTCCTTCGTCAACGCCTCCAATACCGCGCCACTTTCCTTCGGATTGCTCGATATTTCAAACAGTCTGAGCAGTGGAGATGTCGCCTTCAATGACAGCGGCTCGGACAATGGGGCCACGGCAGGATCTGCGGATTTCGGCTTGCCCTACTTTTACGGTCATTCCATCATCAATGGTTTGAATGGTGCCCAGGTCAACCAGGGAAGCACCTCCTTTACCGGACCCTTCTATGCAGTCCATTAGAATGCTGCGCCTGAGCGGCGCTCTGCTGGCTTTCACGGGCATTGCCCTAGGGGCTTTTGGAGCCCATGCCCTGCGTTCGATCCTGGCCCCCCCTCTGCTGGAGGTGTGGCATACCGGGGTAGAGTACCAACTGTGGAACGCCATGGGACTGATCGGCCTGGGAGGATGGAATGGCGCGGACATGCGCGGCCCCGGTCGACTGATCGGCGGTGGCGTCCTGGTGTTTTCGGGATCCCTCTATGTATTGGCGTTGACCGGGGCCCATTGGCTCGGGGCTGTCACACCCCTGGGCGGACTGGCGATGTTGGCAGGGTGGGTCTGGGTAGGCTGGAAAGGGGTCCACGCCCCCTCCGAATAAAAAAACCGGGCTACGCCAATCCCTGAGAACCCGCCGGATCTGTCAGCGCAGACGTTCGAGCACTCGCCCGGCGATGGCCCCGAGAGGCAGTACCTCATCCACCGCCCCCGCTTCCACGGCGGCCCGTGGCATACCGTACACCACGCTGGTCGCTTCATCCTGGGCGATGGTATAAGCCCCCGTCCGACGCATCTGGAGCATCCCCTGGGCACCATCCCGGCCCATGCCGGTCAACATGACGACCACCCCATTGGCCCCCACACTTTGCACTGCGGACTGAAACAGCACGTCCACCGAAGGGCGATGGTGGTTGACCGGAGCATCGCCGCCCAGACGAAGCATGTAACCGACTCCGTTGCGGGTCACACGCAAATGGGAATGTCCCGGCGCCACATAGACATGACCGGGCAAGATCCGTTCACCCTCTTCGGCCTCCTTGACATTCATGCGGCATAACCCATTCAGCCGGACTGCAAAGGATTTTGTAAAGGCCTCCGGCATATGCTGAGCGATCAGAATGGCAGGGGCATCTGTCGGCATGGGCTCGAGAAAAACCTTCAGGGCCTCGGTACCTCCCGTGGACGAACCCACCAGAACGATTTTTTCATTCGTGGAGAATTTTCCGGAATGACAAACCGGGGATACCCTGCTCTCACCCTGAAGATGATTCGAAGCGCGAGAATGGAAAGCCATGCGAATCTTGCCGGCAATATCTTCCGCATATCCCTGCAGCCCCGAGACCACATCGAGTTTTGGTTTGGCGATGAAATCCACTGCCCCCAATTCGAGGGCATTGAGAGCCACTTCGGACCCCCGTTCGGTCATGGAGGAGATCATCAGCACAGGCATGGGGCGCAGACGCATCAGACGCTCGAGAAAGGTCAACCCGTCCATCTTGGGCATTTCCACGTCAAGCGTCAAGACATCGGGATTCAATGCCTTGATCATGTCACGGGCCTGCAGCGGATGAGCAGCTGCCCCCACGGCTTCCAGATCAGGAAAACTGTTCACCACCTCGGTCAAAATAGCCCGAATCAAGGCAGAGTCATCGACGATCAGCACCCTGATCTTGCGTCGCCCATTCACGGTCGCTGTCCTATCTCTCATTCTTCCGGCCACAGGGAACTAGAACAGTTCCACTCCTCCTGAAATATCCGTTCCACGGATACGCTCACTGTAACGTTGCTCCCGGATCACGATGGTATCGTTGTGAACCGAACGCAGACGTTTGACCAGAATCTTACCGGTATTTGGGAAGAAATAGACCTTGCGGGGATAGATGTCCATCAGATCCTGGGCTGTGACCGGGATATTTTCAGTCTGGAGATACTCCAGTATGAATTCTGCATTACGTTCCCCGATCCGGGTCGTGGTAAAACCGCGCAGCACTTCCGCCCCCCCGAAAACCTTGGCCTCCAGACGGCCACGGCGGGCTCCTGCCTTGAGCAAGCGGTTGATCATCAACTCCATGGCATAAGCGCCATAACGACCTGCCACGCTGAGCGGCGTTCCTCCCTCGCGCAGGTCATCCGGCAACATGAAGTGATTCATCCCTCCCAACCCGGCCACCCGATCCCACAGGCAGGCTGCCACACAGGATCCCAACACAGTCACCAGAACCATGTCCCGTCCCGTCATGTAATATTCTCCCGGCAGAATCTTGATTGCTTCCCGCTGAAACTGGCGATCGAAATAACCGTTCGGGGTAAAAATTTCCTGGCAGGATGTATCTGTCATCGTTGCTCGACTTGGTTGATCATTCCCGATGCTGTGCGTGGGGAGAGTTGATAGACAGTTTTACCACGCAGATGAAAAAAATCGCGCGCGTGATAAAAAATCTCGGAATGACCAGCATACAGCAATCCTTCCGGATCGAGACGTTGGGCCATTTTTCCAAGAATTTTGTATTGCGTATCTTTATCAAAATAAATCATAACATTACGACAAAATATGGCATCCATGGGAAAATGCAGCGGCCAATGAGTGTCCAGCAGGTTCAGTTGAAAAAACGTCACCAAACGGCGCACCTCAGGACGAATTCTAACCGACCCTGAGTATTTGCCCACCCCTTTGTGAAAAAATCGGTGCAGACGCGTTTCACTCAAGGTCAGGTTTTCTGCGACATAGGTCCCTTCTTCGGCCAGAGCCAGGACCTGCGTGTCGATATCGGTCGCCTGGATCAGGACCGGAGGATTGGGGCCGAGGGTTTCCAATACCGTCATGGCCATGGAATAGGGTTCCTCTCCCGTGGAGCAGGCGGAACACCAGAGACGAATGGGGTGGGAACTGCGCGCAACCAAACGCCGCAACTGTTGGGCCAACAATTCGAAATGATGGCTTTCGCGAAAAAACGAGGTCAGGTTGGTGGTCAGGGCGTTGATAAACCCTTCCCATTCTGAAGCCCCCCCCTTCAGGTAATTTCGCAAATAATCCTCAAAACTCTTTGCGCCCGTCGCGCGCAAACGTCGCGTCAGCCGACTATAGACCAACTCCCGTTTGTTTTCACTCAGAGAAATGCCCGCCCGCTCATGAATCAGAGACCGCACCTGTTCGAAGTCGCGTTCGGTAAAACAAAATTCACGGGGTCTCACGATCGCCTCTATCTCAGAACTCCTGCCAGTCACCATCTTCGCTGTCTGCCGGTTTCTGGACCCCCAACACCATGCGCCTGGGTTCGGTACGCTGTTCCTGCGCCATCAAACGAGGGAAATTCTTCATGGTTCGACTCAACGTATGGATGGTTTTGCCTGACTCCACAGGAACCGGACGAATCGTGAAGGCCCCCATCAAACGTTTGAGGCCTTCCGCCTGTTCTTCCAGGGAAGCCGCAGCTGCGGCTTCTTCTTCCACCAATGCAGCATTTTGCTGGGTCGTATCGTCCATCTGGGCGATACTCACATTGATTTGTTCGATACCACGACTTTGTTCGGTGGACGCCACGGCGATTTCCCCCATGATATCCGTAACACGGGTCACGGAAGTCACCACCTCTGTCATGGTACGACCGGCTTTTTCTACCAGACCGATGCCTTCTCCCACCTTTCCCACCGAATCCCCGATCAACCCTTTGATTTCCTTGGCGGCTGCCGCGCTACGCTGAGCCAGGTTGCGCACCTCGCTGGCTACCACTGCAAAACCTCGCCCCTGTTCCCCGGCGCGCGCAGCTTCCACTGCTGCATTCAGCGCCAGGATATTGGTCTGAAAAGCAATACCATCGATCACGCCAATGATATCGACGATCTTCCTGGAACAGGCCCCGATATCGCCCATGGTTTGCACGACCTGTGCCACCACCTCCCCCCCGGTCGTCGCCACATCCTGGGCATTGCGGGCCAACTGGTTGGCCTGGCGGGCATTTTCCGCGTTCTGTTTGACCGTGGAGGTCAACTCTTCCATGCTGGCAGCGGTTTCTTCCAGACTGGCAGCCTGTTCCTCCGTTCGGCTGGACAGGTCGGTACTGCCCGAGGCGACTTCCTTGCAAGCCGCGTTGATGGTATCGGCCGAGTCATTGACCTTCCGGATGAGGGTGGACAATTGTTCCACCGCCGCATTCACATCCTGTTTCATGCGGTCAAAGATCCCCTGGTAGTCACGCGTAATGGACTGTGTCAAATCGCCCTGGGACAAGGATGAAAGAACTCGGCCGACCTCCGAAAGGCTGCCGGAGGTACTGTCGATGAGCCCATTGATCCCCTCTGATACCCGTAACAGGAAGCCTTCCTTGCCCTCCACCGGGATCAGTTTCGAGAAATCCCCTTTGACCGCACTCTCGATCACCGAATTGACATCGTCCTCCATCGCCAACTCAGCAGTCCGATCCAGCCATTCCACTACATAGCCCAGCCGTTCGTTCAGTTCATTGAGAACGATGTTGAAGGTGAGTTGAAAGGTATGCCTCCCCAACTCGAGAGTGGTGCGGTGTGAATCGTGCAACTGTTCCAGCAACCGACTCTGGTGACCGGAGTTTTCATAAAAAACATCGATGGAACTGCCAAGCAGGGTATCCGCATCAAAAAGAGGGAGATCACGACGAATATCCCCTTGTGCCGCCTTAAGCAGCGCATGGGCCGACTTGTTGACAAAAATGATGCGGTGCTGGAAGTCAGCGATCATGACGCTTGCGCTCACGTTGTCCAACCCTACCCTGACCCGTGAATTTTCGTCCACCAGGCGTTTGCTTTCCATCACTTCAAAACCCATACGCGTCTGCATGGATTTGATGGCATACATGAGTTGTCCGATTTCATCCCGATGCTCCACCACGATGTCGTTGTCAAAGTGGCCTTGGGCGATGCGTGTCGCCAGTTCCGAGGCATGGCGCAGGGAACGAGTCAGATACCTCATCAACAATACCACCAGCAGGATGGCCACCGCCGCGCTCAGCGTTCCAATCCCTGCCTGAATCAAACGCAACAGGTGCCGGCGATCCTGTTCCTGAGCATAGGCCGTGCGCAGTGCCTCCACCTCCTGATCGTTCATGGCTTCCAGTTGCTGATACATCTGGCCCTGCAACGTCCTCAATTCCTGCCCCATGAGCGCTTCCGCACTGGCACGATCACCCTGATGCAATAAGTCGAGCAGAGGATCCAGTCCCTGCCGCCCATAACTTTCCAGGAGAACCTGCAAACTCTTCAGCTCGGTTTGCGCCGGGCCCTCTGCCGCCACATTCACGCTCAGACTGCTGAACAGGGCCTGGCTCACCTCCTTGAAATTGGCCACTGAATCATCCAGTAGATGGATGGGGACCGGCCCTGGCGCGGGGATGCCTTCCTTATGCAGTGTCTCTGCCTTGACGCCGATGATCGGATGCACGGGAATACTGGAACGATTCAACAGATCGATCATCTGCAACTGGTTCTGAGCCACCAAAAATTTGAGTTCCACCAGATCATGGACAAAAATGACCCGTCGGTTGACGATTTCATCCATGTTCGCTTCACTGACCTTACCCTCCCACCAGGTCAGGACCCCCACTGCCAACAAGGCAATCATCATCGCCAGAAAAGACCATAGGATGCGTTGATTTTCGCTCAGGCCATGCCGCCAGCGTTTGCCCAGCAACCCTGCCTTGACGATCTGCCCTTCCTCGATACGCAAGCGACCCTGCTTTTTTGCGTTGAAGAGACGGTAAATCCGTTCGGCTTCCTCGATTTTCTGACGGCTGACTTTGGTGCGCACTGACAGATAACCCACACAGTGCCCCCCCTCGATCAGGGGAGTGAGATTGGCCTGAACCCAGTAATAGTCCCCATTTTTTCGTCTATTTTTGACTATCCCCGCCCAGGGCAAACCCTTCTCGAGCGTTTGCCACAAATCCCTGAAAACCTCTTCCGGCATGTCCGGATGACGAATCAAGTTATGCGACTGACCGATCAGTTCCCCTTCGGTGTAGCCACTGGCCTCGATAAAATAGGGATTGACATAGGTTATCTGTCCCTTGAGATCCGACTTCGACACGACGATGGTATTGTCGTCGAGTTCATATTCAATGCTGGTCACCGGCAGGTTGGTTCTCATGTCCTGTACCCCTTGATGGATATTTGTTATTTGTTCATTCGGTTACGGTTTTTTCGATCAGCGCCATGTCTTCGCTCTTCACCAAACGCTCGATGTCCACCAGAATCAACATACGCTGGTCCACCGTACCCAGCCCCATCAGGTAATGGGTATCCAGAGTCGCGGCAAAGTCAGGCACGGGACGAATCTGCGCCGGAGTCAGGGTCAACACATCGGAAACGCCATCCACCACCATCCCCACCAGACGTCCGACCAGGTGAAGGATGATGACAACGGTAAATTCATCGTAACGGATATCTCCCAGATGGAAGCGCACCCGGAGATCGACGATGGGCACGATTTCTCCGCGCAGGTTGATCACCCCCTTGATGAAATCCGGCGTATTGGCGATCCGGGTGACCGATTCATATCCCCGAATTTCCTGGACCTTGAGGATATCGATCCCGTATTCTTCGCTGCCCAGAGTGAACACCAGAAATTCGTTGGCAGTGACTGCAGGAGTCAGGTTATTTTGGTTCATCATGGTTCTCGTCATCCTCGTCCATCAGGCCACTCCAGTATGGGAAAACCGACTTTCGTGCGCGAGGGGGGCTGGGTCCACGATCAAGGCAACCCGCCCGTCTCCCAGAATGGTGGCACCGGAAACCCCCACCAACTTGCGAAAATGGGTTTCCAGACTTTTGATCACCACTTGCTGCTGCCCCAGCAGGGCATCCACACATACCGCCACCTTGCGCCCTTCCGCCTCCACAATCACGGCGATGGGCGGACTTTCCGGAAAGAGGGACCGATCTCCCGGCACTGGAAACTTTTCCCCCAACACGATCAGCGGAACATATTCTCCTCGCACTTGTAACAGACGTCCATCGCCACTGATGGTACGCAGGTTTTCCGAGGTCAATTGCACCGACTCCAGAATCGAGATCAAAGGGAGGACATAGACCTGTTCTCCTACCGCCACCAGAAGACCATCGAGAATAGCCAGGGTAAGCGGCAAACGAATGGTCGTACGCGTGCCCAGGCCTACCGTCGAGTCGATCTCGATTCGCCCACCCATCTGGTGGATATTGCGTTTGACCACATCCATGCCCACACCCCGTCCCGAGATCTCTGTGACGCGGTCGGCCGTGGAAAAGCCGGGTTCAAAAACCAAATTCCATACCTCGGCATCTGTCATCGCATCATGACACAGCAAACCCTGCTCCCGTGCCTTGGCCAGAATTTTATCGCGTGGCAAGCCCCCTCCATCGTCACTCACTTCAATGACCACCGCCCCTCCCCGATGATACGCGTTGAGGGTCACCGTCCCTAAGAAAGGCTTCTGCAGCGCATGGCGCTGTTCGGGCATTTCGATGCCATGATCTATGCTGTTGCGAATCAGGTGCGTCAGAGGGTCGGAAATTTTCTCGATCAACTCTTTATCGAGTTCCGTATTTTCTCCCAGAATTTTCAATTCCACCTGCTTTCCCAGTCTGGTGGTCAAGTCCCGAACCAGTCGGGGAAAACGATTAAATACCACGGAAATCGGCAACATTCGCACCGACAGGATGGCTTCCTGCAAGTCGCGAGAATTGCGCTCCAACTGGCGCAGTGCCTTTTGCAAGTGCTCGTAACGTACCCCTTCCAGATGCTCGCTGGCCTGCGCCAACATGGCCTGAGTAATGACCAGTTCACCGGCCAGGTTGATCAGTTGGTCCACTTTTTCCACGTTGACACGAATCGAGGAATCCGTGCCGAGTTGATCGGTGGCACGACGCCCCCGGAAAATCCGTTCAGGGGAGTCAGGCTCGGCCAAATCAACCAGTCCCCGTCCGGAACCCACAGACACAGGATGAGACACCGGCAAAGTCACCGCTGAAGGAACCAGATCGACAAAAAATCCATAACCGGGGTCGGGTTCCGACTGTGCTTCACCGATGGGTTCAAAAAAACCATACCCCGGATCATCCTGCGCCACCGATTCCGGAACCTTCTGTCTGATTTCTCCAGAAAAAACAGAGACCGACGAATTTTCTATGGAGGGAGCAACTTTGAAATTCGGAGCCGAACCCACCGTACTGGCCAGAGCAGTCAATTTCGCCTGAATGCCCTGCACGGCCTCCGGGTCCACACTTCCCTGACCACGGTGAAAAGCCAACTGCATACGCAACACATCCCCGGCTTCCAGGAATGCATTGATCATCTCTTCCGTCAGGATTATTTCGCTTTTGCGCACCCGGTCCAGCAAATTCTCCAGGACATGGGTGACTTCCGTCATATCGTTGAAACCGAAGGTGGCCGAGCCTCCCTTGATGGAATGCACCGCACGAAAAATAGCATTCAGATCCTCACCCACCGGGGCCCTCCGGTCCACCCCCAGCAGAAGAGTCTCCAAGGCCAGCAGATGCTCCTCCGTTTCGTCGAAGAACACCTGAAAAAACTGACTGAGATCGATGCTCACAAATAGGCCTGGATCAGGATATTAGAGTGATTCGGCTGACCCGATACATTTTTTGACTACTTCCAGTAGTTTCTGCGGATCGAAGGGTTTGACCAACCATCCCGTTGCCCCGGCAGCACGCCCTTGAGATTTCATGGCATCACTGGACTCCGTGGTCAACATCAAAATGGGAACATTCTGGTAGGTTGGCAACATGCGCAAGTTTTTTATCAAGGTCAGACCGTCCATATTCGGCATATTTTGGTCCGTCAACACCAGATCCACCGTCATTTGACGGGCCTTGTCCAGCCCCTCCTGACCATCCTCCGCCTCGATGACCTCATAGCCCGCCCCACTCAGGGAAAAACCGACCATTTGCCGAATGGAGGAAGAATCATCCACCGTCAATATACTTTTGGCCACTCTCGTCTCCTTACCCATTGATTCTAAAACAGTTCGATGCACCGACCACCATGTCAGTCTAACTCACCCGTTTGTGTTCCTGACGTTCGCGAAGCGTTTCCAATTTTCGCTCGAGACTTAGAATCGCCTACACCAGTGTCTCATTGACCCGTTGAAGATCAGAATGTCCGCTCCGGTCTGGTGAGCAATCAAGTGTGTATTCCGTACAACGTGTTCAGCCGCATCCGGGCATTTTGACATACGGAACGGCAAGTTTCTCGTATTTCTCCTGACTCCCTCCGCCAAAAAGGCACGCCGAACCACAGAGTCACAATCATTACATAATGGACAGAATTTTTCTCCTCCCGGATAGGGGGGTACCACCATTCCCCTTTTTCCCTCGCGCAAGCACCATGAGTCCAGATTCAAGCGTCCGCGTCTTTGCCATTACTTCTCATCAACTGGTCCTGACAGGGTTGAACACCTTGCTGACCGACCATCCTGGCAACTTCCTGTGGTTAGGTGGATACCCACCCTCGGTCAGCCTCTTCCAGGAACTGGAACGACATCATCCTCATATCGTCATCCTGGATGATCCTTCCCTGAACACCCTCCCCACGCTACCCGCTCACCTGGCCGAGCATCATATCGAACTGATCCTGTTGACCCAGTCTGACGAACTCAAGGGGCTGGAGGTGCAAATCCAACAAGGGGTTTTGGGAATCGTCCACACCTCCGAGCCTCTTGGCTCCATTCTGGGAGCGCTCCATGCCGTTTCCCAGCAACATCTCTGGGTGCCGGCACGCATGCGCGAACGTCTTCTCACCAAGGCTTTCTCATTCATGACTCAAAAGTCCAATAAAAATCCATCCGGAATTCATGGCCTGAGTATCAAGGAAAAGGAACTGATTCGTTTGATCGTTCATCACCCGGAAGCCAAAGCACTGGCTCTGGGCGAGTGGCTGGGCATTCAGGAGTCCACCTTGCGCAACCGACTCTCCCGTATCTATCAAAAGTTACACCTCCATGGCCGCGCTGCATTGGTCATGTTTGCCCAGCAATACCACCTCGACTGAATTACTTTTGCAAAGTTCTGGCCGTTTTTTGTGCCTGATCTACGGCAGCCTTGGCCTCGGGCGGCATGTAGTTCTCATCATGCTTGGCCAATACTTCGCTGGCCACAAACTGACCGTTGCCCAACTTTCCTTCCGCCACTACACCGCGTCCTTCCTTGAACAAGTCAGGCAGGATTCCCCGGTAAGAAACTTCAATTTCATTGACGGTATCCGTGACGATGAAATGGGCCACGAGGTCATGCCGCTGCAAAGACCCTGCCTTGACCAGCCCGCCAATGCGAAAAGCCCGGTCTTTCGGCGCTTCACCACGCACAATCTGAGTGGGCGTATAGAAAAAAACCAGATTACTGCGAAACGCATTGAGTACCAGAGCCACGGCCACCCCGAGCACCACCACCGCCCCAAGAATCAGCGCCAGACGTTTGTGACGAGGTTTCATCCGTTCAACTCCCGCTTGGGCAAACGAGACTGAATGGTACGCAAACGCTGGCGCACCCACAGGGGCTCGATCAGCATACCCAGAGCACAGGCCCCAAAACTGCCCCATACATAAAGACCATACCCGCGCATGGTCAGAAAATCCTGCATACTAGTCCACTGCATTACGTTTCACCCATTCGCTCGTCAACTCCCGTTCCAGAATGATACACCGGACCCTCGTCAGGACCACAGCAATGGCATAGGACCAGAACCCCAATGCCATGATCAACATGCCTTCCAGCATGATATGCGCCATGCTGGGCGCCTTGGTCAGGGATACCGAAGCGCCCTGATGCAGGGTATTCCACCATTGCACCGAAAAATAGATGATCGGGATATTGACCACCCCGACCAAAGCCAGCAATGCCCCTGCCCGGTCAGCCCGACGCGGGTCATCGATGGCCGACTGCAGGGCAATGAAGCCCAGATACAGAAAAAACAGGATCAACTGTGATGTAAGGCGTGCATCCCAAACCCACCAGGCCCCCCACATGGGTTTACCCCAGAGAGCGCCGGTCCACAAGGAAAGAAAGGCGAAAAGAGCGCCGGTGGGCGCCAGCGCTGCGGTCAACATACCAGACAAACGGGTATTGAAAGCCAAGCCCAGGGCGGACCAGAACGCCATGACACAATAAATGAACATGGACAACCAACTGGCAGGCACATGGACAAAAATGATGCGGTACCCCTCGCTCTGCTGCGCATCGGTGGGTGCCACAAACAGACCGATCCACAGTCCCCAGGCGATCAATAGAACCGCCAGCCCGGAAAACCAGGGAACCAGACGCCCTGCCAGAGGATAAAAAGTGGCGGGAGAGGCATACTTGAACCAGTTGATGACCGAGTTGCTCATGGGAAACCTTACTCCAGTGCAATACGTAACGCCAGGGATGTCACCCAGGGAGAAAAAAATACGCTCAGAACCAGCAAGGCCCCCAGCAAGGATAAATGCCCCTGCGGGCTGATGCCGGCCAGATCCGCTTCCACGGCTCCTGCGCCAAAGATCAAGGCAGGAATGTACAACGGCAGAATGAGCAAAGACAAGAGGGCCCCCCCGCCCCGCAGACCCAGGGTCAGTGCCGCTCCCAATGCCCCCACCGCCGACAGGATGGGCGTTCCGAGCAGAAGTGACAAGACCAGGATACCCAGGGAACGAGTTGGCAGGTCAAACTGGATGCCCAACAGGGGAGCCATGAGTACGACGGGCAGACCACAGACCAGCCAGTGTGTCACCATTTTCCCCGCCACCAACCAGGCCAGGGGCACTGGAGAAAGAGCCATTTGTTCCAGGGTCCCATCGCCATGATCAGAAGAAAACAAACGCTGCAGCCCCAATAGAGTGGAGAGCAGTGCCCCTATCCACAAGACTCCCGGCGCAATTTTACGCAGGAGAGACACCTCCGGCCCAACCCCCAGGGGCAGCAGGTTGGTGACCATGACGAAAAAGAACAAGGCCGTCAGCCACTCGCTCTTGTGCCGGGTCGCCAGCACCAGGTCGCGCCTCATCGAGGTCCAGAACCCCGTCATCATAACGCAATGCTCATACCTGGGCGCAAACCCAGGGTTTGATGGCTGGTGAGTATCGCGCTGCCTCCCTGTTCCAGATGATCCTCGATGACCGCAGAAAGAAATTGGGTCGCGTGAACATCGAGCGCCGTATAGGGTTCGTCAAGAATCCAGACCTGCGCCGGACGGATGAGCAAACGCGCCAGCAAAACGCGCCGCCGTTGCCCCGCAGAAAGGTAGCGGACCGGAAGATGCTCCCGCTCCTGCAACCCAAAACGATGCAGTGCGTTCATCAAAACTGCTTCATCCGCTGGCATGGCTTCAAGCCCAAGACTGAAACGCAGGTTTTCCAGCGGGGTCAACTCTTCCTTGAGGGCCGCATGATGACCCAGGTAGAGCAGGGCGCGCTGCCATTCGGCACGGCACTCCTGTACGGCCAGACCCTGCCAGGTCAGAGTTCCTTCCTGAGGTTGAACGAGGCCCGCCAAAACCCGCAGCAAAGTGGTTTTTCCGGCCCCATTGGCCCCCTGAATCTGTATCCATTGCCGCTCCGGCAGCGTGAAGGAAAGCCCTGAAAAAAGGGTTCGTGCGCCACGCTGACAGGTCAGTTGTGCCACGGCAAGCATGACGGTTCCCGTGCTCAGGGTTGCACTTGGTTGATGACCAGTTCCACCCCGTGCGCTCCCGGTTTCAGCGGCAAGGTCGCTCCAAACAGGTCGCCGCTTGAAGGCATGGGATTGCCGGATTGCGTCACGCGCACTTCCACCCGCACCAGATCCACCGATGACAGGTTGAACTGGGGACTCATCGCCTGGGCATCGGTCAACTGGAATTTGAGTGGCCAGGATCCTACCGAGGTACGGATCACTGCCAGAGGCATGGGGGGGCCTTGCACTGCCTTGGCAAAGATGAACAAGGTTTCTCCTGGTGTAATCTTGTCCTTGAGCGCCGGATCCAACGTCACTTCGCCACTGATGCTGCTGGCTGCGGCCCCTTTTTGAGCCTGGGGCTTGACGGGTCCTTCCGGCCCGGCAAAGGAATCTGCCGTCACGGGTGCCAACTTGAGTTGGGCCCGCGCCTTGTTGAGTTGTTCCAGCACAAAGGAGGAATCCTGAGAACCCGGATCCAGCAGGGGCATCAACTTGCTCCAGTATGCTACCGCTTGAGCGTATTGCTGAGTAATGACAGCAAAACTCCCCGCCATGAAGAGCCCTTTGCCATTACCCGGTTCCAGTTTGAGGGCGTTCATGACCCAGACATTGGACTCGATCATCTGTTTGTCATCGCCCCGCACCTGAGCATCCGCAGCCAACGCCTCGGCATAATCCACCATCAGTTCCGGATCATTGGCCATTTCTTTCTTCAGGTGACCAAAAGCCTTGACTGCCTCTCCCGGTTTGTCCAAATTCATATAGGAACGTCCAAGCATGGCCCAGCCCTGGGGATTGTCGGGATTCTTGGCCAACTTCTCGGCCAGAGCCTTGACCATCTCATTGATCTTGGCGGGAGTCACTTGCTGCGCCGGGGCTGACACTTCTGCCGACTGAAGATCGAGGGCTTCGGGGTGCCCGCGCCAAAGATACATGCCGATGCTGGCTAGCGGAATCAGCGCCAGGAGCAGCAGTGCCGTCTTACGGCCATGCACCCGATCAGTCACTTCCGGCGTGACCGCCGTATCCTCCAGCAAACGGCGTTCCACCTCTTCGCGCGCCTGGTCATAATCCTGATCGGCCAAACTGCCGTCAGCCTTCTCAGCCGCCAACTCCTGCAACTGGTCACGATAGACGGCTGCATTGAGCGCCTTGCGATGGTCGCTGACCTGCCCCCGTCGGATCAAGGAAAAAACGAGATAACACAGGATGAGCAGGGTCAATCCCCCGCTCGCCAGAATGAATACGGTCATGGTTGATCGCGCAGGAGCGCCTCTATCTGTTGTTTTTGTGCGGAAGAAAGGGGAACTTCAGGAGACCGTTGCAGAGCCCTCCGGCGCAACACCCAGCCCAGAAGTCCAACCGCCCCCAGCAGGAGAATGAAAGGGCCAAACCAGAGTGCCCAGGTCGAAGGCTTGACCGGAGGACGATAGCGCACGAAATCTCCATAGCGGGCAACCATATAGTCCGTTACCTCCTGATCCGTTTTGCCCTGACGAATCTGATCGCGGATCTCGCGCCGCAAGTCTTTGGCCAGATCGGCCTGGGATGCCGCCAGGGATTCGTTCTGACATACCAGACAGCGCATATCCTCGGCAATCACCAGCAAGCGCTTTTCCACCACGGGATCGTCAGCCAAAGGCTTGGCTTCTTCGGCGTGGGACAATCCCCATGGGCCCATCAACCCCAATCCCAGCAGCAGGACAGGTAAGTATTTGTGCCATTTCACACCGCTCATTTCTGCAATTCCTCCAGTAGGGGCAGCAGGGTTTTCTGCAGGACGTCTGCCGTAATCGGTCCGATCTGTTTGTAACGAATTACGCCATTGCGATCGATGACATAGGTTTCAGGCACTCCATAGACCCCATAATCGATGCCCACCCGTCCATCCTGATCCATGGCGGTCAAGGTGTAGGGGTTTCCATACTGATCCACCCACTTGCGCCCGGCGTCCGGATCGTCCTTGTAGTCCAGTCCCACCAGGGGTACCTGATGAAGACGGGCATATTTCAGCAAAATCGGGTGTTCTTCACGACAGGACACGCACCAGGAAGCCCAGACATTGAGCATCCAAACCTTGCCCCGGTAATCTGCCGGAGAAAAAGTTCCTTCGCCTTCCAGAAGCGGCAGACGAAAACTCGGCGCGGGCTTGCCGATAAAGGGCGACGGCACTTCATGAGGATCATGTTGAAGGCCCAGCCCCATGAACAACGCCAGCCCCACAAAGACTCCCAGCGGAACCAGAAACCAGACATTGAAACGCGCGCGCTTCCTGATCTCTGCAGTTTCAGACTGGGGCACGCCCGACTCGGGATTCATTCCGGTCATGCGGTCACCTCGTGCGGCACCGCCATTTCCTGCTGGGCGGTCTTGACTTGCACGCGATAACGGCGATCCGACGCCGCCACTGCACCCCCCAGAGCCATGAGGACGCAACCGGCCCAGATCCAGTTGACAAAGGGCTTGTAATAGATACGCACGCTCCACGCCCCATTATCCAGGGGTTCCCCCAGGGAAACATACAGATCACGGGAAATCGTGGAATGAATGGCGGCTTCGGTCATGGGCATGGGCGAAGAAAAGTAGGTCCTTTTTTCCGGTTCCAGCAATCCTTCCACCTTGCCATTTTCGCTGTAGGTCACCGCACCACGCAAGGCACTGTAATTGGGTCCAGGCACCGGCTCGACCCCCACCAGACGGAAAGTCGTCCCCTTGAGCGTCAGGGTATCCCCCGGCCCCATGCGCACGTCCCGTTCGATTTCATAGCCTTTGATCAGGGTCACACCCACCACAAAAACCGCCATGCCGAAATGGGCCGTTTGCATGCCGATGAACCAGCGCGGAATCGTTTTGAGATGTCGCCAGGACCATACCTGGCGGGCAATGCTGGTGGCCAGCCAGGCCGCCATGGTGATGCCCAGTGCCGACAACAGGCTGAACGCCCCCATCAGAAAAGGAACCACGATCCCCACCACCAGGGCGATGACCATATCGGGCCGCACTTCACGCAGAATATCCTTCAAGTTCGCGCGTTTCCAGTGCGCCAGCGTCCCTATGGGCAGAATCAGCAGCAGAGGAATCATGAGCGGCACGAACACGGTATTGAAGTATGGGGGACCGACAGACAACTTGCCCATCCCCAGGGCATCGATCACCATGGGATAGATGGTGCCCAACAATACGGCAGCGGCGGCCACGGCCAGCAGGACGTTATTGAGCAGAAGGAAGGACTCTCTGGAGACCAATTGGAAGCGTCCCCCCTCGCCCACCGCAGGAGCGCGCAAGGCAAACAAGGTCAGGGAACCGCCAATCACCAGAGAGAGAAAGAGCAAAACAAAGATCCCGCGTTTGGGGTCTGAAGCAAAGGCGTGGACTGAATTCAATACCCCGGAACGAACGATGAAAGTCCCTACCAGCGAAAGCGAAAAAGCGGCAATGGCCAGCAATACCGTCCACCGTTTGAAGGCACCGCGCTTTTCCGTGACCACCAGGGAATGAATGAGGGCCGTTCCCACCAGCCAGGGCATGAAGGAGGCGTTTTCCACTGGATCCCAGAACCACCACCCCCCCCAACCCAATTCATAATAGGCCCAGCGCGAGCCAAAACAGATCCCCAGGGTCAGGAAGACCCAGGCCGCCAAAGTCCAGGGACGGGACCAACGCGCCCAGGTGGCATCCAGTTTTCCCGAAATCAGTGCGGATAAAGCAAAGGCAAACGCCACCGAAAACCCCACGTACCCCATGTACAGCATGGGTGGGTGGTACACCAATCCCGGATCCTGCAAAAGCGGGTTGAGATCCCGCCCTTCCAGAGCAGCCGGAAAAAGACGATCAAAGGGATTGGAAGTCAGAAGAATGAAGAGCAGAAAACCCGTGATGACCAAACCCAGCACCCCCAACGCACGGGCCACCACAGGATCAGGGAGACGGCGGGAAAAAAGGGCAACGGCGGCACTCCAGGTGCTCAACAAGAGCACCCACAACAACAATGAACCTTCATGTCCCCCCCACACGGCAGAAAACTGATACTGCACCGGCAGCTTCGAGTTGGAGTGCTGTGCCACATAAAGTACCGAGAAATCATTGTGCACGAAGGACCATGCCAGACAACCAAAGGAAACGGCCATGGCCAGCAACAGGGTCAAGGCCAGGGGGCGCGATAAACCGATCCATGAAGCCACGCCGCGTTGCGCACCCACCAGAGAAAAAGTCGCCATGCCCATAGCCAGGGTCAAAGCCAGTATCAGTGAATAATGTCCAAGTTCCGGGGCCATGAGATCTCCCAAAGGGGCTATAATTTTCGTAAAGTCCGTAAGTGTACCTCACCCCGAAGAGGGATGGGGAATCGGGCAAGCCGCCCGTTCAAGCCTCAAGGGAGAATCGTTCATGTTTGCCCATCTACTCATTGCAACCGATGGTTCGGAACTTTCACATAAAGCGCTGACGGGAGGGTTGAGCCTGGCCAAAGCCTTACAGGCCAAAGTCACGGTGTACTGCGCAGTCATTCAATACCTGCCCACCACCGAGTTCATCGTGGAATCTCCACTGGAAATCATGAAGCAGTTGGAGGGCGTAGCGGATCAACACCTCGCGGTTGCCCAAACCCTGGCCAATTCCTTGAAGATCCCCATTGAAACCCGCAAGTCCATAGAGTTTTCCGCCTATGAAGGCATCATCGAATGTGCGCGTACCCAGGAATGCGACCTCATCCTGATGGCCTCCCACGGACGACGCGGACTGACCGGGTTGATACTGGGCAGCGAGACCCAAAAAGTTCTGACCCACTCCAAAATTCCGGTTCTCGTCTTCCGCTGATCCTGCACTCAAGGCTGGACTGGGCCATTGGGTGTGCTGGGAACGGCATGCCATGGCTCGGGGCAACTTTCGACGTAGGGGTAATAGCCCTTTGCCGAATCACAGTAGAACCAGTCGTGCGTCGCTTCCGGCGGCTCGTTTCCCTGCCCTTGCATTTCCGGTCCGACATAGGTCGTTTCCTGGGGAGAAACCGGGGCAGAGACCACCACCGTGGGGGGCGCCTGATAAACAGGGTAGCCTACCGGGTACGGATCATAGAAGAGCGGGTCGTTCCAGGCCCAGGCCCCATAGCCCAAACCCAGACCAAGCCCAAAACCGCCCCAGCCCCAGCCTTCTCCCCAACCACCACCGCGCCAGCCATCTCCCCAGCCGCCCCGCCAACCACCGTCTCTCCAGCCGCCGCGCCAACCACCGTCTCTCCAGCCGCCACCGCGCCAGCCACCGCCACGCCAGCCACCGCCACGCCAGCCACCGCCACGCCAGCCGCCACCCCAGTTCCCCTGATGGAACCCTCCCCCCCTGGCACCACCGCCCCTCCCCCCGCCACCATGACCGCCCCCGCCCCCACGGGCCCAGGACGATTCAGTCACGAGGGACAAGACGCCGACCAACACCCATGCCAGGACAACCGGTGCCTTTTTCTTTTGGTCAGCCTTCATGCAGGTTCTCCCGGAATGAGTGATGCGGATGGGAATGAGTCCTCACCCGGTTCAGTGGCTGGTCTCGGCAGGAGGAGCAGGAGGTGCGGGAGGCATAGGTGGATGGCCCATCATCCCCATCCCCATCCCCTCGCCATGCCCACACATGGGGTGCCCCAACGTACTCCCGACCGCGTAGGCCTGCTGCCAGTAGAGGTCAAAAATGGTTTTCTGATTGGTATCCAGGGCGTCATAAAACTTTTGCGTACTGGTTTGCAATTTTTCCAGTAGCGACAAATGGTCCTGCAAGCGTTCGACCTCCAGACGCATATGATTCAGGCCATGAGCCATGCGTTCGGGCGTGGAGACACGGGCGTGATCCGCCGTCGCACGATCCTCTTCCATGGCCTTTTTTTCATGCTCCGCACGCCAGTGACGGATTCTTTCCGTTTGTGCCTGCGTGATGGACAGGACATCGTTCGACCAGGCCTTCCATCCTTCCTGCTGTGCGGGCGTCAGATTGAGTTGCGCTTTCATATCCAGCAACATGGCTTGACTGTGCTGCATCCACATATCCGAATGATGGGCATGATGGGCCTTATGTTGCATCACGGGTGCAGGTGCGCTGGCAGCGGGTGCAGGCACACTTGCGGACGGAGGGGTTCCGGTATCGGCCAGAACAGCAAGGGACGACCCCATGGCCACTACAGCCAGCAACGCCATCATTTTTTTACGGTTTACGACCATGAAAAACTCCTCCATTTTTTATAGGGGGGGGGTGGACAAAGACTCTCTGCTCTCACAAAGAGTCGGAAAAACACAAATCGTTCCCTAGGTGCATCATGCCACACACGGGATTTTCAATATATAAAAAGAACGGGACGGCACTTTGGGATCAACTCCAATCGGAACCCGAATCGTTACTGGACCAATCGGAATCTGACCCGGAATCCCAGGAACCCCCATCGTTGATGCCAAAATCGCGCCCCCCCATATCGCTATTGCCCTGCGCGTCAGAAATATTCGGGGCCGCTGACCCGACACCTTCGCTCGGTCCATCCACCAGACGGTGTGCCAGTGCTTCACCCGCCACCATCCCGGCACCCAAAGCCGCCCCGGTCGCCAGACTACCCATCAAACCTCCACCCATACCGCCCGTCGGCCCCATGGAGGGAGGAACCCCGCCACCCATCCCGTTGTTGTAGTAACCCCCTCCCGGACGCGGCGACATCCCCATGCCCATCGGACCTTGCGCAGTTTGCCGACGTACCAGCCAAATCACCAACAGCAAGGCGATCCCCCCCACCACCCATAACGTTCCCCAGGGGGTATGGCCCGTTCCCCCGGCAGGAACGGTGACGTTTCCCGTACCGTGATCCAGCTCGTTTTTCAATTCAGTCACAGCG
>JAKBLB010000007.1:0-84230 GCA_021832305.1 Pseudomonadota bacterium | reverse complement strand
CACCAACAGCAAGGCGATCCCCCCCACCACCCATAACGTTCCCCAGGGGGTATGGCCCGTTCCCCCGGCAGGAACGGTGACGTTTCCCGTACCGTGATCCAGCTCGTTTTTCAATTCAGTCACAGCGCTTGGCTTGGCAAAAGGCAATCCGGGCTGAAGTTTCTGAGCCAGGGCCAGTTCGCTCCGTCCGCCTGCCAGATCACCGGAACGCGCCAGAACTTCGGCTTCGGTAAAATGAGCCTTGGCACTGTTGGGATGAGCGCGCAACACTTCCTGCATCATTTGTTGCGCCTCCTCCAATCGGCCACTGCGCGTTGCTTCGTAAACCTGTTCCAAACTGGGCTCAGCCCAGGCCAAGGTCCCTTGCAGCAAGGCGAAGGTAACCAAAATATGACGAAAGTGTAACTTCATGAATGCGATCTCCTGATCATTTCAATTCCACCAACTCAGATAAGGTCTGATGGCAGCCGATACAAGGGGGGCATGCTTTTTTCTCATTGTCGCGCAGGAGCAGAAGTTCCAACTCCTGCCGAGGAATGGGCCGCGAAAAAAGAAACCCTTGTAAAAAGTCACATCCCAAGTGACTGAGACAGTCCTTTTGCAATGTGGTTTCCACTCCCTCGGCAATGACGATCATCTGTGCCGATTTGCCCAACGCCACGATCATGCGCACGATCTGGTTGTCTTCACCGCTGTTCGGGATATTCTGGATGAAACTTCGGTCGATCTTGATCGCATCCAAAGGCAACTGGCGCAGATGGGACAAACTGGAATACCCCGTCCCAAAATCATCGAGTGCCAGATGAATACCCAACCTGCGCAAACGCTGAAGCACTTTGGCCGAGCGTCCCGGATTGCGCAACACCATACTCTCGGTCAATTCAAACTCGATCAACTGGGGTGGGGCACCCGTTTCCTCCAGTATCCTTTCCACGGTGTCCACAAAGGCATCAGATTCCACTTGCAGGAGGGATAAATTGATGGCCACCCGATGATGGTAAGGCACGTCCTGATCCTTCCAACTCACCACCTGTCGACAGACTGCCCGAATGACCCACTCCCCCAACGGGATGATCAACGCGGTTTCTTCCGCCACGGGAATGAAATCGTCGGGCTGGATGAGTCCACGGCGTGGATGTTGCCAGCGAATCAAGGCTTCCAGTCCACATAATCTTTCCGTGGCCAGGCAAAATTTTGGTTGGAAATACAATTCGAATTCCTGTTCCTGAATGGCGCGGCGCAGGTCTCGTTCCACCTCGACCCGAGCCACGGCCTGACGATTCATTTCCAGATCGAAGAAACGAAAACCCGATTTACCACTCGCCTTTGCGACGTACATGGCCGTGTCAGCATGTTTCAGCAGAATATCCGAATCCGTCCCATCCTCCGGATAAATGCTGATACCGATGGACGTGGTGGTGTGAAAATCATAGCCGCCCAGGACGATGGGCTGCTCGATGACCTTGATCAATTTTTCCGCGATGATGGCCAATTCCTGGTGACCGGTCGGCTGCTGAAGCAATACCACGAATTCGTCTCCTCCCAGACGGGCCACCGTATCGGAGGCGCGCACCCCCGCCTGGAGCCGCTGTGAAACGGAAATCAGCAATTGGTCCCCAGTGGCATGGCCCAGTGAATCATTGACCCATTTGAAATTATCGAGATCGAGAAAAAGCACCGCCAGGCGATTCTGATTGCGTTCTGCCAGGCGAATGGCTCGGGACAGACGATCCTGCAACAAGTGCCGATTGGGCAAGCCCGTCAGGCGATCATGGTTGGCCTGATAGATGAAACGGGCTTCACTTTCCTTCTGTTCGGTAATATCCTTGAAAACGGCAATATAGTTCGTCACTTGGTGACTGGCATCGCGCACCACGCTGAGACTGAGCCAACGGGGATACAGGGTGCCATCCTTACGCTTGTCCAGCAGTTCTCCGCTCCAATACCCGTTCGTCTCCACGGCCGCCCAGATTTGTGTCAGCGGCGTTTCATTGGGAATGCTCACCGTGCTCGACAGCATTTCATTGCCCAGCACTTCTTCTTCACCGTAACCAGTAATTCGGTGAAAAGCCTCGTTCACGGTCAATAACCGACGATCGCGCGCCGAGATCGCAATGGCGTCCAGGCTGCTGTCAAAGACTCGAGACCACAAATGTTGTTTCGCCTCTTCCCTTACGCGCAAGTTCTCATGACGCTCCATATTGTCGGCCATCCTTTCCAGAATGTCCGCCACCACCGTAATTTCATCCCGACGCGCAGCGCGTGCTTCCACGAGTGCACGCACAAATTCCAGGGAAACCCGATGCTGATCACTGAAATGAACCACGGCCCTTTGCAGGGCCTGCACGCGCCGGGCGCTTTCCAGCATCCATTTGCCGATGGAAAGAGTTAAAATACCGCCCACCAGAACAAACGTGCTGAGCAAATAACCCAAACTTTCCCAAGAAAAAAAAGCGCTTCCTTCCGTGTACGTCAAACCGTCGCTGACCAAAAACACCAGCAAGGCCAATCCCCCTGCGCAGAGAACGAAGCGAAGCAGGGTCTGACGGGCAATGGATTGAAATCTTTCTGCGGACACAGCGACTCTCCGAAGGTGCGGTGAGACCGGGGTCTCGTCAGACTACCGCAAAAGCATCCTGTTCATCAACAAACCGATGGAAGACCCATTCTATAGGAATAACAGGAAGAACCCCATCACCATCACAGGAATCACGGCGGGAGAAAGAATCGCCGGCCAGAAAAGCAGCCCCACCAATCCCAGCAGTCCCCATCCCGTTCTACGTCGCCAACGCCAGACGCGCATCCAGCGGTTCCATTCGTCGCGTGCGGACGAAGGACTACCGACCTGCCACATCAGGGCCACGGGATATAGTCCCCCGCCCCAATGCAGCAGGGCCAAAGCGCGAAATGCTGCCACTCCCCATGGGGTGTCCCCCAAACGCCCGACGATTCCGGGCGCCCACTGGAGGATCCACTGTCCACCCCAGAGTTGCTGGGCCTGCATCATTTCCACGGCCAAGGGATGCCACATGACTGCTCACCCGGCCTCTCCAGGAATCCGAAGGCGTGGCAGGCAACCCCAGACCACCCCCTGTCCGGAAAAGAATCCAAGGTAATTCAGGTCATCCAGACGCGTCAACCAGCCTTCGGGAATCAGGGGAACTTCCTGCCACTGGCGTTGCAGCGTGGCGCCGGCGCGCGGCTGGCCCTGCCACCAATGCCGGGGAGCAGGAGCCGTCGCCCCCGCCTGACGCTTCTGGATCTGGACCCGGCCGGCCCGATCATTCAGGGTTCGGCAGGATTCCGCATCCAGGGTACGAAACACCAGCAGATGGGCTGCATTTCCCACCATCATGCGGGCAGGAGCCATTCCTCCCATGGCCACTTCGAGATCGGTCAAAGTTTGAACCGCCAACGTCACCTGCATGTCGCACTCACGCCCCTTGTTGAGCAATTGCACAAAGGTTTCTCCCGACAGTTCCGCCGCTTCATCCACGAAGATTCGCACTGTGGACCGCTGCACCGCGGAGTCGCGGTAGCGGTCTCCCGCCAGAGCCGCCAATTCCCCCAACACCAGCGTTCCCAACATTTGAGCCACTCGCGCATTGGATAAGGCCCCCAACGACACATACAGCACCGCTCGTTGCTCGATGAGTTCGTTCAGGGTAAAACGTTTCCTCCCGGAAACATCCCCCAGCAACGCGCCCAGGACGCCGGTGGAAAGCATTTCCAGAAGGGGCAATAGGGACACGATCATCTTCGAGTAATGCACGGCATCGTGTCGGGCCAGATGGTCCATGCCCACGCTCAGCCCATGCTCCCGCCCCAACCGCTGCCAGCACCTCTGCACCAGTTGCCGCCCCTGGTCACCCACATGAAAACGCAGGCTTGAAAAAGTCAGGGGGTCCCCCAATCCACGCAGTGCGGCAATGATCCGAAACAGGGTCATCCAGGCAAACTGACCAAACACCGTCGCGCGTTCCGCGAAGGGCAAGAGTTGGCATAGTCGACTGGCCAACTCAGAAGGGTCCCGTCCAGCCGACAGAATATCGAGGCAACCGCTCTGGTCGGGACGGTGGGCATCGATTCCCAGATACCTGCGATTCCGTTGAAGCGCCGCGCTTTGCAGGCAACGAGGAAGGGACTCTCCGCCCTTGGGATCCAATACGAACACGGTGTCCCCACGGGCCAAGGCCTGCAGGGCCATCAGGAGAAAAGCCTGGGTTTTTCCGGTCCCCGGCGCCCCCAGCACGATCATATGTCCACGCCCCTGATTCTCGAGCCAGACCGGATGATGTTCCCGCGCCGGAGACAACTGACCCGGTTCCCCCATGCTGGCATCCCAATACCGTTGCAAGCGGGTTGCATCCCAAGGCCCTCCCCACCCCAGCCAAAGCGCTGTCCGGGGGGTTCGGGTCCGCCTGAACAGGGAGTCGATGCTGATCTCGCCGGCGGCAGAATGTCCTCGTCGAAACAGGAGACGGTGTCGCCACATATCCGCAGCACTGGCCAACATCAGAAGATGCGTGCTCAGATGCGCAAACCATGGACTGTCCAGGCCACCCCATTGGCCAATCCACCGGAGACTCAAAGCCGCCAACCCCCAGCGTCCCCAAAACTGCAGAAAGTATCCCTCCCCCCTGCCCCACTTCAGGGTAAAGCGTGAGCCTGAAACCATTCCGAGATCCACCTTTGCCAGAGCGGACTTGGACATACCGCAGAGACCCTGCGCTTCAGCAAGGGATGCCATCGCTCGATTCCTTCCGCCGGGGCAGGGCCCAGCACGCCCCGCGCCTGCCAATGCAGACACAACTCCCGGGATGCGGCGGGCAACGTACTTCCTTCCACGCCCAACCCGCGCCGCAGATCTTCCCCGACCCTGGGCCAAAGCAGATACCACAGGCCGGCATCCTGCCAAATTCGACCGGGTTTCTGGCACGGATTCCAGAGACCTCGGGTCAACAAAATCTCCGCCACCCGCCATTCCACTCCTCGGTCTTCCTCCAGGACTCCGACCTCGTTGCTGCCTGCGGGATAAAACGCTTCCTCCCCTTGCTGCTCCAGCCAGAGCCAGGTTTCTCCCGCCAGAATGCGTCCCGCCAGATGACCTTCGGTCTGCCAGGACGACACCCCACTTCCCCGCGGTTCGAGCCAGACACGGTCGCCACCCTGATGGGCACACCAACGCGCCAAGCCCGCCGAGAAGCCGCCCCACCGAGATTCACTGCCCCCCTGGCCCACAGGAGTCACCTGCCAGAATACGATGGCTCCATGAAGCTTTCGAATCAGCACCCCGAGGGTCCCCAGGCAGCATCCCTGCCCTGAAGAGCCCACCCAGAAGGGAGCATGGATCGATTCCTCGAGGGCGGAAGCCAGAATGCCCTGAAAGATCGGAGAGCCCCCCGGTCGAAGGGCGTCTGGACAGGGTAAGTTCAGGACCCACTCGATCATGCGTTCCACGGAAGGAAGCAGCACCCGTTCGAAGAGTTTGGCTTCTCCGGCAAAACGAGTGGCCATCTGGTGCAGAGTCGGATGCAACAGAGAGCGACAGCGGAATGCCGGGAGAACGGTCCAAAGAGTCATGACCTGGCCTCCGGCAAACGCAAACGGGCGTTATCGGAGGCCACCTGTCGGCGTTGTCGGCAGGGTTCGCAGCGGTATCCCTGGCGCAAACGGCTCCAGGGTTGCACGTAGAGCCCTTGGCACCCCTGGCACCGGCACTGTTGCAAGTGGCGCATTTCCAAGGACTTGACCAGCCACCAGGCACGATCGAGTGTCAGGCAGGGGGATAAACCACAGGAAAGAACCACGTCACGCCACTGGCTGTACCCTTCCATGAGTGATGTGCAGCCATCCTCATCCTCCCCCACCAGATTTTTTACCCTGGAATAAATTTGGCAAAACAGTGAAGACTGGAGGAGGTGCTTGCGCCGCAGGTACCATTGATCCGAATTGGGAATCTGCCCCTTACGCGGAGCCTCCCCATTGATTTCAAGAGACAGTTTTCTCAAAAACCAACTGGATAGATGAGTCAGGTCTGCAACCACGGGTACCCGTGCCCCCAGTTCGAGCAACCGTTCCGCCTGTCGGTAGCGCCGGATCTCCTGCTGCAGGTCACGCTTGGTAGCCATGATCCCGCTCCCCTTCGCCCAGCAACAGAGCGCGGGGCAAAGCCGCATCCGCCCCCATGGCATATTGGCCCAGACATTCCCAGACACGCATCGAACGCCAGCGTAGCCCTACCAGAAGCACCGGTGACTGAGCCAGATGATGGATTTCGGCAGCCGACATCTCCAACACCAGATCTGCCACCGGTGGGATTAACCCAAGATTGAGGAGGCCCTGCAACCGGTCGCGCTGTAATACTTCGCGCGCCAGATACAACATGCCCAGATTGATTTCCGCAAAAGATTTGGCGAACCTGCTCATTACCATGACCTCCTTTCATTTATCGTCAAAAGTTCCCGCGACGGGAATCCTGACTATAAGGAAAGAAAGCCTGCTGCCCCAAAGGGAAATAACCCCCCGGACCCACCGACCATGAATCGGTCGGCAAAAATCAGTTCACTGTAAATTTACAGGTGTGACGATCGTATCCCGCAAAGAAAAAAGAATCCTTCCTCCCGGCGGGATGAGTCCCTGTACACAAGGCCAGTCCGGAAATCTCCAGTTCCCGATGCTTCAAATTTTGGGGAGGGTGACACCGCTCTGTCCCTGATACTTTCCGCCCCGGTCACGGTAGGACACTTCACAGGTCTCATCCGATTCAAAAAAGATTACCTGTGCAACCCCCTCATTGGCGTAAATTTTGGCAGGTAATGGAGTGGTATTCGAAAATTCCAGGGTGACGTACCCTTCCCACTCGGGCTCGAAGGGGGTGACATTGACGATGATGCCGCATCGGGCATAGGTGGACTTTCCCAGACAGATCGTCAAGACGGTGCGTGGAATGCGAAAATACTCCACCGTTCGGGCCAGGGCGAAGGAATTGGGCGGAATGATGCAGACCGGGGCCTTGACATCCACAAAGGAGTTGGCATCAAAATTTTTTGGATCGACGATGGTGGAGTTGATGTTGGTGAACAACTTGAATTCGTCCGAACAGCGGATATCATAGCCGTAACTGGACGTCCCGTAGGAAACGATGCGTTGCCCTTTCACCTCTTTGACCTGTCCTGGCTCAAAGGGCTCGATCATGCCGTGTTCTTCAGCCATACGCCGAATCCAGCGGTCCGCTTTGATACTCATTTCGATCTCCTCAACCACCACTCCACCCCAGGAAAGTTCCCCTTTCTCCAGGCTCCCCCGTTCAAGTGTTCTGCACCACGATCTTGGGAAACCTGACGCTGGGATTCTCGCTCCGCTGCGCCACCTTGAGGGCCACACGTTGCGCTATTTTACGATAGGTTTGCGCCAAAGAACCATGGGGGTCGGCAACCACCGTGGGATTTCCCGAATCAGTCTGTTCCCGGATGCGGATATCGAGCGGCAACGCGCCGATCAGTTCCGTACCAAAATCGGCACACATGCGTTCGGCCCCCCCTTTGCCAAAGATGGGTTCTTCGTGACCACAGTTCGAACAGACATGCGTACTCATATTTTCCACCACCCCCAGAACGGGCACCCCCACCTTCTCGAACATCTTGAATCCCTTGCGCGCATCGAGGAGTGCGATGTCCTGGGGCGTGGTCACGATCACCGCGCCGGTGACGGGAACTTTTTGGGCCAAGGTCAGTTGGACATCCCCCGTCCCGGGCGGCATATCGACGATCAGGTAATCCAGATCCTCCCAATGGGTGTCGCGCAACAGTTGTTCCAGCGCCTGAGTCACCATGGGACCCCGCCATACCATGGGCTGATCGGGGTCGATCAGAAATCCCACGGACATGGTCTGTAACCCATGCCCCATGAGCGGTTTCATGGATTCCCCGTCTTCATGGGTTTCCGGGTTTCCTTGAATACCCAGCATGGTCGGCTGGGATGGGCCATAAATATCCGCATCCAGCATGCCCACACGGGCACCCTCGGCCTGCAGGGCCAGGGCCAGATTGACGGCAGTCGTGGACTTGCCCACCCCGCCCTTGCCGGAGGCCACGGCGATCACGTTGCGCACCCCCCTGATCGGCGCAAGCCCTGCCTGCACCGCATGCGCCTTGATCCGACTGACCAGGGTGACCGTGACCGCCGTCACGCCTTCAACACCGCCCAGTTCCTTGCTTAACCCCTGAATCACGGTTTCTCCGAGAGACGCTACGGGATAGCCCACAGCCACCGTCACCTTCAGGTGACCCTGGTCCTGAGTCAACGCCTGCAAGGCCTTGGGGCCCAACGGCTTACCCGTATTGGGGTCGACAAAACCCTGAAGACGTGCTTCTACGGCGAGATTGGACATATTTTCTCCTGAATCGGTGATGAGAGGACGGTTTAGCAAATCATTATAGTATGAGTCTCGAAAATCTCGCACCGGATTGATACAATATCGGATTGCCGATCGTCATCGGTCCCATTCGGGAAGTTTTTGTAGTCGGACCAATTTTCTCAGGATCATCCATGTCTCGCACCCTTCTCGTCACCAGCGCACTTCCCTACGCCAACGGCAGTATCCACCTCGGCCATCTGGTGGAACATATCCAGACGGATATCTGGGTCCGTTTTCAGCGTATGCAGGGGCATACCGTTCACTACTTTTGTGCGGATGATACCCATGGAACACCCGTCATGCTGGCCGCCAAGGCACGCGGGTTGACCCCGGAGGCCATGGTCGACCTCGCCCATGCCGAGCATCTGGCAGACTTCCGGGGGTTTCACATCGAGCAGGACCTCTATTACAGCACCCACTCACCCGAAACCCGGCACTATGCCACAGAGTTGTATCTGCGCCTCAAGCAGAAAGGTCTGATCACCGTCCGTTCCATCGAGCAATTCTATGATCCGGTAGAAGCCATGTTCCTGCCCGATCGCTTCATCAAGGGCACTTGTCCGCGCTGCAAGGCCCCCGACCAATATGGCGACAACTGCGAGGTCTGTGGCACCTCCTATGCCCCGACGGACCTGATCGAACCGCATTCGGCCCTCTCTGGCGCCACCCCCGAACGACGCCTGTCCGAACATCACTTTTTGCGACTGGCGGCGTGCGAGGACTTTCTGCGCGCCTGGACCCGTTCGGGAACCATTCCTGAGGAAGCCGCCAACAAATTGGACGAATGGTTCAAAAGCGGGCTCACGGACTGGGATATTTCGCGCGATGCTCCCTACTTCGGATTTGAAATCCCGGATGCTCCGGGCAAGTTTTTCTATGTGTGGCTGGATGCCCCCATTGGTTACATCGGCACCTTCAAAAAGTTGGCGGAATTGCATGGGCTGAATTTTGACGAAGCCTGGAGAGCCGACAGTCCCTGGGAACTCTACCATTTCATCGGCAAGGACATCCTGTACTTCCATGCCCTGTTCTGGCCCGCCGTGCTGCACCAAACCGGGCTACGTCCCCCCACCCGCCTTTTCGTGCATGGTTTTCTCACGGTCAATGGTCAAAAAATGTCCAAGAGCCGGGGCTCCTTCATCACCGCCCGGCATTATCTGGAACGCCTGGACCCCAATTACCTGCGCTATTATCTGGCCGCCAAGTTGAATGGCAGCATGGAAGACATCGACCTCAACCTCGAGGATTTCACTGCGCGGGTGAACAGTGACCTGGTCGGAAAATACATCAATCTGGCCAGCCGCAGCGCCGGTTTCATCACCAAACGTTTCGATGGCCATCTGGCCGAGACCCTGACCCCTGCGCAGACAGCCCTCGTCGCCCGGTTCCAGAACCAGGCCGCGGCCATTGCCCGGGCTTACGAAGCACGGGACACCAGCCGGGTACTGCGCGACATCATGCAACTGGCCGACCTCGCCAACCAGTTCGTCGACCAGCACAAACCCTGGGACTTGGCGCGTGACCCAACGCAAACCCTCGCCCTCCAGCAGGTCTGCAGTACGGTGCTGGAACTGTTCCGCCTGCTCACCCTATACCTCAGTCCCATCCTCCCGCGCATCGCAGAAAACGTCGAGCGTTTTCTGGACATTCCTCCTCTCTCCTGGACCGATGTGACCCGTACCCTGGCGAAGGGGCACCGCATTCGGCCCTATACGCACCTGATCACCCGCGCCGACCCCGCCAAAGTAGGCGAATTGGTGGGGGTGAACCCACCGTTGTCCCAGTAATGATGAATGAAGACGAAGCCTTCATGCGCGAAGCGCTAAACCTGGCCCGGCAGGGTGCCTTGGCCGGGGAAGTGCCCGTCGGTGCCCTTCTGGTCCATGGGGGAAAAATTCTCGGATACGGACATAATTCCCCCCTGAGTACCTGTGACCCCAGTGCTCATGCGGAAATGCAGGCCATCCGCATGGCCGCGCGCACCCTGAATAATTATCGCCTGCCGGAATGCACCCTGTACGTCACCCTCGAACCCTGTTGCATGTGCGCCGGAGTCATTCAACACGCCCGTCTCGAACGCGTGGTCTATGGGACCGCCGACCCCAAGACCGGAGCCTGCGGCAGCGTGGTGGACCTCTTCTCCGAGCCTCGTCTCAACCACCATACCCGGGTCCTCGGAGGCGTCTGCGCCGAAGCCTCGGCCGAATTGCTCCGCACTTTCTTTCGAGTACGCCGTTCGTGAGCGCGCCCCCTTTCATCCATCTGCGCCTGCACAGCGAATTCTCCATTTCCGACGGCCTGGTACGCATCGACGAAGCCGTGGAACTGGCACGCTCCATGAACATGGGGGCACTGGCCCTGACCGATCTCAACAATCTGTTCGGCTGGGTTCGTTTCTATCTGCAGGCCCGCAAGGCCGGCCTCAAACCCATTGCCGGCGCGGAAGTCTGGATTGCCCCCGACGAAAGTTACCCCCATCCTTTCCGGGTCGTCCTGCTGGCTCGCTCGCTCGCCGGTTATCACGCACTCTGTCGCCTGCTGTCGGCAGCCTGGCGTGAACATCAGATACAGGGCATCGCCCATGTACCCCTCGCCCTGCTGACCCAGGAAAAAGAAGGGCTTCTCATCCTCTCAGGCGCGGACCGGGGCGATGTGGGTCAAGCGCTGAGCGCGGGACAGTGGAACCTGGCCCGCGAACGGGCCCTGGCCTGGAAAACTCGCTGGGGAGATGATTACTACCTGGAACTCCAGCGGATCGGCGACCCGGCGTGCGACCGTCTCTGCGAGCCCACGGTTCAACTGGCTGCAGAACTGGATATTCCCGTGGTCGCCACTCACCCCATCCAGTTTCCCGCACGGGAGGATTTCAAGGCCCATGAAGCCCGCGTATGCATCGCGGAAGGTCGCTTGCTGGCAGATCCGAAACGCCCACGCCTATTTACCCCGGAACAGTATTTCAAGTCTCCGGATGAAATGGCCGAATTGTTTCGTGACCTTCCGGCAGCCCTCGCCAACTCGGTGGAGATCGCACGCCGCTGTTCCCTGGAATTGACGCTGGGGAAGCCCCGACTTCCTGATTTCCCCACCCCTGCCGGGATCACCCTCGACGATTTTCTGCGCCAGCAAGCCCAGGCGGGTCTGGAACAGCGCCTGACACAACTGTATCCCGATGAAACCCTGCGCCAAAAGGAAACCGCCACCTATCGGGAACGTCTGGATTTTGAGTGCCAGACCATCGTTCAGATGGGATTTTCCGGTTATTTCCTGATCGTGGCGGACTTTATCAACTGGTCCAAACACCATGGCGTGCCGGTGGGCCCGGGACGGGGATCGGGCGCGGGATCACTGGTCGCCTTCAGCCTGGGGATCACCGACATCGACCCCTTGCGCTATGACCTGCTCTTCGAACGCTTCCTCAACCCGGAACGGGTCTCCATGCCCGACTTCGATATCGATTTCTGTCAGGATGGACGGGACCGGGTCATCGACTATGTCCGGGAACGCTATGGACGGGATTCTGTCGCCCAGATCGCCACCTTCGGCACCATGGCGGCCAAGGCCGTGATCCGGGATGTCGGACGGGTGCTGGATCTGCCCTACAACTTTGTGGACCAACTGGCCAAGTTGATCCCTTTCGAAATTGGCATGACCCTGACCAAGGCCCGGGAACAGGAACCCCAGATCAACCAGCGCGCCGCCCAGGAAGAAGAGGTGGCGGAATTGTTGACCCTGGCCGAATCGCTGGAAGGTCTCACGCGCAACGTCGGCATGCACGCGGGAGGCGTCTTGATCGCCCCTGGCAAACTGACCGACTTCACCCCGCTCTACCAGCCCGAAGGTTCGGAAGCCGTGGTCAGCCAATACGACAAGGACGATGTGGAAAAAGTCGGCCTGGTCAAGTTCGACTTTCTGGGATTGCGCACCCTCACCATCCTCGACTGGGCGGTACGTCATATCCGGGAACGGGCACATACCCCCGAGGAACGGCACTTCACGGTGGAACAGATTCCCCTCGACGATCCCAAAACCTATGCGCTCTTCGGCAGCGGCAACACCACTGCCGTCTTCCAGCAGGAATCGCGCACGGCCAAGGATATGGAAAAACGGCTCAGACCCGACAATTTCGAGGACATCATAGCCCTGATGGCCTTGAATCGTCCGGGTCCTCTCCAGTCCGGCATGGTGGATGACTTCATCCAGCGCAAACAGGGCAATGCCACGGCCGAGTATTTCCACCAGTCTCTGGAGCCCGTGTTACGTCCCACCTACGGGGTCATCGTCTATCAGGAACAGGTGATGCAGATCGCCCAGATCCTGGCGGGCTATACTCTGGGGGCCGCCGACCTGTTGCGTCGTGCCATGGGGAAAAAGGACAGTGCCGAAATGGGTCGGCAGCGCAGCCGCTTCATCGAAGGGGCCACCACGCGCGGGATCAGCGTCAAGTTGGCCACCCAACTCTTCGATCTGATGGAAAAGTTTGCCGAATATGGATTCAACAAGTCCCATTCGGCCGCCTATGCCCTGATTTCCTATCAGACTGCCTGGCTCAAGACCCATTATCCTGCCGAATTCATGGCTGCCACCCTGTCCGGCGATCTGGACGACACCGACAAGGTCGCGCTCTTCGTGGCCGACGCCCGGCAGAATGGATTGGTCATCCTGCCCCCGGACGTCAATACATCGGATTACCGTTTTCGTCCCGCCGGCGGTAACACCATCCGCTATGGCCTCGGCTCGGTCAAAGGCACGGGGGAAGGGGCGGCCCTCGAAATCCTCAAGCAGCGCAGTGGCACCCCTCCCGAGCCCTACCGGAGTTTGTTCGACTTCTGCCGCCGGACGGACAAACGCAGCGTCAATCGCCGGGTCATCGAAGCCCTGATCAAGGCAGGGGCCTTCGATACCCTGCACCCCAACCGGGCTGCCGCCCTCAATGCCGTGGAATCCGCCCTCAACCATGGCGAACAGGCCCAGCGCCATGCCCAGCAAGAAGGTCTGTTCGATGCGCTGGCAGAACCGGCATCGAATGACCCTCCCCTACCGCCTTATCCCGAATGGTCACCCAACGAACAATTGACCCAGGAAAAATCCGTACTGGGCTATTACTTCAGTGGTCACCCGTTTACGCACTACCGCCCTCAACTGCAGCACTGGGGATTGACTCCGCTGGAGCAGTTGGCCCCCCGTGCCGAGTTGATTCGAGTGGCCGGAATCGTGGTGCAAAGTCGGGTCCAGCAGACCCGGCGCGGGCGCATGGGGATGGTCATGCTGGACGATGGCTCGGCCCGCCTGGAGATCACCGTATTCAGCGAATTGTTTGATCAGGTGCGTCCCCTGCTGAAGGAAGACCGGTTACTGGTGGTGGAGGGCAAGGCGACCCTGGACAATTTCACCCAGGGGGTCCGACTCACCGCCGAACAGGTTCTGTCCCTGCCTCAGGCTCAGACCCGCTTTGCGCGTCAGGTCACCCTGGAGGTTTCCCGGGACCAGAGCACAAAAATCCTCTCTCTCCTGAAGGAACTGCGCCCTTCCTTCCAGCCCGGTCCCTGCGCTTTTGTTCTGCGCTACCGCCATCCCGAAGTGGAGGCTTCCTTCCGCCTGCCCGACCTTCAACTGGATGAAACCCTATGGGATCTGTTCCGCGCACGTTTCGGCGAAAGCGCCCTGACCCTGGATTATGGCAGTCGCCCGGTCAACGAATGACCCGCAGTTTTTACTGACGTTCGAACCACGCGTCCTGATCGATGAACCAATCGCCGGCACCCACCAGCCCAACCGGTGGGCACTGCCCCCGATCGAGCGCCTGCAGGATGGCGCGTTTACTCTCCCCGCTCACCAGAAAAACCCGTTGACGGGCTTTCTGCAACAGGGTCAAACCCAATGAAATTCGTTCCGGGGGAGGTTTGGGCGCTGAAAACTCGGGCACCACCGGAGCTTGGGACGACAGGCTGGCATGCCCCGGAAACAGACTCGCCGTGTGGCCGTCTTCGCCCATTCCCAGCATCACCAGATCGATGGGTCCCAACGTCTCCAACACCTTGGCATGATGGGCGCTGGCGACCTCGGCCCCCCATTCCGCCCGCATGGGCTCGAAGTGGGCCAAACGGGGTCCTTCGGCCTGGAGCAGGGTATTTCGAATCAAGGTATCGTTGCGCTCCGGATGGCCTGCGGGAAGGCACCGTTCATCACCCAGGGACAAGTCCAGACGCGACCAATCCAAAGTTTCCCGGGTCATCTGACGATAACAGGCGGCGGGCGTTTTGCCGCCCGCCAGCACCCAATGAAAGCGGGGGGCCTGCGCCAGACCCGTCCGGAGAATCTGTACCAGATGCTCCGTAGCGCCCAATGCAAGAGACTCCGGATCAGGGTACAGGTGAACCCGACCATGGTCTTTCCAAAGAAAGGTCCGCATGGGGATCGCTGCCTCAGAAAGGGTGCAGATCGGCTCCCGACGGATCGAGACCGTGACGCCAGAATTGATCTTCGTGCGCGAAGAGACGGTAAGTCCCTCGGGGGCCCCAGGTTCCCGCCGGATAGGTCTGGATGAACTCCCGTTCCGTGGCCCATACCTTGAGAATCGGGTCGACGATCTTCCAGGCCGATTCCACCTCATCGATCCGCAAAAACAGGGAATGGTCGCCCTTGACCACGTCCAGCAACAATTCTTCATAGGCGCTGTAATCGGTTTCATCGCCTTGCCGATAGGTGGCGTCCAGACTCAGGGTGCGGGTCTGCAACTCGAGTCCCGGCATGCGGACCTGCATCTCCACACGCAAACATTCGTCCGGCTGAATGCCCATCATGATCCAGTTGGGCTGTGCCGGTCCCGACCGTACGCCCCGCAACAGATCCTGGGGCGGTGTCTTGAACCGGATGTAAACCGCCGAACTGTTTTCGGCCAGCCGTTTTCCGGTGCGCAGATAAAACGGCACGCCAGCCCAGCGCCAGTTATCGATATACAGTTTCATGGCCGCGTAGGTTTCAGTGGTACTGTCGGAGGCCACTCCGGGCTCTTCTCGATATCCCGGAACGGTTTCGCCATGGACCGCTCCCCCGATATATTGGGCGCGAAAAGCATGGGCATGCACGGCGTTGGGGGGAATGGCACGAATCGACTGCAAAACCTTGACCTTTTCGTCCCGCAGATGCTCTGCCTCCAGCGAAACAGGCGGTTCCATCGCCACCAGGGTCAGCACCTGCAACAGGTGACTCTGGATCATGTCGCGCAGGGCACCCGCCCCTTCATAATAATCGGCGCGTCCCTCGATACCCTGGGTCTCCGAGTGAGTGATCTGCACATGGTCGATGTGATGGTGATTCCACAGGGGTTCGAGCAGAACATTGGCAAACCGGAACACCAGAACGTTCTGAACCGTTCCCTTGCCCAGATAATGGTCGATGCGGTAGATCTGATGTTCCTGCAAGTGCCGGTATAATCCGGCTTGCAGGGTCTCGGCGCTCAGCAGGTCATAGCCGAAGGGCTTCTCGATCACCACCCGGCGCCAGCCATTCTTTTCCTGCAACAAGCCCTGGGTGCCCAACTGGTCGATGATGCCCGGATAATCCGCCGGACGCACCGCCATGTAGAACACGTGATTGGAGGGGAATACCCCCTCATCCTTCAATGTGGTCTGAAGCGCCTGATAGGAAGCGGAATCACCGGGATCGATGCGTTGATAATGCCAGCGGGCCAGAAACCGTTCGATCGATGCGTCCTTTTCCTGAGGAAACAGTTGCTGGATCTTGGCGCGCCAGGAGTCCTGACTGACCTCTTCGAGACTCAGCCCCAGAAGCGTCAGCGACGCGGGCAAACGTCCCAGGCGCTCCAACTGGAACAGGGCCGGAATCAATTTATGCTGCGCCAGATTGCCCGCAGCCCCAAAAATCACCACTGTGGTCGGTTCGAGTTCCTTCATGAGCCGCTCCTGTTCACTGCCCGCTGGCTTGAATGGCATGCCCACCAAAGGCGTGGCGCATCACCGAGAGCAGTTTGAAGGTCAGTGCCTCCCGATCCTGGCTCTGAAAACGCAGATGCAGGGCGAGACTGAGCACTGGTGCGGGCACACCCTGTTCGATGGCCTCGATGGCCGTCCATCGCCCTTCCCCGGAATCGGCCACCACCGCCGCCATCTGATTCCAGTCCACACCCTTGCGCAGAGCATCCGCCGTCAGTTCGAGCAACCAACTCCGAACCACGGACCCCTCCCCCCAAAGATCGGTGATCTGGGCCAAATCGAGATCAAAAGCCGTTTTCCCCTGCAGCAGGGCCAACCCTTCCGCCAGGGACTGCATCATGCCGTACTCGATGCCGTTGTGGATCATTTTGACATAGTGTCCCGCGCCCACCGGTCCCACATGGGCCCAACCCCGCTCGGGATGAGGCGCCAGAATTTCGAGAAAAGGGCGCACCTTCCGAGCGACTTCCGGAGTCCCCCCCACCATCAGGCAATAGCCGTTTTCCAACCCCCACACCCCGCCGGAGGTGCCGGCATCCATGAAACCGATGCCCTTCTCGGCCAACAATGCCGCTCGCCGCTCGCTGTCGTGATAGTTGGAATTGCCTCCATCCACCACCACATCGTCCGGCGCAAGGCGCTGGCTCAATCCCACCAGTTGTTCTTCGGTAATGGCACCGCTGGGCAACATCAGCCAGATCACCCGGGGTGCAGGAAGCGCGGCAATCAAGGCTTCCACCGACTCGGCTCCCACAATGCCTGCGGATGCCACCCAGGAACGGACCACTTCGGGCGAATGATCATAGCCCACCACGGTCACCCCGGCGCGCGCCAATCGGGTCGCCATATTTCCCCCCATCTTGCCCAACCCCATCATTCCGATCTTCATTCCCGATTCTCCCTTGACAGAGGTCTCCACTGCCCCGCTCGACAGAACTGACCTCGATGGGCCATTCTAGTCCAGTTATCGGAGCAAATTGTGTCAATTCGCATCCTGGGTACCGTCTCAGACGTCCCGTGACATGAAAGGTCGTCAGCGCTTCAGTTGCGACAGGTCGCGCACTGCGCCGCGGTCGGCGGAGGTGGTCAGCGCGGCGTAGGCTCGTAGCGCCTGAGAGACGTGGCGCACGCGGTTCACCGGCTGCCATGCGTCGTGACCACGCGCTTCCATCAAAGCGCGGCGGTGCGCCAAGTCTTCGGCGGTGACGCGCAGGTCGATCATGCGGGACGGAATGTCGATGTCGATCATGTCGCCTTCTTCCACCAGGCCGATCGCGCCGCCTTCCGCCGCTTCCGGCGAGGCGTGGCCGATCACTAGGCCGGAGGAGCCGCCGGAAAAGCGGCCGTCCGTGAACAGCGCACAGGCCTTGCCGAGTCCCTTCGACTTGATGTACGACGTGGGGTACAGCATCTCCTGCATGCCCGGACCGCCTTTCGGGCCTTCATAGCGGATGATGACGACATCGCCCGCATGCACGGTATCGCCAAGGATCGCTTCCACCGCCGCATCCTGGCTTTCGAACACGCGCGCCTTGCCGGAGAACTTCAGGATACTTTCGTCCACGCCGGCCGTTTTCACGATGCAGCCTTTCTCCGCGATATTCCCATACAGAACGGCGAGGCCGCCATCCTTCGAATACGCGTGCGCGCGGTCACGAATGCACCCGGTGCTACGATCGAGGTCGTTCTGCTCGTAACGCTCGGACTGCGAGAACGCCACCTGCGTCGACACGCCGCCCGGCGCAGCGCGAAACAGTCGATGCACCGCCGGGTCGTCGCTGCGGCGGATGTCGTACTTTTCGATCGCCGCACCCAGCGTCGGGCTGTGCACCGTCGGCAGTGATGTATCCAGCAGACCGGCGCGTGCCAGTTCGCCCAGGATCGCGATGATGCCGCCGGCGCGGTGCACGTCTTCGATATGGAATTTGTCCGTCATCGGCGCCACCTTGCACAGGCACGGCACGTTGCGCGAGATTCGGTCGATGTCGGCCATCGTGAATTCCAGTTGTGCTTCGTGCGCGGCGGCCAGCAGGTGCAGCACCGTATTGGTGGAGCCGCCCATCGAAACGTCCAGCGCCATCGCATTCTCGAATGCTGCCTTGCTGGCGATGCTGCGCGGCAGGACGGAGTCATCGTCCTGCTCGTAGTAGCGCTTGGCCAGTTCGACGATCAACCGGCCTGCGCGCAGGAACAGTTCCTTGCGGTCCGCGTGCGTGGCCACGATCGTACCGTTTCCCGGCAACGAGAGGCCCAGTGCCTCGGTCAGGCAGTTCATCGAGTTTGCCGTGAACATGCCGGAGCAGGAACCGCAGGTAGGGCACGCAGAGCGCTCCACTTCCGCCACATCCCCATCGGACACCGTGGAGTCTCCTGCCTTGATCATCGCGTCGATCAGGTCGAGCTTGATGATCTTTTTCTCATTGTTGACCACCTTGACCACCTTGCCCGCCTCCATGGGACCACCGGACACGAACACCACCGGGATATTGAGGCGCATCGCAGCCATCAGCATGCCGGGGGTGATCTTGTCGCAGTTCGAGATGCACACCATCGCATCGGCGCAGTGCGCGTTGACCATGTACTCGACGGAGTCGGCGATCAGGTCGCGCGACGGCAGCGAGTACAGCATGCCGCCATGCCCCATCGCAATGCCGTCATCGACGGCGATCGTGTTGAATTCCTTCGCGACGCCCCCGGCCGCTTCGATCTCGCGCGCCACCAACTGGCCCAGGTCCTTCAGGTGCACATGCCCCGGCACGAACTGCGTGAACGAATTGACGACGGCGATGATCGGCTTCTCGAAATCGCCATCCTTCATGCCGGTGGCGCGCCACAGCGCGCGCGCTCCCGCCATGTTGCGGCCCTGGGTCGTGGTACGTGAACGGTAAGTCGGCATGGAATCTCCTCGAGGCGGCGTAACGAATAAGAGCATTAGGGTGCCGCGTGCCCCTCGAGTTGTCAATGCCCGTTCTGGGGAGGCCTTGGATTTGATGGGCAGACAGGGGACGTATAATCGGGCCATCGCGCACATGCAGGGCGTATTACTATGAAGACAGATTTATTGCTGGCTGACTGATCTTTACCGTCGGGAAGGCGCAAACAAAACCGTCGAAAGACGCCTGAAAGAACCCGACCAATCCCGATAAGCGGAGTTACAGACATTACACGTCCCACAATTGCCCTCATGGCTTTCGCCAAAATATTCCAGCAAGACTTGTCGCCGGCATCGTCGAGTACGAATGAAACTCTCCACCGCTTCGCACTTTCGTTGCAATACACGGCGATGCAATGAATTTCCAGTTCCCGCACCTCGATCACGGAAAAGGGACAGGTCCTCGGGATGATGGAGCAACAATACCTCGGACACCCGTCCATCCCGTCCGGCCCTCCCGGTTTCCTGATAATACCCTTCGAGAGAACGGGGGGACGCCAGATGGATCACAAAACGAATGTCAGGCTTGTCCACCCCCATACCAAAGGCAGTCGTTGCAATCATCACCCATTCTGATGACTGTAGAAATTGATTCTGTGCCCGCTCCCGGACGACCGGACTCAATCCTGCATGATAGAGCAGGCAAGGCCAACCGGAAGTTTGTAGCCGCATGGCAAGACTTTCCACCATGCGGCGGGTAGGACAGTACACAATCCCCCCTTGCCCACAATGCCGCTGAAGAAAATTTTCCACCTGAGGCACGACCGCCTTCCGTTCCGTCGCACAGTAATGCAGATTGGGCCGGTCGAAACTGCTGACAAAACACCGTGCCTCGCCCAGTTTCAGGGACTCGCATATTTCCCGACGGGTATGAACATCGGCCGTTGCCGTGACGGCAATCCGTGGAACCTCCGGGTACCGATCCGCCAACACCGTCAACTGTCGATATTCAGGACGAAAATCATGTCCCCATTCGGCAATGCAATGACATTCATCGATGGCAAACAACGCCACCTGCCGCCTATCGTACAACGCCTTCAGAATGGATTGAAAATGGCGCTGAACCAAACGCTCGGGTGCCAGATAGAGAAATTTCAGTTCATGAGCCCGCAGGGCATGTTGAACATCCCTTGCCTCTCCCTCGGGTTGGGACGAGTTGAGGCATGCCGCAGCGATGCCGCGCTTCCTGAGTGCCTGAACCTGATCCTGCATCAGGGCGATGAGAGGAGAAACGACCAGGGTCACGCCCGTCCGTAGCAATCCGGGAATCTGATAGCACAGGGATTTGCCCCCGCCGGTGGGCATCAGAACCAGCGCATGCTCTCCCCCACGGACATGCTCGATCACTTCCTCCTGGAATCCACGAAATTCCGTGTATCCAAAAGTCTCGCGCAGGATTTTAAGGGCAGGATCCATGACTGCCCGTATAGACAGTACCCCGAATCACTGATTCGGAAATCTTGCTGCGCGGACAGGTAGCGACGAATCTCAGACTCTCCCAACCCCGCGCCTTCATTAGACGGGCTAGCATTTCAGCACTGTCACAGAACCGGGCTTCAACAACTTGCGAAAATCCTTATCAAATGTCACCAGGCGCAAAAATCCGGAAACCGCCATGGGCAGGTTGACCAATGATCTTCCGCTACTGCTGGCGATAGCCTCTTCAAGCCAGTCCAGCGCCCGCTCATGGTGTGGGTGATCCTGACGGCAAGCTGCCACAAGAATATTTACATCCGGCGTCATCGAACAGCATCCGCCTCATCGATCGCATCCAGCAGAGCACGGTGACTCAAAGTATTCCCGATCGTCGACTGTAATCCGCCCTGTCCGGCATAAACCGGCAAAGCGCATCGTGCCCTGCCGGACGTAACTGCCTGTGCCGCCTGCAAGCGCAACGACAAGCCTTCCTCGATCAGGCGGGTCAAACTGGTACGCTTTCCAGCAGCGAACTGCTTGGCCCGCATCAGTAAATCATCATCGATATCCAGCGTTGTCCTCATCCCCACGCTCCTTATGCAGATTTCTGCACCTCATATCTTGCGCAACTGATTGACGTCAATGCTCAGTTGTCGGCAAATGTTCAAACGCCTGACCATGAAAAAACTGGTACGGGAACCCGGTATGGCATAGGGATTTGCCCCCGCCGGTGGGCATCAGAACCAGCGCATGCTCTCCCCCACGGACATGCTCGATCACTTCCTCCTGGAATCCACGAAATTCCGTGTATCCAAAAGTCTCACGCAGGATTTTCAGGGCAGTGTCCATGACCGCCAGTATAGACAGCATCCCGATCAGGAATCGCACCTGTAAGAATGTGGTTTCTTCGTTATCGATCGCGCCTGCCGCCACGCAGTGCTTCGACTTCGTGGAATTCACGCCCTTTGGCGAAGCGTGTGCGGCATATCAGGCGGATGTAGTGCATCCAGTAGCCTGACGATTTCGGAATGGACTGCACTGTACTCAGGCGCTGAAGAAATCAGATTGCTCATTCCTTCCCTCCTTGTTCACGAAGCCAGTCAGTACGACTGTAACAATATTCCGGAAATTCAGTTTCCAGCGTAGTTTGTCCCAGAATCAGCCGGCGAGCCAACAGAGCAACCGAAGCCAACTCGCTCTCATTACGCACTTCCAGGGGGGCTACCAAGTTTACGCCCATCGCCCACGCCAGGCGCTCCAGATTCCATGAAGGCGGGACATCAAGATCAATACCCTCAGTTTTCAGGCGATCTCGGATATCTCGTAGCAGGTCATAATGTAGCCTTTGCTCCGCTGAGGGTTGTCGGCTGGTGTAACTCACAATCTTTTTGCGTGACGCGCCAACCCGCCGATAGTTCTTCGTGCTACCTTCAGTAAGCCAATCGTCTTGCGGCCCATCCCCGGCTTCCAGCCAGGATTGACCGTCAAGTGCGTCTGCATAAATGTGGCGTGGATGCCGCCACCAGACGATGACCCGTCGCCTATTCAGGATAAAGCCAACATCGTCCCACCAGGAGAGACTGTCCGGCTTCGTGTCCGCGTAGGAATGAGGGATATAAAGACCGCCCTGTGACAAGCGCCAAGGGTGGCTCCGATGGTATTGGTGCTGCATCCGGCCCAAGAGTTCGTACTTTGAATTTTTCATTCCGCCACCTCGCCCAATAGCGCCGAAATCTCATTTTCGATCTGCTTCAGTTCTGCATCAACCAAGGGATCGACAAACGAACTCGCACCAGAATAGTAGGAATGCTAGGATGAATTCCTATTTTCCAACCAGGACTGGAGCCAGCCATGTCACAGGTACGAGTGAGACTCAAACACCAGATTACAATTCCCACCCGCATTGCTGAAGCAGCGCACATCAAACCCAACGTTGAAGTCACTTATGCAAACGGTATTGTTACCTTGGTGCCCGTAAACCGCAAGGTGCGCAAAGAGTCGGCGATGGCCTACGCAGGTATCGCACGTGGCCTTTGGGGTCAAACAACCGCAGAAATTGAAGCCGACCTGAATGTCAGTCGTGACTCATGGGAAAGATAGATGATGCCATAGCCCGCATGGTCGGACATCGCGTCTACCTGGACACCAAGCAAATATTGGCTGAATAGGTGTGTACCAATGGGAATACGGGTTCTTCGTTATAATCACAACCAAGCCCTCACTGTTCAGGAACCGTCCTCATGGCACAAACCGCTTCCCTCATGCTCGCCCTCGACACTCCGGCACCCGACTTTTCTCTCCCGGACGCCGATGGAAAACTCTGGCACCTTGCCGACCTGGCGGCCCAGAAGCCCCTGCTGGTCATCTTCCTGTGCAACCATTGCCCCTACGTCATCCATATCCGCGCAAAACTGGCCGAGGTCACTCGTGAGTTCATGAAGCGTGGCGTGGCCGTGGTAGGGATCAACGCCAACGATGCCGCCCGTTACCCCCTGGACAGCCCGGAAAAGATGAAGGAAGAAAGCGCCCTTGCAGGCTACGCTTTTCCCTATCTGTATGACGAGTCACAGACCGTGGCTCAAGCCTATCGCGCCGCCTGCACCCCCGACTTTTTCCTCTTCGACCGCCATCATCACCTGGTTTATCGAGGACAGTTCGACGGCAGCCGTCCAAAAAATGCTGAACCGATCACTGGCAAGGATCTCATCACCGCGTTGGAAGCCGTCCTCAGCGATGCGCCTCAGGTCACGGACCAATTCCCCAGCCTGGGCTGCAATATCAAATGGAAGGAAGGAAACGAGCCCGATTACTTCTAGTCTCCATAGGCTGGCCCCCTGCGTATTCGCATCAGTGATGATCGACAATATCCCCAGATAGTTCCAGGTTCGAAGTACAACACCTGATGCTGATTTGGTGTGGCGCACCATCTTGCCGAAAGACGCCCCAACAGGTGTCCTGAACCCAAGCACTTTTCCGGGGGCAGTGCTTGATAACCTACGATCTGGTCAGGCTCGGTCTGTCATTGATGGAAATACAGTCGCTTTGACATCATGCTCGAATTTATACAGCGTCTGGTTCACAACCCCGCTATCTACGGGGTTGTTGTCTGTCTCAGAGGTCCAGTGAACGATGGAATCGTTGAAAAAAGTCTCAGTGGTATGTATTGGCGCAGGTCCCGCAGGATTGACAGCCGGTTATTTGCTCACCCGTGACGTTCAGGGAGCAATAGTCACGGTCCTGGAACAGGATGAAACCTATGTCGGGGGCATATCACGAACCGTACTGTACAAGGGATTCGGCTTTGATATCGGAGGCCATCGATTCTTCTCAAAATCCACGGAGATCGAACGCTTATGGGATGAGTTGTTGGGGGAAGATTTTTTGTTGCGCCCCCGCAAGTCGCGCATTTTTTATCGCGGGAAATTGTTTGATTATCCACTCAGGGCTTTTGATGCACTCGGGAAACTGGGGATTGGCGAGGCATTGTGTTGTGTTCTGTCCTATCTGCGCGCGTGCTTGCAACCCGCGAAGGAACCCAGGAACTTTGAAGACTGGGTAACACGTCGTTTTGGGCGCCGATTGTTCGAGATTTTTTTTAAAACCTATACAGAAAAAGTATGGGGGATGAAATGCACAGAGATCTCTGCAGACTGGGCCGCTCAGCGCATCAAGGGATTGTCCCTGTTCAGGGCAATCTGGCATGCGCTGCTACCCCAAGCCATGGCTATGGGAGAGCGACAGGATACCATCAAGACCTTGGTCACCCAGTTTCGCTATCCTCGTCGAGGTCCCGGAATGTTGTGGACCGCAGCAACTGACCGTATTCGGCAGAGGGGAGGGGAAGTACTTCTAGGGCAACGCGTGGTGGCATTGAAAAACAGCGGACTTGAAGTGGGTTGGGAGGTAACCACTCGTGACGGCCAAGGTCAGGAACGGAAGTTCCAATGCGACCACGTCATCAGCAGTATGCCATTGCATGCCCTGGGGTTGATCTTGCAACCCGCTTTGCCAGAATTCGTCACGCAGGCTACGAACAGTCTGCGTTACCGTGATTTTCTGGTGGTGGCATTGATCGTGCGCGAGCGTCATCGGTTTGATGATAACTGGATCTACATTCATGATCCCGGCGTCAAGGTGGGAAGGATTCAGAATTTCAAATCCTGGTCTCCCGACATGGTGCCGGACCCGGCGCTCAACTGCTATGGAATGGAGTATTTCTGCTTCGAGGAAGATGGCCTATGGACAACTTCCGATGAAGAACTCGTTGACCTGGCTTCCAGAGAATTGATCCAGTTGGGTTTGGCGTCACCGGATGATCTGGTAGATGGAACCGTGGTCCGTCAATCCAAGGCTTATCCGATTTATGATGAAGGCTATGAATCGCGCGTGAACCTCATTCGGAAGCATTTGGAGAGTGTTCACCCTTCCCTGCACTTAGTGGGCCGCAATGGTATGCACAAATACAACAATCAGGATCATGCCATGATGACTGCGATGCTTACGGTCAAAAACATCATGGCCGGAAAACGACTGTTTGATGTTTGGCAAGTCAATCAGGATGCGGAGTATCACGAAGAAAAAAAATCCAACCGTGAAAGATGCGATGGTTCGACTCGGGGAGAAATGATAGAAACGCGGCATGTTCCCACAAAAATACCCGGTGGGTGATGCGGTGGAAATCACGACGGTGCCCACAGATTTCCCGAAAAGGCCCTCTTATACGGAGAGGCTGGAGCACCTGAATCTCGTTCTGCTCCTGTGTGTATTATGGCTGGCGACTCGCCCTTACAACGGAATTCTCTGGGATTCGGAATATTACACAGTACAAGCGTTGCACGCTCTGTGGCCCGATCGATATGCAGACGACCTGTATTTTGCCTATGGCTCTCAGGATCAGTTTTCCATTTTTTCAAAAATCTACGGGCCAGTCATCGCCTCATTGGGGCTGGCGCACGCCCACATCATCCTGACACTCTTGACCCAATGTGCCTGGGTAAGTGGACTGGCCTACTTGGCAAAAGGAATTTTTCAGGGGAGATGGGCTTACCTTGCCATGGTGGGCGTCATCGTATTTCCTGGTTCGGCAGGTTTGGTTTTCCATTACGGCGAACCAATCCTGACGCCGCGTATATTGGCTGAAGCCCTCACGCTTGTGGCTTTGGGAGCCATTTGGCGTGAACGGATATTCTTTTCCCTGGGCTTATTGGCTGCAGGAACGGTCATTCATCCCCTGATGACCCTTCCGGGAATCGTATTCTGGTTTTTATGGTTTTTTGGACGGCAGAAAATCGGCTGGTTTATCGGCATGCTTGCAGGCGGGGTCATTCTTGTATTAGCGGCCAGAGGAATACAGCCTTTTGTTCGCCTGACCCAGACATTTGATCCTGTCTGGCTGCAAATCGTGCGTCAACGCAGTTCCTATTGTTTCATCGCGCAATGGGGGATAGGAGAATGGTTTGCAGTGGTTCATACAGTGTTATTGACACTATGGGCGCTACAAAAGAGCAGTGACAAGGAACGACGGTTTCTGAAGTTGGCATCGCTGATTGGTGCGTGCGGAGTCATTCTGAGTTGGTTGGGAGGAGATGTATTCAAAAACGTCCTGATCCTGGATGCCCAGTTATGGCGCGCAATGTGGATGGTGAGTCTGATTTCCCACCTGTTCATTGCCAAAAAGTTGACTGCGTTGTCCTATCCTTCCTTCGGATTCAGCGCAGGATGGCTATGGTTGGGAGGCTTTTTTCTGACCCTGCTGGCGGGATTTCACGGAGGATTTTATTTGCTGGCCACTCCTCTCGTGGCAGTAGCCTTTCTGGTGGAACAATGGGAAGAATGGGTTCACGAACCGTTGCCTCTCTGGGGGCGTTGGCTGATAACTTCCTTTCTTCTGGTCATATTTTCCGTGACAGCCCGTTTCTTTTGGGAAGTTTTCATCAAGGAACCCAGTCGAGAGGGTAGGCCCCATGCTGTCCTGGTGGATCTCATATTCGTACTCATTGCGCTGACATCAGTGTGCATAGGGACTCGAAAAGAGTCGTACGGTGGGTATCCCTTCAAGTCTTTCGACCGCATTTTCTCCGGAATGATCAGCCTGTCACTGCTTGGGACGGTGATGGCATGGGATCAACGATCTTCTTGGGTCAAGAGCATCGATGAGGCTTCGGTTCCACCTGCCAGCCTGTCTGAAATTCTTCCGCAGAGACACCCCATCTACTGGGAAGGAGATTTGACCGTTCCCTGGTTTCTACTGCGTCGTTCGAGCTATTTTTCCTGCTCTCAAGGAACGGGATCCTTGTTTTCCAGGGACACGGCATTGAACTATTGGCAGCGTTATCGAAGTTTTCAACCTTTGCATCCCGTAGAATTCTCAACAGGTAATGCTTATTGCACTCCGCTTCCGGGCGAAGAAATTTCAGGGCTACCCACGCAGAAGCAAGTCGAAAGGATCTGCAGCGAAAATCCACAGTTGGGAGGCTTAGTTCTCTTACATTCCATAGAAGGGATGCATCCGAAGATATGGAATTCCCCCACCCCCTTCGCTTATCAAAAAACCATTGATCATGGCAAAAGGTGGGTGACCACCGATCGGTTTTATATCTATGACTGCCCCGTTCAGAAGTATGGATTCAAGTCTGAAGGGCAACATTGAATAGTGGTGGGCGAAGCGGACGAGATGAGTTAGCACCATAGAAATCTTTGGCATGTATGCCTGGGGGAAGTCAATGAATGAAAATTTCAGGCCCACCCGCCTCAGTTCGTACAATCCGACGCCAGATCATGCCCATTTCGATCCACAGGATGAAGGGAGCAATCTGCACATGGGTCGCCCCAACAAGCAAGCGGCCGGCCACGGGAAGCATCCAAAGCACCAAGACCATCCAGCGCTCCCCTGGGTACCACCCCTCGGTTTGACCGTTTTCCAGCATGAAAAGTAGCACGTAGCCCAACCAGATGAGGTCATAGTCCATCAAATAGGGACTGGTCATCAAACTGACGAGGATCACGGTTGTCCCACGCCACCGCCAGTCCATGGTCCGCTTCCATATCAATGCCAGCCAACCCCAGCCGGCAACCGCCAGCGCCCAGTGAACCCCATAGGCCGTGGCTGAGGGGACACCGAACAAACGCAACTGCGCATACACGGTGGGCATGTTGAGCCAGTAACGGCTTCCCATCCCATCCTGCTCCATCATGCGCCGGGCAAGATCCATCCCCCGCCACCACCCCCAGAAGACGGAATCCCCCAGGATGGCGATTGCTATCCCATTGCTGAGCAATACGATGGCTGCGGCCACGGCCAGATCACGCCAGGCCCGATTCAGTAACAGGACAAACGGAAAAACCAGACAGAGTTGCGGCTTCATGACCAACAGCCCGATCCAAACCCCGGTCCAGCCGGATTTGTTACGCATAGACCAAAGGGCGGCTCCACATAAGGTGGCTGTCAAAAAACCATTTTGTCCATGTAGAAAATTCAACCATACCCCGCCAAAGGAACCCAGGAACCAGAAGGTGGAGGGCCGGACCGAATAGCGCCTCAAGGCTTTGACCCATGCCCCCAAGGTCGGCAAAATCCATGCAAGATAGGCGGGAAAATAGTGGGGGAAGAATCCCAGAGGCAGAATCAGTAAATAATAGGCGGGGGGATAAAACCACCCGAAATTCCCTTTGAGAGTGGGAACGAAATGCAGCAATGTGGCATGGAGTATCGGTTCCTGGTAGGCCGCCCCCGCCCTGCCCTGCAGTGCCATCACGGCGGCTACCCAGTAAACCGACAGATCGGAAACCATCAGGAAGCCATTTTTGGAGACTGCCGAGGAGAACCCCACAAAAAACAGGGCAATTGCTCCGAAAACCCCCACGCCAACGGCACCTAACCGGGTGGTTTGTGACGGATCCAGACGCAGGTGAGTTTTAGCCATCGAGTAATGAGGTCTCCTGGCTTCTTTTCCAAACCCACCAAAATGCAGCAATCAAAGAGAGTTGCGCGATGGGCAAGGCCCAGTTCTGGTGCGTCATCACATAGATCAATGCAGGGACCCCCCACAAGAACACCATCATGCCCCTTTCCCCAGGTTGACTGTTCTCCGCCAGCCCCCGTCCCCACCAGGCCCCCCATACCGCCAGCCAGGTCAGGTCATATTCGAGCACATAGGGACTGACCATCAGGGATCCCAGGATCAGTAGAGCGTATTTTGAAGAACGGGCCACCGGGCTACGCCAAACCTTCCAGAGACACAGCGCAACCCCCACCGCAATCATTCCCTGAACCATTTCCGCTTCTGTTTGACTTCCCCCCCATTGGCGGACCCAGGAATAAAAGGAAGTAACTTTGAGAAGATGCTCCAACCCGGCCTGCCCCAGTTCCTGGCGGGCTCGAATCAGCGCCTGCGCCCAGGCCCACCAGGCTCCGGTACCATAAACCAGAAGGCTGGTCAGAATCAGAAAACACACCGTCACCATCGCACTGATGAGACAGCGCCATTCCTTTCCTGCCAACAGCACCAGAGGGAAGAGAACCCCCAGTTGAGGTTTGAAACTCAATAACCCAATTGCAATCCCGGCCAGAACCGGTTTTTTTTCCAGCCAGTATAACCCCCATGCCATCAATCCTGCGCTCAGAAAACCATTCTGCCCGATCATCAGATTGAGCCAAAGGCCAGAAAATCCAAATAAAGCCCAGAGGGTTGCACGCTTTGGCCAAGCCACATAAATTCCGGAGCAGAACAGCGCAGCGGACAACCCCATGAAGCACCCATAACTCGTCAAAGGCGCCAATCCGGAAAACGGATAAAGATAGAAAAAGAAATAGGGGGGGTAGAACCAACCAAAGGTGACGGGTTCGCGTTGATCCAGAAACCCTTCCAGATGTTGTCCCACGAGATCTGCCAAATAGGCAGACTTAGCCTGACCCTGAACCGCCATGCGAGCCATTGTCTGGAACACCCCATAGTCCAGAAACAAGGGGTTGCCGCCCGGATGAAACCAACGGGAATCGCACAGTTGATACCCATACAGAATCAGAAAAAACAGACCAAAGGCCGCACCGTACAACGAGATACGACGAGAAGTCAGCCAGAACATCCTGCCCTGCCGTACACCAGCGGACTCATTACTGGTGATGGAAGGAGGACAGGACATTATGGATGGGCGGAGCAAGAATCAGAATGAATAAAAGTGGGAAGATGCATGCGATGAGCGGAAGGAGGATTTTCGTCGGGATCTTGGCCGCCTGTTCTTCCGCCTTCAACCGACGATCCAGTCGCAAACTTTCCGAATAGACTCGCAAGGACTCGGCAATGCTGGTGCCAAACTTTTCCGATTGAATGAGAGAAGCCACCATGGCTTCGATATCCCGAATCCCCACCCGTTCCGCCATATTGGCCAAGGCCTGATTGCGACTGGCGCCGGCCCGTTGTTCCAGCACCACTTGACGCAATTCGTCGGCCAGGGCCTGGCTACGGATGCGCATTTCTTCCCCCACGCGAGCCAGTCCGGCATCGGCAGACAAACCCGCTTCGACACAAGTCCGTAGCAAATCCAGAGCGTCCGGAAAATTCCGGGACAATTCTTCGCGTCGCCGTTCGACCATTTTACGCAACACGATCGTCGGCAGGAAGTACCCTCCTGCGGCCAGGAAAAAAATCACATAGGCCGTTAGGGCGGGCTTCCAGGTGGGTTGAAAGATCAAGGTTCCCAACAAAAAGGTGAAGGGTAAAACCAGGGTCAGCAATGTCTTGAAAGAGAAATAGACGACCTTGGCCGATTCGTTCCGGTATCCGGCGGATTGCAGTTGCCTGGTCAATGCCGAGGCTTCTTCCGGCTTTTTGTCTTCCTGCATGGAAAAACGGGCCAGGGGACTGATCCGTTTCTTCAGCAATTGCCGCGCCACCTCGAATTGAGACTGTGTCCCGTATTCGATCTGACGCTCACCTTGCACCGTTTTTTTCAAGCGTCGCGCGGCCGGGGGGTTGATACGATTCCACAGGATCATCCCCACGCCCAGAATCAACAGGACGACAACTGCCCCCACCGCCAGGATGAACAGATCCATTACCGGCACCCCAAGAGATTCATGGGTTCTACACCTTGATCGTCGTCACACTTTTCATCCACAGGATACCCAGGACGAACAATCCCGCCATCCCCTTGACCAACTGTCGCCCCGTGGGCTCTTTCCAGAAATAGGACAAATAATCCGGACTCATCACCGTCATCAGCAAGCCAAACGCCACCGGCAACAAACACAGGATCCATGCCGAGACCCGCCCTTCTGCCGACAGGACCCGGATGGTGCGACGCAACTTCTGGCGCTCGCGCATCAACTTGGCCAGTTCCTGCAGCAAGTGGCTCAGACTTCCCCCCGTATCCAGTTGAATCAATACGGTCAGGACAAAATACCGCACATCCATCAACTCGACCCGCTGGGCCAACCCCAACACGGCCTCACGAATGGAGGAACCATAGGTCACTTCATCCGATGTCATACGGAATTCGCTGGCAATGGGTTCGGGGCTTTGTTGTCCCACCACCCGGAAAGCCCCGGAAAACGCATGACCGGCCCGTAGGGACTGAGCCAGCATATCCAGGGCGTCCGGCAATTGTTCCTCGATTTTGGTACTCCGCGCATGCACCCAGTGCCGCAATAGGGCAAGAGGCACAAAAACTCCTATGCCCCCCAGGGGAAGCGCCAGAATCCCCAGGTCCAAACCCAACCCGAGCCCCAGTCCCAGCACCCCGCCAGCCCCCATGTACCCCAGGACCTGGGCCACGGTGATCTTTTTCCCGCTCCGACCGATCAGCAGATAGAGGGCTTCCAACCGGGGAAATTGTTTGAGTTGCTCGTTCAGAGCCGGATTCTGGGCATAGGCCCCGCTTTTGATCCAACTTTTTTCAGTCGTCGGCATGTCGTCCATGATCAGACTGAAGCGCATCTTGAATCGTTTGGAATGGTTCGCCGCCGAGCGATTACCAAAGAAAAGCAGGGTGAATTCCACCAGGCCAAACAAAGCCAGAAACCCCATGATCAGGATCAGATACCCCCAAAAGTCGAGCGTATTCATCGTGAGGCATCGGGATCGAAAAGACGTTCCGGCAAAGCCGAGCCATGGGACAACAAACGATCCATGAAGCGGGGCCTGACGCCCGTCGCCCGGTGACGCCCCAGGACTGCCCCGTCCGCCGCAATACCGGTTTGCTGAAACTTGAAAATTTCCTGCGTGGTGATCATGTCTCCTTCCATCCCCGTGATTTCCAGGATGCTCATGACCTTGCGTTTCCCGTCGCTGAGACGGGAAGCCTGGATGATGGCCGTCAGGGCCGAGACGATGGTCTGACGCAGGGGACGAACCGGGATGGTGATCCCCGAGATGCCCACCATGTTTTCCAGACGACTCAGGGCATCGTGGGCATTATTGGCATGGATGGTGGCCATGGATCCTTCATGACCCGTATTCATCGCCTGAAACATGTCAATCACTTCCGCCCCCCGTACTTCCCCGATGATGACCCGATCGGGTCTCATCCGCAAACTGTTGCGAATCAAGGCGCGTTGGGTGATTTCCCCCGTGCCTTCCACACTGGGCGGGCGGGTTTCGAGACGAACCACATGGGGTTGTTGAAGGCGCAATTCTGCGGCATCCTCGATGGTCACCAACCGCTCGTCATCCGGGATGAAACTGGACAATACATTGAGCAGGGTCGTTTTTCCGCTCCCGGTCCCGCCCGAGATCAGAATATTCAGGCGGGACTTGACCATGGCAGCGATCAACATGGACATTTCCGGGGTCATGCTGCCGTAATCCACCAGATCATGCACACTGAGGGGAACCGCCGGAAAACGACGGATGGACAGGGCTGCCCCATCCAGCGCCAGAGGGGGAATGATGGCATTGACCCGTGACCCGTCCGGCAAACGGGCGTCCACCATCGGACTGGACTCATCGACCCGACGCCCGATGCGCGACACGATTTTGTCGATGATGCGGATCAGATGTTCCTCATCCGTGAACTTGACGCTGGTCAACTCCAGTTTCCCCTTGCGTTCCACAAACACCGTGGAGGGCCCATTGACCAGGATGTCGGAGATGGTTGGATCTGCCAGCAACGGCTCCAGGGGACCCAACCCCATGACTTCATTCTGGATCGCCGTCACCAAAGCGCGCCGTTGGCTGTCACTCATCTCGAGACGGCGCTCTTTGATGGTTTCCTCGACAAAACTGGCCAGACGCTGGCGCAATTGTTCTTCGGAAATCTGTTCCATCATGGATAAATCAAATTTCTTGAGCAGGTCCTGGTGGATCTGCGACTTCAGGCGAGAGGCTTCAACGTCCACCCGATGCACGGCGGGAATCGCCACCTCTCGTCCTACCCCCGTCGCCGGCGGAGGCACGGAAGAATTCAGCAAATCGCGCAGTAGGGACACTTTGATCCTCCTTCTATCATCCTCATCCGGCCTTCTAATCCTCTGTTTCAGGAAGACTTGAACAGTGACGAGAGTTTACCCAACAATGAATGGTCAGCATTCACCACTTTTTCCTCGGATTTCACGCCCAACAACTGATTGCTCCACTGAATCAGAGCCTGGGTCAAGCCCCCCTGAGGGGCGATCTCCATGAGCGGCTTCCCGGTATTGATCGAGGTGTTGACGTTGAAGAAATCATTGGGCAAGCGCACGACAAACTTGGCCTGAAGAGCATTCTCGATATCCGCCATGGGCAAATCATCCTTGTTGCCCTGGCGATTGGCCACCAACTGGATTTTGGACTCGGGGTAATGCAATGCCCGAAAGGTGCGTTGCAGTCGCTGCATACCGCGCACAAAGGGTAGGACGGTCTGCATCACCGGAAAAACGACATCCGACCGGTCCATGACACGCAACGCAATGGGTTCCAGGGTACGGGCCAGATCGATGCAGACGAAATCGTAATGGCGCACCGCCACGGAAATGATGTCATCCACCTGGTCCGGCGTGATGCCCACGGCCATTTCCGGGTTTTGAGGGGCCCTCAACAACCAGAAAGTCTGCTCGATCTGAATGCTGGCCGACTCGATGACCGGACCGGACAAATGGGAACGTGCCACCAGATCTGCAATACTTTTGATGCTGTCATCATCGGTCAGACAAAACGACGCATCGGAAAACTCCAGGTCCAGATCGATCATCAGCACCCGTTTTTTATGCACCTTGGCCAGAATATAAGCGAGATTGCTGGAAATGAAGGAAGCGCCACTCCCTCCCTTGCTGGGAATGAAGGAATAGACCTTTCCGCCCCGCAAGGCCCCCTCGAAGGCCGCCTGGCGATTGCGCGCCCGCTCCACCACTTCGAGCAGTCGATCCTCGAGTTCGGACAGATACAGGGCATCGCGCACCCCCATCCGCATGGCCTGGACCAAAAGTTGTTCGATGCGCTCGGCACAGATCAGGATCGTGCTGGAATGGGGATGCTGCAGGTTGAACTTCTCGATATTGGCCCAATCCGGTGCCTCTTCTTCGGTCCCGTCAAGAATCAGAAGGTTGGCATTGGCAATGTCCGGCATGTCGAGATCGAGACGACTGGCCGTCCGGTTCACCAATTCGATCTGATCATTGTCCCGCGCGCCAAGCAACGTCACCTTGATCCGGTGAAGCAGGGCATTATCTTTTGCTATGACCGTGATCTTCATCGATACGCCCACTCAACCCGGAGAATCCTCATGCTCAGTAGGAACCTGATTGATTCGCCACGGGAGCCGCAGCCGGGCTCGTTCCCGTAGCGGTCCCCATCCCCACGGCGAGCGCACTGGCCTGAGATTGGGGATGCAGGTAGGAATAAATGTAATTGTCCGTGACCGCCTTGGTGGCTGCCCCATCCAGAGTAATGGGCGCAACGGACACCTGTGCAGGGGGGGTAACGGAATGCAATGCGATGTTATGCCTCACTGCATCACCAAACCTGGGATCTCCCTCATATTCGGCGCACCCAGCCATCATCAGAAGGGGAAGCATACAGACGGCTAACTGGACTGCTCTCATTTTTCATCTCCCTCCATTTTTCCCTCGAGTTGAAACTGGGTTCGGGTCGGTGGCTTAAAACTGTCCGAAGGCAGGGCAACCCTCTCCGTCGTTCCCTGAACGAGGTGGGGCGTCACCACAAACACCAGTTCGGTTCGATTGTGCTGAAACTCCGAACTGCGAAACAAAGGACCCAGAATCGGCAGTTCTCCCAGCACGGGAAAAGCCTTGATGGTTTCCAGAATATTACTCTGAATCAGTCCACCGATCGCAAGACTTTCCCCATCGTTCAACTGAACGGTGGTGGACGCCCGTCGGGTCGTGATGGTGGGCACCACCGTGGCGCCGGTCCCGGTTCCAAAGGTCGTCCCCGTGGACAGCAACTCCGAGACCTCGGGCGAAACCCGCAGATTGATTTTTCCTCCATCCAGTACCGTAGGCAGAAAATTCAAACCCACCCCATAATCCTCTTCCTGCAAGGTAATGAAGACCCCCCCGCCCACGCCAGAACTCTGTGGAATGGGGATATAGATTTTTCCACCCGCCAGGAAAGAGGCTTCCTGACCGCTCATGGCCACGATATTGGGTTCCGCCAATATCTTGGCGCGCCCCTTGTCGATTTCCCCCTGCAGGGTCATATTGGTAACACCTCCAGTGTACCCCACCCCACCGAGCAGATTGAAATTGGAAAACAGCGCAGGGGCTCCAGTCTGAGCGGGTACGGTCACCGGAAAGGAACTCACACCGCCAAAAACCGCCGATCCCTGCTGTCCGATAGTCGCGTTGGCCCCCATCCGGTCATCCAAGGTTTTCTGGATTTCCACCACCTTGACTTCGAGCATCACCTGCGACACATTACGCGTCGCCAACAGATTGACGATCTTTTTCCCCCCATACTGCTCGGCAATCAGGACGATTTGGCGAAGGATCACACCATTGGCCACCGATCCCGACAATACGAAGGATTCTCCTGCCGCACTCACCGTCACCCCTTTCTCCTGGGGAACCAACTCATGCAACTTGCCCTGCAATCCGGACACATCGATGGACACCACCACATCCATGGAGGTCATGGCTCCATCCTTGGTCCACAGGAACAGATTGGTGCTGCCCACTTTTTTACCCACCAGAAAGATCTCGCGGTTGCGCACCAAACTGACGTCTGCAATCTCGGGATTGGAGACCGATACCCGCACCAGGGGCGCATCCGCATGCACGCGCAAGGATTTATTCAGCGGCAACTGCAATAACGGCGCACGATCTCCCGATACTTGCGGCGGAGGCGCTTCCACCACCGGAACCGGAATCGCCGGCGGAAGGGGGGCCGTCCCCGCCACGGGGTCAGCCCAACCCACCCCGGTCGTCAGCAACAAAGATACGCCCATCACCCATTGGATTATTTTCATGTCATTCTCTATTGCGGGACGGTGGACCCATGAACGGTGCCACGGATGATCTCGATGGAGGGAGGACGTTCCGCCAGACGGGGCTTGGCCGCGCCGTGAGTCGGCTGCACTGCCACAGCCGCACTCCCCAGCAGCGTGGACTTTCGTGCGCCGGAAGTGGCGACTTCCTTTTTATCTACCTGATTGCGCAACACCAGACTGACCGCACCCACGGCCTTGGCCAGATCCAGCGTTTCGGCCTGTTGGGGGGTCACTTCGAGCGTCACGGAATTCACCACCTTGGCTTTGACGTCATCCTTCAAGGTGGCATCCTGCGCAACGGCCAATACCCGCACATCCTGCAACACGATTTTGGAAATCATGTGGCTTTGCTCGTCCTGCAGGCTGACCAATACGTCCACGAGATTACCCGGCAAAGCAAACCCCGCCACCCCCGCCACATCGTTGACATGGACGGCCATGGCCCGCTTGCCCGGACCGATCAGGGCGGACAACCCGGCACGACTGCCTTCCGGTGCCAGGTGCGACTCCAGCACCGGTTCACCCATGGCCAGGGGAGTCACCACGATACGGTTGTTCAAAGCGCCAGGATCGGTAAAGCCCCCCACGATGGGTTCCTTGGCAGGCCAGTCGATCTTCCTGAGCATTCCTGCATTCAGGTTTTCACCAGCCTGAATCGGCAAGGACGCCACCACCACCTTGACTGACTGATGGGAAACGCGGGAGTCGATCTGCCGATTGACCCAGCGCACTGCCCCCCACAGGGTCAATGCGCTGAGCACGAGAGAGATGATCAGGAATAACAGCGCTTTTTGTTTTTGCATGGTGTTACCGCTTTCTGCCCCCGACTCAACACATTCGTTCCCTCTCGACGTTCCTCGCCCCCCTCAAGGAGACATGAAGGATCGGAACTCATAAACCCCCACCCCCACGGCAATGGCCACCGCGTAGGGCAAGCGGCGCGATGCATGGAAAACCAGAGCCAGAAGCGCCAACACCCCACCCGCCAAGGCGGTATACAGCGCACTATACAACACGCCCTGCGGACCCAGGTATACCCCCACCAGTCCCAGCAACTTGAGATCTGCCGCACCCATCCCGCCCAACCAATAGAAAGGCAGAAAAATGAGCAGACCCAGCAACCCTCCTTTCAAGGCCATCCATGGATCAAGTCCAAAATGATAAGACAAGATCACATACGCGACCAGTCCCAGGCCCAACCACTCATTCGGTACCCGTCGAAAACGGATATCCGCCCACGCGGCGACTGCAAGCACGCTGCCCAGAACGAGGGACTCGAGGGCAGGAGCCGTCATTCATGCCCTCGTCAGTCGCTTATGGTCAAACCACTCCGGCAATGCTAGTAAATTCTTTTTGAACATTGCCGCCGAGCATTGAAGCCCCACCAATGACGGCCACCGCAATCAGCGCTGCCAGCAGTGCATACTCGATGGCGGTAACGGCTTCTTCCGAACCCACAAATTTTTTCAACCCCAGAATGAACTTTTTCATGATCCTCTCCCTTTGGTACTCAAAAGATGATGCCGAACCTGCATTTAACCACGGATACCCCAAACCGGTGACTTCTCACGCCTTGCATGTCCGCGATGCCGCGATGAATCACTGCCACGAGCGCATGTTATAACATGAGAATTTTGTCGTGATCAACATAATTTTTAGGGAAATTCATCAAGTTATCCCGTCGATCCCGAATCATAAAATCATTTCTCAAACAATCACAGGAATTATTCTTCAATCGTGTAGGAAATAATCCCTGTCGTCATTGATCATAAATCACTACGCTTGAAGACAACCCCCAAAATATACACGAACCGAATCCAGAATTCACGGAATATCACTACGGCGACCACGTCATGTTTTTGCTATATTCTTCCGGATTTTCCTTGTATCTCATAATATTTACATTACCCAACAATGAGTTACATAAAATATCCCTTGCCACTCCGTTTTTATTGGCGTTAAAATGAACCCAAACAAACCTTTGGTCAACCTTACGGAAAAAGACATCATGTTCAGTGAGCGCGGTGTGGCCGCCGTGGAATTTGCCATCGTCTTCCCTCTCATGTTACTGCTCATGTTCGGGATCGTCGAGTTTGGCACGATGATGTACGACCAGATCATGGTCACCAACGCCGCACGGGAGGGAGCACGCTGGGGCTCGGTTCAGTCAGTCTCTCTGCCGCATCCCGTTTCCTGCGGCGATCCCGGCATCAACGCCATTCAGGGCAGCAGCCCGTGCTCGGGTAGCGGATCGGGAACCGCTTGCATGGTGGCCAGCAACTACGCGGCCAACACGCTCATTTCCTATCAGGGAGGAAACAACAATTCTCCCTCAGTGACGGTCAATTGCACTACAGCGGGAAGCGGTAGTAACAGTGGAGCAGCAATCGAGGTCACCGTCAACTATACCTTCCAGGGGCTGGGCTTGGGCTCGTTGAGCGCTGTCCAGGGTTCGAACAACCTTTCTTCTACGGCGGTGATGTATTATGAATAAACCTCTCAGTACCCGAGTTTCGGTATCGTCCCCTCTTTCCCCGTTTGCAAGCCAGCGGGGAGCCGTCAGCGTGGCTGCCGCACTCTCGCTGACCGCCCTGATGGGCGTGGGGGCCATGGCCGTGGATGTGGGTAACGTCATGGTGGCGCGCAATGATGTCCAGAATGCTGCGGATGCAGCGGCCCTGCGTGGCGCAGGACTCCTGTATACCCAGGGTTCTTCTTCCCCCAACTTTTCCGCCATGAACAACAATCCCGGTGGCCCGGTCTATGAGACGGCCAACCTGAACACCCCCATCGAAAAGCAGGATACGCTCACGGTCAAGTCCAACTACTGGCAAAGCATCAGTTCAAGCGCTCCTTCCAACGATGCCGCCGTCAGAGTCTCCTACACCAAGCAGGTCAACCTGTTCTTTGCCGGAATCCTCGGCATGAAGACCATGAGCGTGACGGCCACTTCCACCGCCATCGTTCAGAACAGTTCGGTTTTGGGCGCGGGGGGGACCCATCTCCCCATTGCGATTCCCCAATGCGCCATCAGTCAGTACTGGAACAGCAACGACAACCAACCCAAAACCGATCAGATCCAGGTGGGCCCCACGCATACCTGTAACGCGGGAGGGAACGGCAACCAGGAAAATCAGGGAAACCAACAGGACAACCAGCAGCAACAGCGGGACAACCAACAGCAACAAAATGACAGCGAGAACAGTTCCTCTTCCCTCCGGGTCACGAAGGCACAACAGGGCACACGCCACGCTGCCCCGTTGATGAACTTTGGGGTGAGTAACCATCCTCATCTGGTACGGATGGCCTTCACCTTGCCCGGAAGCAGTGCGCTTCAATACCGCGACTATCGATCGGGATTTGTTCGTGTAGAAGATAGCGGGGCGAATCTGAACGGGAGCGCCAACACCGTCACGGGAACGGGGGCAGGGGCAGGTGGTCCGGGTAACGGAAACGGTCCCGGCCAAGGGGCGGGTCAGGGACTGGGGGCAGGGGCCAGTGTTGGCGCCAGTGTCAGTACGGGTACGGGTACCAGCGCGGGAGCCAGTGTCAGTATCAGTATCGGATCGGGGCAAGGCAACAGTTGCATCACGGGACAATTCAGCACCCTGACCTCACAACCCGACGACAGCAATTTCAGTCACAGTGAACATGTGGCACAGGACGGTAATCCTGAAGACCTTCATGTAGGCGATCAGATCGATCTGGAAAACGGCGACTACAGCAACTCTCAGGACAGCCAGGGTAGTCAGGGCAATAGCGAAGATCGGCATCATCAAAGCCAAAGGGAATCTCATCAACGCCTGGCGCAGTCCCCTTTCCATAGCGGGTGGATCCGCGCGGACCACCTTGCACCCTCGATCAACTCGATGCGGTTCAGCCGCCTTCAACTCTCGACCCCGTCCTCTGGTTTCCTTCGGGTAGACCAACAAGGAGACGGAAGCCAGAATCATGGCAACGACAACAACCATGGAAGTCAGAACCATGGCAACGATAACAACCAGGGAAATCAACGGGACGGAGGGGACCCTTACACCACCATCAACAATTGCAGCGCAGCTGGCAACCACTCCTGTGAATATTCCATCGTTCCCGTGGTGGAGAGCGCCACCTCAGTGCCCCATGGCAAACAGACCATCGTCGGTTTTGCCTGTCTCCATGTTCTGTCGGCAGCCAACGGTACGATCAATGCCACGCTGTCCATGGGGTGCGTCAGCAACTCCAGCGCAAGTGTGGCATCGTCGTCCTCGTCCTCGTCTTCAAGCAGTTCGGCACAGACTTCCTATGGTGTCGTGAGCCCACCGCGCCTGGCCAGATAGTCTTTGAACGTCTCCAGCATCACTTGGGGTGACCACACGTCGCCCCTTTTCTTGTTTGGCCATCTGCAGTTGGGAGCGAGAAGCAGATCGAAGGGAAGCCGAACTGGAATCAGGTTTGATCGCGACAGTTCCAGGGCAGGAAGCCATCGCTCGGCTTCGTGCAAAACTTCAGCGATGACCTACTCGCTCTGCTCCGGACGGCAATACGAAAATCCATCAGATACCCTCCCATAGACTGCGTATCGGCACAGCAAACAACCTGTCTCCAAATGGAGTCGTTACTTCACCGTCGTATAAAACAACACCGCCAGCAAAGCGCTTTCCCACATTTTCCCTCAATTTTCGCAATCCGCGAAAATCGTTTGCCGTTACCGTAGCAGCGGCTTTCACTTCGACCCCCGCCACACGTTGACCACTCCCCTCCAGTACGATGTCCACCTCTGCACCCTCTTTATCCCGGAAGTGATGGAAAGTAATCGGACCATCCTGCCAACTCGCATGGCGGCGCAGTTCCTGAAAAATAAAGGTTTCCAATAGTTGCCCCAGTAAGTTGCGATCCGCCCATAACGCTACGGCATCCACACCAAGTAGAGCGCAGGCAAGTCCTGTATCCCCCAAATGCAACTTGGGTGTTTTGACCAGCCTGCTCAAGCGGTTGTTATGCCAGGGCGGCAATTCTTCCAGCAAGAAGACGCGCGCCAGTAACGTCACATAATCGCGTATTGTCGGGCGGCTCAATTGAAAAGGTGACGCCAGGTCGGCCACATTGAGCAACCTTGCCGTCTGCCCGGCTGCGAGTGTAAGCAATCGTGGCAACACATCCAGCGAGCTGATGCGTGCCATATCTCGCACATCTCGCTGCACCAGTGTTTCGATGTAATCCCGATACCAGGTGGCACGCCTACGTGAAGACGGTCGAGCAAGCGCCGCGGGATAGCCGCCTGCTGCAATCCGTTCGGCGAGTTCCTTGCCCAGTCTCGCCCGTTGATTCGCCTTGAAACCGTCTCCAAACAACGCATCCAAAAAATCCGGCTGCTTTGCTGCCAGTTCCGATTGTGCGAGCGGGTGCAGTCGCAAAATTTCCATGCGGCCTGCCAGCGAGTCTGCCAACCGTGGCACCAACAGCACGTTTGCCGAGCCAGTCAGAATGAACCGCCCTGGTCGCCGGTCACGATCTACCGCAACTTTCAGCGCAGTAAACAATTCAGGAACCCGCTGTACCTCATCCAGTACAACCTTGTCCGGCAAATCTGCCACAAATCCCACCGGATCGGCTTTAACCGATGCGCGCAACACATCATCGTCGAAACTGATATACGAATAGCCAGCCTTATCCCCCACCGCACGGGCGAGCGTGGTCTTGCCGCATTGGCGCGGCCCGTGAATCAGCACCACGGGTGTGTCTTCCAGAGCTTCAGTCAGGAAAGGATGGGCGAAACGGGGATGAAATATGGCCTCAGTCATGCGACCAAGTGTAACCTAATATACCGTCCAATTGAAATGTTTTACTTCGTCCAGATGAAATCAGGAGCCCGGAGAAACCATCATTTCCAGTGCCACCTTGACCTTGGATGCCGGTGAATGCGCCCATCTCGGGGGGGAGTATGCTTTAATCGGCGGAAATTGGAAATAATGCCGCTCAGTTACCGTTTACCCTTGTTCTTGTTGGGCGTTTTCAGTAGGCGACGCTACCCATCGTGCCTGAATCGTATCGGCAGAAAGGTCCGCTCCGCAGCCCCATTCGATAAAGTATCTGCCGTTCTTGATTTGTTCGAATTCAGTTCTGTCCTTCAGCGGCGCGAAGGCCTCTGACTCCAGGTAAGGCGTTACGTCAAACAAACCTGCTTTTCCATCTTCTACTTTGATGTACAGCATGTAATTGTCTTTCGGAACCACTTCCACAATATTCATTGGTCAAGTCCTCGAATTGGGAACGGCTTCTTACCATTAACCGCCAATTGCCAGTCAGAATCGACAATGGATGATTTCATGGGGTGATCTGGAGACTCTGGAGTCCCTTTTGTCTGGCTTCCAACAGGGATCCCGCCACCATCCCCACCAAACTGGCGCCCAATCCGGCCAACTGGGGGGGGATCAGGGCTTCCGGCGCCCACCCTTCACCCAGCAGCCATACCGCGATGCCCAAAACCACCGAGGCCAACCCTCCCCAGGGGGTCGCGCGCTTCCAGTACACCCCAAAGGCCAGGGGAACGAAAGCGGCAACCAGGGTCACTTTATAGGCATCTTCCACCATGCTGAAGATGGACGCCTGTGAATTGAGGGCGATGGCCGTCACCAGACAGGTAAAGCAAAACACCACCCAACGCATCACCGACAACAACTGCCGGTCGGTCATCCCCGGCCGGAATCCGCGCACGATGTTCTCGGCAAAGGTCACGGAGGGCGCCAGCAAGGTGGCAGAGGCACAACTCTTGATGGCTGACAGCAATGCCCCGAAGAACATGATCTGGGCGAATTTGGGAGAATGAGTCAGAATCAGTTGGGGGAGGATCAGTTGGGAATCGCTGTTCAGGTAGCGTTCGACCAGCGCCGGGTCGATGCGCGTCGCCGAGTACGCCAGAAACATGGGGATGAAGGCAAACAGAAAATACAACACCCCACCCAGGATCGAAGCATTGCGGGCGGTGATTTCCGTGTCGGAGGAGGTCACCCGCTGAAAGACATCCTGCTGCGGGATGGACCCCAGCATCATGGTGATCCAGGCCGTGAAGAAGGCGATCACTTCCCCCCAGTGCGGGGCGGGCCAGAAGGACAGTTTGCCCTGCACCGCCGCCTGATGGACCACGGCGCCCACTCCCCCCGCCGGACCGCCCAGGTCCCAGCCGATGTACACCATGCCCAGCATGATGATGATCATCTGGATGAAATCCGTGATGGCCACCGACAGCATCCCGCCGAACAGGGTGTAGACCATGACGGTAGTCGAACCCACCAGCATGCCGGTGGACTTGCTCATCGCCCCATCGGAAACCACGTTGAAGACCAGTCCCAAGGCCTTGATCTGGGCTGCCACCCAGCCCAGATAAGAGATCACGATGCACAGGGTCACCAGCACTTCCACGGTACGCCCATATTGACGTCGATAGAAGTCACCAATGGTCAGCAACTTGCGCCGATAGAGGGGGCGGGCGAAGAACAAGCCGACGAGCACCAGACACAGGGAGGAACCGAAGGGGTCCGCCACGACGCCTCGCAAGCCTTCCTTGAGAAAAGTCGCCGGAATCCCCAGCACCGTTTCAGAACCGAACCAGGTGGCAAACACCGTGGCCGTCACCACATAAAGGGGCATGCGATGTCCTGCAGCCGCGTAATCCGCAGTATTGCGCACGCGCAAGGCCACGATCAGGCCAATGGCCACCGAGACAGCCCAATAGCCGATGACAAACCAGAGCAACATGACAGAACTCTCCCTCCTTGAACGTTACGCCGTGGACGGGTCCGGTCCCATCAAACTTTTCCAGTCGAGAGCAGTGTACCCGAGTTCAGGCGGCATCCCGTGAGGATACCGTCCCAGAAACGGGCCAGGCAAACGGGCCTGCAACGTCTCGATCTGTCCTTCTTCTTCCGCCAGATCGGGGCTCAGACGATTGGCGATCCATCCCGCCCAGGGCAATTGACGACGTTGAAGGGCTTCGGCACTCAGCAAGGCATGGTTGAGACATCCCAGGCGCAGCCCCACCACCAGAATCACAGGCAAAGCGCACCGTTGGGCCAGATCCGCCATATCTCCGGATTCCCCCAGAGGAACCAGAACGCCCCCCGCGCCTTCCACCACCAGGCAGTCGGTTTCACCATACAGGTGCTGATGAGCGGTATGGATGACCTCGAAGGAAATGTCGACCCCTTGCCGTCGTGCCGCCAGATGGGGGGCAATGGGCGGTTCAAAGCCATAGGGATTGATCCATGCCTCCGGAACCGGTCCGCCGGAATGTTTCAGCGTGGAATCCGCATGCTGTTTCAACTGTTCCACATCCTCGTTGATCCACCGCTCTCCCTGCCGGAAAAACCCGGTTGCCACGGGCTTCATGCCCAGCCCGTGCAACCCCTGGCGGCGGATGCCTTCCAGCAGCGCACAGGCCACCCGGCTCTTGCCCACTCCCGTATCCGTCCCCAACACGAACCATCCTCTCATGCCAATACCTCCTCCAGGGTTTCCAGGGTCCGGCTCACCAGAAAATCCAACTCCTCTTCCGTCAGATTGAGGGGAGGCATAAAGTAGAGGGTGTGCCCGATGGGACGCAACAACACGCCGGCTTCCCAGGCGCGGGCATGAAAACGACGGGCAAAGTGCGGGGGCGGATCGACGACCTCGCAGGCCCAGATCATGCCCCGCTGCCGGCCCTGGGTGATGCGCGGGTGGGCAAACAGGGGGGCCACCTGTCGTGCCATCTGCCCTTGACGCGCCTGATTGACCGTCAGAATATCCGTCTCGTCGAACAAGTGTTGCACCGCCAGCGCAGCCCGACAGGCCAGAGGATTACCGGTGTAGGAATGGGAATGAAGAAAGGCCCGATCCACCCCTTCCGCGTAAAAAGCCTGATAAATATCGTCCTGGGTCATCACCACGGAAAGAGGCAGAAATCCGCCGGTGATCCCCTTGGACAAACACAGGAAATCCGGCGTGACCCCTGTTTGCTGGTGGGCAAAGAAGGTGCCCGTCCTGCCAAACCCCACGGCAATTTCGTCGGCAATGACATGGACGTCATGGCGCCGACAACAGTCCAGAACCGCTCGCACGTAGTCGGGAGAATGGAACACCATACCCGCCGCCGCTTGCACCAGCGGTTCCAGAATCAGTGCCGCGACCTCCCCCTGGTGTGCGGCAAGATACATCGCCAACGCCTCCAGTGAATGAGCCTCGCTGCCCGGAACCCGACTGTCGGGGGCAGGCAGGATGTGCGCTCCCCGAATCAGCGCTGCATAGGCCGTGCGAAACAGCGGGATATCCGTCACCCCGAGGGCGCCCAGGGTTTCTCCATGGTACCCATGCGCCAGCGCGATGAAGGAGTTTTTGTCGGGCTGTCCCTGATGACGCCAGTAGTGCGCGCTCATCTTGAGGGCCATTTCCGTGGCCGAAGCGCCATCGGACCCGTAAAAACAGTGACCCAAGGTTCCCCCCGTACGGGCACTCAGACGTTCGGACAATTCCACCACGGGTTGATGGGTCAGGCCCGCCAGCATGACATGATCCAGACGATCCAGTTGATCCTTGAGGGCCGCCACGATGGCGGGATGGCCATGGCCCCACAGGTTGACCCACCAGGAACTGATGGCATCGAGAATGCGCCGGCCCTGGTCTTCCACCAGCCAGGCCCCTTCCGCCGCCCGGATCATGTGAACGGGCTGCTCTTCCAGCCATTGCATCTGGGTACAGGGATGCCAGACCGCCGCCGCACTCCGCTCGGCCCAACCTGCCGTTGGATTCATGCGCCGACCCCCATCACTTTTTCAAGACCTTCCAGCAATCGATCGACATGCTCCAGCGTATGAGCCGCACTCAATGAAATCCTCAAACGGGCCGTTCCCTCCGGAACGCTGGGGGGGCGGATGGCCGCCACCCACATCCCCTCTGCGCGCAATCGGTCGGACAGAGCCATCACTCGTTGATTCTCCCCCACGATCACCGGATGAATGGCCGAGCAGGAAGGCACTCCCGTCAGTCCCAAAGCCTGTAATCCCGCATCCAGACGCGCCCCCAACCGGGCCAGGCGGGAACGTCGGAACTCCTCGCTGGCCACGCATTCCAGAGCGACACGGGTAGCCGCATGTATCAGCGGCGGCAAGGCCGTGGAAAACATATGGGTGCGGGCCCGTTGTGCCAGCCAGTCGATCAGGGATGCATGGCCCCCCACAAAAGCACCCGCCGTACCCACCGCCTTGCCAAAGGTCGCCATGTGCAGGACCCGTGCGGAACTCACTCCACCGGCTGCCAGACTTCCTTTCCCCTGCGGGCCCAGGACCCCCAGCCCATGGGCATCATCCACCAGGACCCAGGCTTCGTACTGCTCCGCCAGTCGCACCAATTCCCGCAGGGGGGCGATGTCCCCATCCATGCTGAAGACGCCATCCGTGAGTATCCAGCGCTGTCCGAACGCGCAAGTGCGCAAGGAACGTTCCAGAAACTCCCAGTCCCCGTGGGGATAAATGGTCAACTGGGCAGGCCGGGCCAGCCGCACCCCATCGATCAGACTGGCGTGGTTGAGCGCATCGGAGAACACGGCGGTTTCCCCATCCACCAGGACGGGAATCACCCCCAGATGAGTCAAATACCCCGAGGAAAACACCAGTACCCGTTCCAGATCCAGCCAATGCGCGATCCATGCCTCCAGTTCGGCCTGGAGTGCACTATAACCGCACACCAAAGCCGAGGCACCGGCGCCGACCCCATACTGCCCGAGCGCCTCCTGGGCGGCGGCACAGATCCGGGGATCATTGGCCAGCCCCAGATAATCATTGGAACAAAAGGCCAGATACGTCCGGTCGTCCACACTCAGATACGGTCCCTGAGGACCCTGCACCCGATGGTGTGGTCGTTCCAACCCCTGGCGTTGCCAATCCTGAAGACGTGAGGCGTAGACATTCATCATGAGATTATAACCGGAGAGACTTTGGAATCCTGTCGAGACAGACTATAATCAACGTTTTCTTTGGATTTTTTGTCATCATGGCCGCGTATAGTACCGAAAAAATTCTCTCTGTCCATCATTGGAACGACACCCTGTTCAGTTTTACGACCACCCGGGATGCCGGGTTGCGCTTTGAAAACGGGCATTTTGTCATGATCGGTCTGGAAGTGGACGGAAAGCCCCTGACCCGGGCCTACAGCATTGCCAGCGCCAATTATGACGAACATCTGGAATTTCTCAGCATCAAGGTCCCCAATGGCCCCCTGACCTCGCGCCTGCAACACATCCAGGTGGGAGATTCCCTGCTGGTCAGCAAAAAACCCGTGGGCACCCTGGTGATTCACGACCTGCTCCCTGGCAGGCACGTCTACCTGTTTTCCACGGGGACCGGATTGGCGCCTTTCATGAGCATCATCAAGGATCCCGAAACTTACGAACGTTTCGACAAGATCATTCTGGTCCATGGCGTTCGTCAGGTTTCCGAATTGGCCTACCGCGATTTCATCACCCACGAATTGCCGGCCAATGAATTCTTTGGCGAAGAAGTACGCCAGAAATTGGTCTATTACCCCACCGTCACCCGTGAAGAATTCGAGACGACCGGACGGATCACGACCCTCATCGAGAATGGAAAACTGTTTTCCGATGTGGGCTTGCCCCCCCTCGACCCTGCCGTGGACCGGGCCATGATCTGTGGCAGTCCGGGAATGCTCAAGGACATCTCGGCGCTGCTCACCGAGCGGGGGCTGAAAATTTCCGGGGGCGTGGGCGAACCCGGAGACTTCGTCATCGAACGGGCCTTCGTGGAACGTTAAGCCGGGGCCTTTTCTTCTTCCTGACGGACCCGCGCCAGCCACAGATACATGGCGGGGACCACGAACAGGGTGAACAGGGTGCCGATGGACAACCCGGAAAAGATCACCAATCCCATGGCACGCCGCCCTGCAGCACCTGCCCCCCCAGCCAGCACCAGAGGCAGGACGCCCAGCACCATGGCCGCCGTGGTCATCAGGATGGGACGCATCCGGATGCCGGCGGCCTCCACGATCGCCTCCCGTTTGGTGTGCCCCGCCCGCTGCAATTCATTGGCAAACTGGACGATCAGTATCCCGTGTTTGCTGATCAGTCCCATCAGCGTCACCAAACCGACCTGGGTATAGATGTTGAGGCTGGATCCCCCGAGGTTGATCAGGAGCAAGGCGCCAAACAGGGCCATGGGAATCGAGATCAAGATGATAAGCGGATCACGAAAACTTTCAAACAGGGCGGACAGCACCAGAAAGACCATGAGTACGGCAAACAGCAAGGTCACGGCAAAACTTCCCGATTCGCTCATGAATTGACGGGAAGCCCCGGAATAATCGACGTTGAAACCGCTGGAGGCCACCTCCTGAAGCGTTTTGTTCAAAAAGGCCAGAACCTCCCCCTGCGACACCAGCGGGGTAGTCACTCCGGCAATGGTCGTGGCATTGAGTTGCTGAAAGTGACTGACCGTTTCCGGTACCACGAGTTGACGCAAATGCCCCAGGGTCGCCGCTGAAAACAATCGCCCATCCGGGGTGCGAAAATAATAGGCAGGAACCTGGGAGGGATTGAGACGATCCGTTTGCCGGACCTGTGGGATGACCCGGTAGGAACGTCCGTCCATGGAAAAATAATTGATGTAATTCCCCGACAACGCCCCGCTGAGGGCGTCTCCCACATCCTGTTGGGTGAGACCCAACGTGGCGGTGAGATCACGGTCCACGACGAACCGGGACTGGGGTTTGTCCAGTTTGAGGTCCGCATCCACGAAGAAGAACATCCCGCTTTGACGAGCGCGATCCACCACCTTTTGCGCCACTTCATCCAGGCGTTCAAAGGATTCGGTAGTCGTGATCACGAACTGCACGGGCAGTCCCTGGGTTCCCGGCAAAGGGGGAAACTGGAAGGCAGCCACCCGAACTCCGGGCACCTGACCCCAACGCATCTGCAATTCCTTCTGCAACTGCTCCGCGCTGCGTTTGCGTTTTTCCCAGGGTTTGAACACCACCCCACCGAGCCCCTGATTGATCACCGGCGCGCCCGTGATCTGAAACATCTGGGCGTATTCCGGTTCGGTCCTGGCGATTTTCTGGATCGCCTGTGCATTCCGCTGCATTTCGTCGGCCGTCACATTGGCCGGGCCAATCATGGAGTAAAGCACGATCCCCTGATCCTCCTGCGGCGCCAATTCGCGCATCGAGGTCATGAATAGAAACACCGTCACCCCCAGAAACAGAAAACCCATCACGATCATGACGCCATGGGTTTCCAGCGCGCTGGAGAGGACCCGACGGTAACCTTCGTGCAACCGCTCCAGTCCCCGTTCCAAACGGGCCATGAAACCGGTGGACGGAGGGCTCTGTTTGAGAAAATGCGCACACATCACGGGAGACAAGGTCAAAGCCACCACCCCGGAGACGGTCACCGCACCGGCCAGCGTAAAGGCAAACTCCGTGAACAGGGCGCCCGTCAATCCGCCCTGAAAACCGATGGGGATATAGACCGCCACCAGCACCACGGTCATGGCCAGGATCGGTCCGGCCAGTTCCCGTGCCGCCAAAAAAGCCGCTTCCCGGGCGCTCTTGCCCATGCGCTGATGACGTTCCACATTCTCCACCACGATGATGGCATCGTCCACCACCAACCCGATGGCCAGCACCAGGGCCAGAAGGGTCAGCAGGTTGATGGAATACCCCAACATGAGCATGATCAAAAACGTGCCCACCAGAGATAGAGGCAAGGTCACCAGGGGAATGACCACGGCGCGGGCGCGCCCGAGGAACAGAAAAATCACCGCCGTGACGATGACCAGGGCTTCCAGCAGGGTCTTGGCCACTTCATGAATGGCCGACGTAATGTACTCCGTGGAATCGTAAACGATCTTGCCCGTCAATCCTGTGGGTAACTTGGCCTGCAGGGCGGGGAAGGCTTTGCGCACCCGTTCGGCCACTTCCAGAACGTTGGCATTGGGGGCCACCTTGATCCCGATGAAAACCGACTTCTGTCCGTCAAAAGCCACATTGAAGTCGTAATTGTCCGAACCCAGGGTCACCTCCGCCACATCCTCGAGGCGCACGAGACCGAGGCCCGTCTGCTTGACCACCAACCGCTTGAATTCCTCCACCGAATGGAGGTCCGTGCCTGCCGTCAGATCCACGGTCACGGCCTGACCTTTCGTGGCCCCCGCCGAGGTCAGATAATTGTTGGCGGCCAGCGCCGCGCTCACGTCGGCCGCCGTGACCCCGTTGGCGGCCATGCGGTTCTGGTCCAGCCACGCCCGCAGAGCAAAATTGCGCGCACCCAGCAATTCTGCGGTTTGCACCCCATCCACGGAATCCAGGGTGGGTTTGACTTCGCGCAACAAAAAGTCGGTCACGTTGCTGGTGGGCAAAGTTGCGCTGTAAAACCCCATGTACATGGCATCCACCGTTTGTCCCACCTGGACGGACAGAACCGGTTGCTGGGCTTGGGGAGGCAACTGGTTACGTACCGAATTGACCTGGGTATTGATCTCCGTCAGGGCACGGCTGGCGTCATAGTTCAGACGCAATGTGGCGGTGATGACGGACGCGCCCATCAAACTGTTGGAAGACAGGTAGTCGATCCCCTGCGCCTGGGCAATGGCGGCTTCCAGCGGTTGCGTGATGAATCCCGCGACGGTCTGGGCATCGGCGCCATAGTAACTGGTGGAGATGGTGACCACCGCATTCTGGGTGCGGGGATATTGGCTCACCGGCAACCCGAACAAGGCCCGCAATCCCAACACCAGGATGATCAGGTTGACCACGGTGGCCAACACCGGTCGGCGCAAGAAGAGATCCGTAAATCGCATGGTGACCTCTTACTGCTCTTGCGGGGTGGGCGCTGCCGCGAAGGGCGGTGCGGCAGTCGTACTGATGGCGACGGGAATACCTGATTTGAGTTTCAATTGGCCGCTGGTCACCACTTCGTCCCCTTCCTCGAGGCCGCTCAATACCGCGATCTGATCGCCCCGGGTCGCCCCCGTGGTGATGAACACCTGTTGAGCCTTGGGCGGAGTACTCCGGGTTTCGCGCCGAACGACGAATACCGTTGCACCGTAAGGATTGAAGGCAATGGCTGATTGCGGCAAAGTCAAGTGCGGCTCGGCCTGTCCATAGTCCCAGGTGACGTGGACAAAGGCGCCGGGCAACAGGGCAACGGCGACGGGCTCGAGACGGGCCTCCACCTGCACGTTGCGGGTAGCGGCATCCACCTCCGGACTACGCGCCACCACCCGGGCTGCAAAGGTTTTTCCGGGCCAGGCTTCAAAGGTTAGATGGACCGTCTGTCCCACATTGATACGTCCCAGAAACTGCTGGGGCAGGTTGAAATCCACCAGTAACTGGTGCACGGTCTGCAAGGTGGCGATTTTGTCGCCAGGATTGAGGTATTGTCCGGGATTGACCGTGGTGATCCCCATCTGTCCTGCAAAGGGGGCAGTGACTTTTTTCTTGGCCAGCAGGGCCTGTGCCTGATCTCGCTGCGCCGTCCGGCTGTCCACATCCGCGCGGTCCACCTCCAGTTGCGCCTGACTGATGGCATGCACCGCATATTGGGCTTCATCCCGTTTCAGCGTCAAGCGGGCCAGTTCCAGTCCTGCCGCCTGCGTCTGAAGGGCAGCCCGTTCCGCATCATCCACCATTTCCACCAGGGTTTGTCCTGCCTGAACCTCATCCCCGGCCTTGAAGGCGACCTGACGCACCAGGCCCGGAACTTCCACGCTGACCTGCACGCCGCGCGCCGCGCGCAGGGAACCGATGGTGTTGAAAGACGATTGCCAGTTCGTCCGTCGAATGATCTGGGTCGTCACCACCTGGGGGGGGTGGGCCGCGCCGCCCGCCAGATATTTTTGCATCATGGTCCGCTTGAACAGATTGAATCCCACCAGCCCCCCCACCAGCAGAGTCATCAGCGTACCCATGAGGATCAGGCGTTTTTTCAGGGAAGGGGCAGGTTGGACAGTCATGAAATCACCGTGAATCCGGGAGAGTTGGTTGCCCCGGCAAAGAAGAGGAAGAAGGGGGAGGAGAAACAGGCGCTGCCTGCGCCACCGCAGCGGGGTCTACTTCTCCCCCCAGAGCCAGGTAGAAAGCTGCCGTGTCGGCCAATCGGGTTCCCTGGGCCTGGGCGACGCCCACCTGGGCCTGGGCATCCTGAACCCGTGCGGAGAGAAGCGCCGGGTAACTGATGCCCCCCAACCGGTACTGTCGGTCTGCCAGCCCCAAACTCTGCTGCCGTGCTTCCAGGATCGACCGTTCAGCCGTCAGCGTGGCCGCATCATGGGTCAGGGCACGCAAGACATCCGCCACGGAACGAAAGGCCTGGACCACGGTGTTGCGATATTGTGCCGCAGCGCTCTGGACCGCCGCTTCCGCACCCCGTTTGGCCGCGCTCAAGGCTCCCCCATGAAAAATCGGCTGGACCACCCCGCCACCCAACGACCAGACCGATGAAGCGGGGCTGAACAGGGCCCCCGGTGTCAGCGCCATCGCACCCATGGCTCCCGTGAGGGTCAGGTTGGGATAAGCCCCGGCAATGGTCACCCCCAGATTGGCGGTGGCTTGGTGCCACTGTGCCTCACTGGCCCGGATGTCCGGGCGCTGACGCAACAACGCCGAAGGAACGGCCTGAGGAAGAAATCGAGGCAGATGCAGATCCTCCAGGTGGAATTCGGGCAAAGGATTTTGCGCAGGATATTGCCCCAGATACGCCGCCAGTTGATGGCGGATCTGGTCCAACTGCAAGGCGAGGGCCTCGCGATTGGCACGGCTCTGGGCCAGTTCGGCCTGCGGCTCCGCCACTTCATTGAGAGACAAGGCACCCATCCCCTGTCGTTGCCGCGTCAGGTCCAGCATCTCGCCTTGAGCCTGGAGCAGTGTATCCGTCGCATCGAGTTGGGCACGCAGACTGGCCTCCCGCACCACGGTCGTCACTACATTGGCAATCAGGGTCTCCCGTGCAGCCTGCCACAGATGGGCCTGCATTTCATGTTGGGCTTGCAGAGCCTCGATTTGACGGCGATTGCCCCCAAACACATCCAAAGGATAGGACACGTTGACCGAAGCGTTGGTCAGATTGAACAGGTAAGCCTGCCCACCCGGCAAGCCAAAGGCTGCCGTGGAAAAGCGCTGGCGGGTTTGCGCCAATTGGGCATCGACGGTGGGCAGGGTCAGATTGTCCTGGATCGCAGTGGCATTTTCCCCCGCTTGCACCAAGGTGGCGCGGGCGGCTTCCACGGTGGGGTTTTGATCGAGGGCGATCTGCACCAACCGATCGAGCTCCGAACATCGATAGGATTTCCACCAATCCCAACTTCCGGTTTGTCCCGCCACGAAGTGTTGAGCATCCCCCTCGGTCACCGCCGCCTGAGGGGAAGACGCTGGAAACACGGACACCCCCTCGGTCAAGGTGGGGGACTTGAAATCCGGACCGACCGTCGTACACCCAGCCACCAGCGCCAGAATCGAGCCTAAACCACAGAAAAACGGGAGGCCGAAACGGTCACTTTTTTCTTGACGGGAACGACCGATACTCGGCACTGGATTTACTCCAATTCTAAAACAACCCCATTGTACGCACCCGTACCATCGAAAGCAACTCCCCCGCCACCGACAGGGATTTTTTCCTAACTACGGGATGCCCGCTTGCGGTCATTTTCCAGTAGATGGCGTTTACGGATGCGCAGTGTCTGCGGCGTGATCTCCACCAATTCGTCATCGGTAATGAATTCGATGGCCGATTCCAGGGTCAACGCCACCGGCGACATCAAAACCACCGCCTCGTCCTTGCCCGCCGCGCGAATATTGGTCAATTGTTTGGTCTTGACCGGATTGACCACCAGATCATTGTCCCGACTGTGAATCCCGATTACCATGCCTTCGTAGACACGATCTCCGGGGACCACGAACATACGCCCCCGTTCCTGCAATTTCCACAGGGCATAGGCCACGGCTTCGCCCTGTTCGGCGGAAATCAGGACACCATTGCGGCGCGCCGGAATTTCCGGTTTCATGGGGCCATAGTCATCGAAGACGTGACTCATCAGCCCGGTTCCCCGGGTCAAGGTCAAAAATTCGGATTGAAACCCGATCAGACCACGCGCCGGGATGCGGTAATCGAGGCGCACCCGTCCCTGACTGTCGGACTGCATATCCTGCAAGTCGCCCCGTCGTTCTCCCAGCGCCTGCATGACTGCGCCCTGATGAGCGTCTTCCACATCCAGCGTGAGCGCTTCGAAGGGCTCGCAACGAACCCCATCGATCTCTTTCAACAGGACGCGGGGACGGGACACGGCCAGTTCGTAGCCTTCCCGACGCATGTTCTCGAGCAGGATGGTCAAATGCAGTTCGCCTCGTCCCGATACCAGAAAAACGTCCGTATCATCGGTTTCCTGGACACGCAGGGCCACATTGCTGAGCAATTCCCGCTCTAACCGTTCACGAACCTGACGACTGGTGACGAACTTGCCTTCCTGTCCGGCAAAGGGCGAGGTATTCACCTGAAAATTCATGGTCAGGGTCGGCTCATCCACAGCCAGCATCGGAAGCGCTTCGGGTTTGTCCACCTCGGTCAGGGTCACCCCGATGCCCAACTCTTCGATGCCCGTGATCAGGACGATGTCTCCGGCTTCCGCACTGTCGAAAGGGACCCGTTCCAACCCCTTGAACCCCAATATCTGATTGACGCGCCCACGCTTCAAAAGTGCGTCCGGACCCCGCATTATGGCCACTTCCTGACCCGTCCGGATACGCCCGCGGTGTACCCGTCCAATCCCGATCCGCCCCACGAAACTGGAATAATCCAGGGATACGATCTGCAATTGCAGCGGACCTTCCGCATCCCCCACCCGCTCCGGAACATATTTCAGAACCGCGTCGAACAGGGGGCGCAGATCCGTCCCTGGCTGCTGGGGATCGAGAGTAGCATACCCCTGCAGGGCAGAAGCATACACCACCGGAAAATCCAGTTGCTCTTCCGTGGCCCCCAACTTGTCGAAAAGATCGAAAGTCTGATTGACCACCCAGTCCGGACGAGCCCCCGGACGATCGATCTTGTTCACCACCACCACCGGCTTGAGCCCCTGAGCCAAGGCCTTGCGTGTGACGAAGCGGGTCTGGGGCATGGGGCCTTCCACGGCGTCCACCAGCAACAGCACCCCATCCACCATGGACAGCACGCGCTCCACTTCGCCGCCAAAATCGGCATGTCCAGGGGTATCCACGATATTGATGTGGGTCCCTTCATAATCCACGGCACAATTCTTGGCCAGGATGGTGATGCCCCGTTCCTTTTCCAGATCGTTGCTGTCCATGACTCGTTCCGTCACGTGCTGATGGGCGGCAAAGGTCCCGGACTGTTGGAGCAGTTTATCTACCAGCGTGGTCTTGCCATGGTCCACGTGAGCGATGATGGCGATGTTGCGCAGATGACGAGCCATGAAAATTCAACCAATGATTTTAGAAAGACCACCATTCTACCAGCAAGGGGGGCTTGCCGAGTGACGAAAAAGTGTCCATAGTCTCGCCCATGCGACTCCTGGCCCTGAAAGTAGATGTGGACACCCTGCGCGGAACCCGCGTGGGGGTCCCGGCGCTGGTCGAATTGCTACGCGCCGAACAGGCCCAGGCCACCTTCCTCTTCAGCCTGGGACCGGACCATACGGGACGCGCCCTCAAGCGCGTCTTTCGCCCCGGCTTCCTGGGCAAGGTCAAACGTACTTCCGTGCTGGAACATTACGGTCTGCGCACCCTACTCCACGGCACCCTGCTCCCCGGCCCCGACATCGGCCTCAAAACCGCCCCCACGTTGCGCGCCGTAGCCGCCGCAGGATTTGAAGTGGGAGTTCATACCTGGGACCATACCGCCTGGCAGGACAATCTGCACCAGCGTCCGCCTGCCTGGGGACGCACTCAGCTTCACTTGGCCTGCGAACGTTTCAAGAAGATTTTCGGGGAGGCGCCCCATGTCCACGGCGCCGCCGGTTGGCAGATGACCGAGGACGCCCTGCGCTGGCTCGATGAACAGCAGTTCAAATGGGCATCGGATGGGCGCGGACGAGGTCCCTTTCGCCCTCTGTTGGGCGATCACCCTGCACGCTGCCTGCAATTGCCCACCACCCTCCCCACCCTGGACGAACTGATCGGACTGGAGGGCGTGGATGTCCCTACGGTCGCTTCGACGCTGCTGGCCCTCACCAAAGACGAACCGCCCCAGGGACATGTCTTCACCCTGCATGCCGAACTGGAAGGTCAGCGTTTGCGCCCGGTTTTCCAGGAATTGCTCCGGGGCTGGAAGGCCCAGGGCTACCGGTTGGTCTCCCTGGCCCAACTGGCCTCGGCCGTGGAATTCGATCCCTTGCCAGCGTGCCCCATGATCCAGGGCTCGCTCCCCGGTCGTTCAGGCACCTTGGCCCTGCAAGGCACAGCGCGCTGAACCATAGGCTATACTTGCACCATCACGGATCTTTTTTGGAGAAACCAATGGAGAAAATGGAGTTGGTGCCGGACTTCCGGCTGGCATCCACCGCCGGACCACACTTTCAGTTGAGTGAACAGCGGGGGGCGCCTCTGGTTTTGTATTTCTACCCCAGGGATGACACCCCGGGATGTACCGATGAGGGGCTCCAGTTCACCCAACTGCTTTCCGAATTCGAGGCCCTGCATTGTTCGATCTGGGGCGTCTCGCGCGACAGCCTGTCCAGTCACGAAAAGTTCCGTGCCAAGATGAATTTCCCCTTTCACCTCCTGAGCGATCCCGACGAACTGGCCTGTACCCTGTTTGGCGTCATGAAAATGAAGAACATGTACGGCAAGCAGGTTCGCGGCATCGAACGCAGTACCTTCCTGATCGATCCGGAAGGCCGTTTGGCTGAAGTCTGGCGCGGGGTCAAAGTCCCCGGTCACGCCCAACACGTTCTGGAAGCCCTCCGCGCACTGCCCTGACCACTTTCCCCCCGGAGCCCACCCCCCATGGTTGCCCATCCAGACCCAAAGTTGTTCGTCCTCGATACCAACGTGTTGCTGCACGATCCCACCAGCCTCTTTCAATTTCAGGAACATGATGTGTTTCTGCCCATGATGACCATCGAGGAACTGGACCACAACAAGAAGGGCATGACCGAAGTGGCACGGAATGCCCGGCAGGTCAGTCGTTTTCTCGACGAAATCATCACCCGTGCGGAAAAAACCGACATCAGGCAGGGCTTTTCCCTCGCACGCACGCAGAATTCCGGTCCTTCGGGCACCCTGTTTTTGCAGACCCTGAAGAACACTCAGCCCACCGCCCTGCTGGCCGAGGAAAAACCCGACAACCAGATCCTGGCCGTCGCCCTCGAACTCCAGCGCAGCCAACCCCAGCGTGCCGTCATCCTGGTCAGCAAGGACATCAACATGCGCATCAAGGCCCGCGCGTTGGGCGTCGATGCGGAAGATTATTTCAATGACAAGGTCCTGGAAGACACCGATCTGCTGTATACCGGCGTCCGTGAATTACCGGACGATTTCTGGGAAACCCACGGCAAGGGCATGCAATCCTGGCAGGAACAGGGACGCACCCTGTACAAGGTGGAAGGTCCCCTGGTCCCCGGTTTCTACCTGAATGAATTTCTCTATCAGGAACAGGGGGAAAAACCCTTCTACGCCCGCGTCAAGGAACGGATCGGAACCAGTGCCGTCCTCGAGATACTGCGCGACTACACGTCCCAGCGCAATAACACCTGGGGAATCGTGGCGGCCAATCGGGAACAGAATTTCGCCCTGAACCTGCTCATGAACCCCGATCTCGATTTCATCACCCTGCTCGGTCAGGCAGGGACGGGAAAAACCTTGCTGACCCTGGCCGCAGGGTTGATGCAAACCATCGAACACAAACAGTACTCGGAGATCATCATGACCCGGGTCACGGTTCCCGTGGGAGAAGACATCGGTTTCCTGCCCGGTACGGAAGAAGAGAAAATGACACCCTGGATGGGCGCGCTGGAGGACAATCTGGATGTTCTCAACAAGGGGGACGAAGATGCTGGAGACTGGGGACGGGCGGCCACGCGCGACCTGATTCGCTCGCGCATCAAGATCAAGTCCCTGAATTTCATGCGCGGACGAACTTTTCTCAACAAGTATCTGATCATCGATGAAGCCCAGAACCTGACGCCCAAACAGATGAAAACCCTGATCACGCGCGCCGGTCCGGGAACCAAGGTGATCTGCCTGGGAAACATTGCCCAGATCGACACCCCCTACCTCACGGAAGGCAGTTCCGGCCTCACCTATGTGGTGGACCGTTTCAAGGGTTGGGTACACAGCGGACACATCACGTTGCAACGGGGAGAACGTTCCCGTCTCGCCGACTACGCAGCCGAAGTGCTGTAACTCCGGGCCTTTCATGGAGTTAGGGTTCTACATCATCCTGCTGGCGCAATTTCTTTCCGCGCTGGCCGACAACGCCTTGTTGTTTGCGGCCATCGCCCTGCTCAAGACGATCTCGGCCCCCCCCGAGTACGTCCCCTTCCTGCAACAATTTTTTGTGCTCTCCTACATCTTCCTGGCCCCGTTCGTGGGCGCTTTTTCTGATGCCCTGCCCAAGGGGCGCGTCATGTTCCTCAGCAATATCATCAAATTGCTGGGCTGTCTGGCCATGCTGGTAGGAATCAATCCACTCTTTGCCTACGGCTTGGTGGGATTGGGGGCCGCGGCCTATTCTCCCGCCAAATACGGTATTTTGACGGAGTGCCTTCCCCCCGGTAAATTGGTGGTCGCCAACAGTTGGATGGAGGCCCTGACCGTCATCGCCATCATTTTCGGTGCCGTGCTGGGCGGCTGGATACTCAAGCCCAACCTGCCCCTCTACCAATTTTTCGTCGCATTCAGCACCCCCTTGATCGGATATACCCTGAACGCCCCACGCTTTTCCATCCTCATCATCCTGCTGCTCTACGTCGGCGCCGCCGTGGTCAACCTGTATATTCCGCGCGTCCAGCCCGATCACATTCCCCCGCGCAGGAACCCCTGGTTTCTGGTGCAGGATTTCTGGCATTCGTTTCTCCAATTGTGGCGTGACCCGCTGGGACAGGTTTCTCTGGCAGTGACCACCATTTTCTGGGGCGTCGGTTCTTCCCTCCGTCTGATCGTACTGGTCTGGGCAACCCTCCAACTGCATTTCAACCTGGAACAGGCCACCCAACTCACCGCAGTGTCTGCCGTGGGGATTGCCCTGGGCTCCATCGCGGCAGCCAAATGGGTGCGCCTGGAAAGCGCCATCAAGGTGCTGCCGGTGGGCGTCGCCATGGGAGTCGCCATCCTGGGCATGCTGGTGGTGAGGGACTGGGCAGTGGCCGTGGTCCTTCTGGTAGCGGCCGGCGCCATGGCCGGGTTTTTCGTGGTTCCGATGAATGCCCTCCTGCAACATCGCGGCCATCAAATCATGGGAGCGGGACATAGCATCGCCGTTCAGAATTTCAATGAAAACATCAGCATTCTGGCCCTGCTCGGGATTTATGCCGGGGTCATCCGGGCCGACCTGCCCCTGCGCCACCTCTTTCAGGACCTGGGGATCGAAACCCTGCGCGGACACGCCCTGCGGCCGACGGAAGCGGCCTTTTACACCAGCGTCCTCCTGCTGGCCATTTTTATCAGCAGTTTGATGTTCTGGCTCTACCGCCGCTATCGTCATGTGGAGTATGTGGATTGAACACCGGCCTGCTCCTCGCCCTGGAATTTTCCACTGAGCGCGCATCCGCCGCCCTGTGGCAGGAGGGCCGGATCCTGGCCACTCGCCAGGACGATGGGGCTGCCCCTTCCGAGCGTATCTGGTCCCTGCTGGAATCTGTCCTGTCCATGGCCCAACGGACCTGGAATGACCTGGGAGGGATCGCTTACGGGGCAGGTCCCGGCGGTTTCACCGGGGTCCGGTTGGCCTGTGGCCTCGCGCAAGGTCTGGGGTTGGGCCTGGGGATCCCCCTTTACCCCATCTCCACCCTCGAATGCCTGACCGAGGTCGCTCCGCAGCCCCGCATCGTCGTGGCGCTGGATGCGCGCATGAACCAGGTCTACCTCGCCGCCTATGAACGCCAGGAGGGGGAATGGCAGGAGCGCTTGCCGCCCCAACTGTGTGGTCCTGCGGATCTGCCCGACCTGCCCGCCGGGGATTGGTGGGGCGTCGGTTCTGGAGCAGTCGCCTGGAATACCTTGCTCGCCGCGCGCTGGGGCCTTCGATGGCAAGGCACGATCCCCGGACTGTTTCCGCACGCCACGCATATCGCCGCCCTGGCAGGGCGGTCCAGGAAGCGCACAGCCGGGATCAGCCCCGCCACCGCCCAACCGATCTATCTGCGCCAGCGGGTTGCCCTGACCCGCGCAGAACGTGGCCTGTGAACGCCCCTTCCCTGCGTCCGCTCACCCCCCCGGATGTGGACGTGCTGTGCGCCATCGAAAAGCGCAATTTTTCTGCGCCCTGGACCCGGCGTCAACTGCTGGAATCCCTGTCCCAGCATCAGGGATTGGGTATGGTGCCCCCCTCAGGCACCCTGTTCGGTTATACTTTTTTCATGCAGGTTTTTCAGGAGATTCATCTGCTCAATCTGGTCATCGACCAGCCTTGGCAACGTCAGGGCTGGGGGCGCATCCTGCTCGACGAGGTCATCACCCGAGCCCGTGTGCAGGGTGCGGAATGCCTGTTGCTCGAAGTTCGCCCCTCCAATGAGGCCGCCCTGCGTTTATACCGCTCGGCGCATTTCCAGCCCATCGGAACCCGCCGAGGTTATTATGCGAACCCGACAGGACAGCGTGAAGACGCCCTCGTGTTGCGGCGCGTCCTGACGCCCTGAGCAGGAGATCGTCGACATGCACCGACAGGAAGCCTGCTGGAGAGAATTGGGACTATGGCCCCTCTGGATTCCCCGAGAAAACCCCTTGCACACCCTCTCCGAGACGCCCCCTGCCTCCCGCGTGGAAGAGGAAAAACAGGAGGCCCCCTCCCCTCTGCCCATGCCCCCCGACTTGCCAGTGGCGGGAGATCTGCGCCAGCAGGTCGCTTCCTGTACCCGTTGTCCACTACACGAACACCGTAAGCAAGCGGTTTTTGGACTGATTCATCCCGGCAGTCCCTGGATGTTCATCGGGGAGGGCCCCGGCGCAGAAGAAGATGCGTACGGATTGCCCTTCGTCGGCCCCGCCGGGCGTCTGCTGGACGGCATGCTCAGCGCCCTGGGACTGGAACGGGGGGCCCAGGTCTCCATTGCCAACGTGGTGAAATGTCGCCCTCCCCATAACCGCACCCCCAGTGACCACGAATGCACGACCTGCCTGCCCTTCCTCCGCCAGCAAATCACGCAGGTCCAACCGCGTATTCTGGTCCTGCTGGGAAAAACTGCCGCCCGCACCCTGCTGGATTCCCCCCTGCCCATGGCCCGACTGCGTTCCACAGCCCATCTCTTCGAAGGCATCCCCACCGTCGTCACCTGGCATCCCGCCTACCTCCTGCGCACCCCGGCAGAAAAATCAGGAGCCTGGGCAGACCTCTGTCATGCGCGCCGTCTGCTCACGGAATCCGCCGGATCCGGACCTCATCCCCAAACGATAGCGGGCTGATTACAAATCGATACAATTTTTTTTCCGGTTACACTATCATGCGCACATGAATACTCCACGCCCCCGCATCATCGTTCTGGATGACGACTTACGATTACGCGAATTACTACAGCGTTATCTCTCCCAACAAGGCTTCAGTGTGACGGCCGTTCCCGATGCCCCCGCGCTCGACCAGGCGCTGGCAAAGATGCCCCATGATTTACTGGTCCTGGACCTGATGCTCCCCGGCGAGGATGGTCTGGCGCTGTGCCGTCGGCTGCGCGCCCAGAACAACCCCATTCCCATCATCATGCTCACTGCCAAGGGTAACGACTCGGATCGGATCCTGGGACTCAATACGGGGGCCGATGACTACCTCTCCAAGCCCTTCAACCCCAAGGAATTGCTGGCCCGGATTCAAGCCGTCCTGCGGCGTCAGTCCTGGGATACGCCGTTGCCCGCCGACTCCCATTCCCAGGATCTGGTGACGTTTGGGGAGTTCAGTTTTCATCTGCTGCAGCGCACCCTGCACAAAAACGGAGAACTGGTTTCCCTCTCCAGCAGTGAATTCTCCCTCCTGCGGGCGTTGGTCACCCATCCCCATGAACCCCTCTCCCGGGAAAAACTCACGGATCTGGTGCGTGGCCGTGAACGGGAAGTGTTTGACCGCAGTATCGATGTCCAGATTTCACGCTTGCGTCGCCTGCTCGAAGAAGACCCGGGGCAACCCCGCCATATCCGTACCGTCTGGGGGATCGGATACGTCTTCGTCCCCGAGATCACCGCCCCGGAATGATCGGCCGCTCACTGCTGGGGCGAACCCTTTTCGTCACGGTGCTGACGGTACTGGTCACCCACATCGCCACGCTCTTCGTGTTTCAGCGCTTCTATGTCGCGCCTCTGCTGGAGCATACCATTCAGGATCGGGCCAATCATATTTTTTCCCTGATCACCGCGCTGGAATATCTCTCCCCCGCCGCCCAGTCCGCATTCATTCGGGAATTTGATGACAGTGAAGGCGGCGTGATTCAATCCGCCGCCCCCGATCCCCTGCAAATTCGCAGCCCTACACCCTCCAGCCGGATCTTCCTGCTGCAGCAGCGATTGCGTTTCCGTTATCCTGCGACCCGCCTCTGGGTCACCACCCAAGGCCAGGTGCCGGCCATCTGGATTCCTCTGCATACCACCCACGGAGATTTCTGGTACATTACCCAGCGCCAGCGCTTTGATGCGGATTTCCCTGAAAAATGGGCGCTGTTGCTGGCCCTTGTGATCCTGCTCGGATTTTCCAGCGTGTACTGGGCAGTCTATCGCATCAACCGCCCCTTGCGAGATTTGACCCAGGCCGCACATCGCATAGCGACCGGGCAACCCAGTCTCCTGAAAATCACCCCGGACATCCCCAGTGAGATCCGCGAAGTCAGTGAAGCCTTCCACACCATGCAGCACGCGCTCAAAACTCTGGAGTCCAACCGTACCATCATGCTGGCGGGGGTTTCCCACGACCTGCGCACCCCCCTGTCGCGGCTGCGCCTGGCACTGGAAATGCTCCAGTTACCCGCCCCCCCGGCGCTCGACCCACTGATTCAGGATCTGGAGGAAATCGACCGGATCATCGACCAATTTCTGGATTTTGCCCGGGATCGCCCCCATTACCCCCTGCATCTCCGGGCCCTTGCACCCCTCGCCATGGCCTGCCAGGAACGCTTCGTCAGTCGCGGCATTCCTGTCTCTCTGGATATCCCCCCCAGTCTGCCCAAGGTATGCTTCAATGAGCGGGCCCTCGAACGGATCCTCAACAACCTGCTGGAAAATGCGGTCCGCTATGGCAAACCGCCCTTTCACCTGAGCCTGATGCAAAAGGGGAAGGCCGTCTGTCTGGTCATACGCGACCACGGCGAGGGCATTCCCGCCCAGGAGATTCCTCATCTCCTGCAACCCTTCACACGCCGCGAAAGTTCGCGGGGAGGTCCCCCCGGATCGGGACTGGGGCTGGCCATCGTGGCGCGCATCATAGACCTGCATCACGGCACACTGGAATTACGCAGCCCCCCGGACGGGGGACTGGAAGTCACGGTCCGCTTACCCATTCCCGAGGAAACCGGCCCGGTCGATTCCGTGAGCCTGTGATACCCCCTCATGAACCTCCTCCGGATCTGACTCGACGCCCCCAGGACCCGTGGGATTCCGAAAGAAACGACAGGCCACGGCCAACTCTCTCGTCCGCGCCATGGGGGGCAAACTCTGCCAGATTTTTGTGCCGTAGGATTTCTCCAGGATGCGGCGATCCCCGATCATCAAAACCCCGCGATCCTGTTCATCGCGGATCAAGCGCCCGGCTCCCTGCTTGAGTTGCAGGATGGCGCGGGGTAACTGATAGTCCATGAAGCCATTGCGCCCCGCCCGATTGATTTCCTCGATGCGCGCGGCCTCGACGGGATCGTCCGGCGGCGCAAAGGGCAATTTGTCGATGATCACCACGGAAAGGGCTTCGCCCTTGATATCCACGCCCTCCCAGAAAGAAGACGTTCCGAGCAGGACCGCATGTTTCGTGCGGCGAAAACGTTTGAGCAGATCACTTCGGGTACGCTGTCCCTGAACCAGCACAGGATAGGCCCAACACCCTTCCTGTTTCCAGGCTTCCAGGAGGCGCTGTGCTTCCTGCAGAGCCCGGTAGGTCGTAAAAAGCAGGAAGGCTCGTCCCTGACTGGCCTCGAGCAGGGGCCGGGCCCGTTCCAGAAGGGTGCGGGTATGAGTCGGCTCCTGGGGCAGAGGCAAATCCTGCGGCACATACAGCAGCGCCTGATGAAAATAATCGAAGGGGCTCTCCCAACTGAGGGCACGGACTCGAGGCAACCCCATGGCTTCCAGGTAATGCGCAAAGTCTCCCTTGACCGACAAGGTCGCCGAAGTGAAGATCCAGGCCCGCTGGGTATCCTGCCAGTAGGGTCCAAGCAATTCTCCCAAACCGAGGGGCGTGGCGTTGAAATGGAGGGTTTGGGGGAAACATTCCACCCAGCGTACCTGTCCGGGCAGCTCGGCTTTCTGCCAACGCACGGCCATGTCATGGCAATTGTGTGCCTCCCCGGCCAATTCCTGCAAAGCCTCAGCGCGCTCGCCATGGGCGGACAGGCGTGCCACGAACTGTTCCAGCGCCTGGATGAAGACTTCCCATGCCGCAGCAAACGCGGGTTCACGATGGACCTGGTCCAGAGTCAGACGCCCTTCCCGCAAAGCGAGGGAATGGCGTAAGGGTGTGAGGCTTTTTTCCAGATGACGAGCACTCTGGCTCAGTTCGTCCTGCTCGATGCCGAGACCGGGCAGAAGGGCGTGGAGGGTTTCGGTGAGTTCGACGACCCTGAAGGTGGAAAGCGATTGGCCGAAAAAATGGGTGGCAATGGCCGGTAACTGATGGGCCTCGTCAAAGATCACGGCATCGGCCAAGGGGAGCAGTTCTCCGACCCCTTCATCGCGCAGGACCAGATCGGCAAAGAACAAATGGTGATTGATGACCACCAGATCTGCCTGGAGCGCCTGTTTACGAGCTGCCAATACGAAACAGTCGGCATGATGGGCGCATTCCTGCCCCAGACAGTTTTCGCGCGTGGAAGTGACTTTGCGCCAGATGGCCGACTGTTCCGGGACTTCCCCCAGTTCGGCGATATCCCCGCTGGTGGTCCGCTGGGCAAAAGCCTGGACCAGATGCAGATGGCCCACTTCCTCTCGATCAAAAAGTACGCCCTGACGAAGGGTCTCTTCCAGATGGTGAGGGCAAAGATAGTTGGCCCGACCTTTGAGCAGTGCAATGGAAACAGGAATTTTCAGCACCTCCCGCAGCGCCGGGATATCCCGCTGGAACAGTTGGTCCTGCAAGGTTTTCGAGGCCGTGGACAGGACCACCCGGGCCCCGGACAGGAGCGCGGGCACCAGATAGGCGAAGGTCTTGCCGGTTCCCGTCCCGGCTTCCACGACGAGGGCCGAACGTTCCTCCAGCGCCTGCACCACGGCCCGTGCCATTTCCACCTGCGCCGGACGGGGTCGATAGGCTGGTACACCCTGGGCGAGTGGGCCATTGCTCGAAAATGCAGGTTCGATGTCCAGCATGAGCGCTCTCCTGCCCCCCTCAATTCAGTCCGTAACGGCGGATGAACCACGTTTTGATGACGTGAGCCAGCGTCAGGTATCCCACCAATATGGCCACCAGATAGGGCCAGAAACGAGCCGGTAACGGCGCAAATCCCAGGGCATGGGCAAAAGACGAATAGGGCAACCAGATGGCAACCGTGCAAATGATCAAACTCGTCAGGGTCATGGGCAAACTGGCCCGACTCTGCAGGAAAGGAATCCGCCCCGTACGAATGATGTGGATGATCAGGGTCTGGGACAGCAGGGATTCCACGAACCAGGCAGTCTGAAACATCGATTCGCCCGCCGCCGTATTGGCCTTGAAGACATAATACATCAAGGCAAAGGTCAGATAGTCGAAAATGGAACTGATGGGGCCCATCATGAGCATGAAGCGCGTGATGTTGGCGATGTCCCAGCGCCGGGGTTGGGCAATGTATTCTTCATCCACATGATCCGTGGGGATGGCCGTCTGGGAAAAATCATAGAGCAGATTGTTGGTCAGCACCTGAATGGCCTGCATGGGCAGAAAGGGCAACCAGGCGCTGGCCCCCAATACGCTGAACATGTTGCCGAAATTTGAACTGGCACCCATCTTGATGTATTTGACGATATTGCCAAAGACCTTGCGTCCTTCGATGACCCCTTCCTCGAGCACCATCAAACTTTTTTCCAGCAGGATGATATCTGCGGATTCCTTGGCGATATCCACGGCCGTGTCCACCGAAATACCGACGTCTGCCGCCTTCAAGGCCGGTCCGTCGTTGATCCCGTCGCCCATGAAACCCACCACATGGCCGCGCAGATGCAACGCCTTGATGACCCGTGCCTTCTGGGCTGGAGACAATTTGGCAAAAACCACGATGCGTTCCGCCGCTTCCGCCAATTCTTCGTCCGAAAGGGTTTCCATGACGGAACCCAACAGAATTTCATCCACCTTGAGTCCCACTTCATGGCAAACCTTGCGGGTTACCACGTCATTGTCTCCGGTCAGGATCTTGACCTGCACTCCATGCCGATGGAGCGCCGCGATGGCTTCCTGTGCACTGTCCTTGGGCGGATCCAGAAAAGCGATGTAACCCACCAGCACCAAATCGCTTTCGTCCTTCAGACCATAGGCGCCGCCCCGCGAAGCCGTTTCCTTGTAGGCAATGGCGATGACCCGGAACCCATCTTCATTGAGTTCCCGCGTCACCTGCAAAAGTTGTCCCAGATAGGAGGGTTCGAGGGCTTCCACACTCCCGTTGACCTCGGCATGGGTGCAGCAGGAAAATACCTCTTCCACGGCACCCTTGCAGATCAATAGGTGACGCCCCTTGCCTTCCACCACCACCGACATGCGGCGACGCTGAAAGTCGAAAGGGATTTCGTCGATCTTGCGATACTGCACGCCCGCCTTGATCCGTTCCGTCAGCCCGGCGTATTCCAGCACCGCCACATCCAGCAGATTCTTGAGCCCTGACTGGTGATAACTGTTGAGATAGGCATATTCCAGAACATCCTCGTTTTCATGACCATAGATGTCCACATGTTTTTCCAGGATGATCCTGTCCTGAGTGAGCGTCCCGGTCTTGTCCGTACACAACACATCCATGGCCCCGAAATTCTGGATGGAGTTGAGGCGCTTGACGATCACCTTCTTGCGCGACATGGCCAGGGCGCCCTTGCCCAGATTGACAGTCACGATCATGGGCAGCATTTCCGGAGTCAGCCCCACCGCCACGGCTACCGCAAACAGGAAGGCTTCCATCCAGTCGCCCTTGGTAAACCCATTGATCAGGAAAACCAACGGCGTCATGACAAAGATGAATCGAATCATGAGCCAGGTGAACTGGCGAATGCCCCGGTCAAAACTGGTCAGGTTCTGTTCGCCCGTGACCAGTTGGGCCAGACGCCCAAAGTAGGTCAGCGCGCCGGTATGCACGATCACTGCCGTGGCAGTGCCGCTGACCACGTTGGTCCCCATGAAACAAATATTATTGAGGTGCAGAGGTTCACGCGTCGCGTCGGTTTCAGACGCAAAGAACTTTTCCACCGGCAAGGCTTCCCCCGTCAGGGAAGACTGGTTGATGAACAAATCCTTGGCCGTCAAAAGCCGCACGTCTGCCGGGATCATATCCCCGGCCGAGAGTTGAATCACATCTCCGGGTACCAGTTCCTCGATGGGGACCTCGCGCCGCTGGGGGCCATGGGGATGCAAATGGATATTGAAATAACGATTGACCTCATCGGGAACCCCGCTGCGTCGATCCTTGCGCAACACCGTCGCGGTGGTGCTCACCATTTCACGCAACCGTTCGGCGGCGTTGGTGGAACGGTACTCCTGCACAAACGTCAGGGTAATGCTGATGACCACCATCAGCGCGATGATGGTGGCCGCTTCCTTGTCCCCCAGATAGAGGGACAGGGCGGCCAGGGCGATCAACAGCAGGTTGAGAGGGTTCTTGAAATAGGAGAGGAGTTGTCGCAGGGGGCCTACTTGGGCCTCCTGTGCCACGGTATTGGTGCCATACACCCCCAAACGGTCTTCCGCTTCCCGGTCGAGCAAGCCCTCGACAGAACTGTCCATGCGGCGCAGGGCCAACTCGGGTTCACAACGAGCCACCTCCAGCAACAATCCGGAGTCGCTCTGGCCTGGGGGAGCGGAGGAACGGGGTGAAGCGTTCCGTTTGAATAAGATATTACGAAAATCTGCCATAAAACCTCCTAACCGGTCATCCCGGCATTCAGTCATGGTCAGATTAAGAGATTATGACGGGAACCCTTGGGAAAACCGTTGTTCATTCAACGGACGTAAACTAGAACACTCCAAGATGGACTCCAACGTCATGCGAAGTCGCGATTTTCTGACAAAATAGGGGGTCTGTCAATGGCGTCCCTGTTTTTTTGTCCCCACTAAGGAGTCAAATGTCTCTCATACCGTCTTGATATTCTTTCTCCTGCGCCCCATGTACGCCTCATGGCCCCCCAATGATTCAGGAGTTCACCATGCGATTTGACAAACTGACCACCAAATTTCAGGAAGCTTTTGCCGATGCGCAGAGTTTGGCTCTGCGTCATGACCATGCCAACATCGAGCCGGTACATCTGTTGCTGGCCCTGCTGGATCAGCAGGACGGAACCACGGCGGCCTTGCTGGCCCGTGCCGATATTCAGGTACAACCCCTGAAACAAGGCCTGCCTCCCCTTCTGGAGCGGGTTGCCCATCTCTCCGCCCCGAACGGTGAAGTCAGCGTCTCCCGCGATCTCAACACTCTGCTCAACCTGACGGAGAAGGAAGCCCAGAAGCGTCAGGATCCTTTCATCGCCTCCGAACTTTTTCTGCTCGCCCTATGTGAGGACAAAGGCGAAGTAGGACGCCTGTTCCGTCAGAACGGCGCCCAGCGTCCGCGCCTCGAAAAGGCGATCGAAGCCCTGCGCGGCGGCGCCGGGGTGACCAGTCAGGACAGCGAGGGGGCACGTGAGTCCCTCAAAAAATACACCCTGGATCTGACCGAACGAGCTCGGCTCGGCAAACTGGATCCCGTCATCGGACGAGACGATGAAATCCGGCGGGTCATTCAGATCCTGCAACGCCGCAGCAAGAATAATCCGGTACTGATCGGTGAACCTGGCGTCGGCAAGACCGCCATCGTCGAAGGACTGGCCCAGCGCATCGTCAATGACGAAGTCCCCGACAGTCTGCGGAATAAACGCGTGCTGGCGCTGGACATGGCCGCCTTGTTGGCGGGGGCCAAATATCGCGGGGAATTCGAAGAACGCCTCAAGGCCGTACTCAAGGAGTTGGCCCAGGATGAAGGACAGACCATCGTATTCATCGACGAACTCCATACCATGGTGGGTGCAGGCAAGGCAGAGGGGGCCATGGATGCGGGCAACATGCTCAAGCCGGCTCTGGCGCGCGGAGAGTTGCACTGCGTGGGGGCCACGACCCTGGATGAATACCGCAAATACGTCGAAAAGGATGCTGCCCTCGAACGGCGTTTTCAGAAGGTACTGGTGGGCGAACCTACGGTGGAAGATACCATCGCCATTCTGCGCGGTCTGCAGGAAAAGTACGAACTCCACCACGGGGTAGACATCACGGACCCGGCCATCGTGGCGGCGGCCGAACTGTCCCAGCGCTACATCACCGACCGCTTCCTGCCCGACAAGGCCATCGACCTGATCGATGAAGCGGCCGCCCGACTCAAAATGGAAATCGATTCCAAGCCCGAATCCATGGATAAATTGTTCCGGCGCCTGATCCAGCTCAAGATAGAACGTGAGGCGGTTCGGCGCGAGACGGACGAGGCGTCCCAGAAACGTCTGGCCTTGCTGGAAGAAGAAATTCATAAACTGGAACAGGAATACGCGGATCTGGAAGAAGTCTGGAAAGCCGAAAAAGCTCAGGTCCAGGGTTCCCAACACGTCAAGGAAGCCCTGGACCGGACGCGGGCAGAAATGGAAACGGCCCAGCGCCAAGGCGATCTGCAAAAAGCCTCGGAACTCAAATACGGGCGGATCCCCCAACTGGAAGCCCAGTTGCGCCAGACCACCGAGAGCAGCGGCAAGTCTCAGCCTCTCAGATTGTTGCGCACCCAGGTGGGGGCTGAAGAAATTGCCGAAGTGGTGTCCCGCGCCACGGGCATCCCCGTCGCCAAAATGATGCAAGGGGAACGGGAAAAGTTGCTGCGCATGGAAGATTACCTGCACCAGCGCGTAGTCGGGCAGGACGAAGCCGTGCGTCTGGTCTCCGATGCCATCCGGCGCTCCCGCTCCGGCCTGTCCGATCCCAACCGACCCTACGGTTCCTTCCTGTTCCTGGGACCCACGGGGGTGGGGAAAACCGAACTCTGCAAAACCCTGGCCAATTTTCTGTTCGACTCGGAAGACCATCTGATCCGCATCGACATGTCGGAATATATGGAAAAACATTCCGTTGCCCGCCTTCTGGGCGCTCCACCCGGCTACGTCGGCTTTGAAGAAGGCGGCTATTTGACCGAAGCCGTGCGGCGCAAACCCTATGCCGTCATCCTGCTGGACGAGGTGGAAAAAGCGCACCCCGACGTTTTCAATGTCCTGCTCCAGGTACTGGACGATGGACGCATGACTGACGGACAGGGGCGGACGGTGGATTTCCGCAATACGGTCGTCGTCATGACCTCCAATCTGGGGTCGCAGATGATCCAGCAAATGGCCGGAGACGATCAGGCCGTCGTCAAATTAGCGGTCATGGCCGAGGTCAAGACCCATTTCCGCCCCGAATTCGTCAATCGCATCGACGAGATCGTGGTCTTCCATGCCTTGGGAGAAGCTCAGGTCCGCGCCATCGCCCGCATCCAGATGGCCCAGTTGACCCGTCGCCTGGAAAAGATGGAACTCACCCTGGAGGTGAGCGATGCCGCCCTCGATCAACTGGCTGCCGTGGGTTTCGATCCGGTTTACGGCGCACGCCCCCTCAAACGGGCGATTCAAAGCGAGTTCGAGAATCCCCTGGCCCGCCGCATCCTGGAAGGCGCTTTCCTTCCCGGCAGCACGATCCGGGCCGACTGGAAAGGAGGGCAGTTCCTGTTCAAAACCTCCTGAAACCCGGGGGCTGCGTGGCGTGGAGGGGTTGTCGTTGACCATGTGTCGAAAAATTTTACACATCCATCGATGACCCCACACGCATTATTTTCAACCAACTGTATCTAAATGGAAAAATATTTATGGTATGAATATTGCTTAAATTTCCACACGAACATCATGGGTCAGGAGTCGAAAATGAATAGAGAACGACTGAGTCAACCGTACTGTTTCAGAACTTGTATGGCAACACTTTTCTGCGGAATGGTGTCCATAGCGGCCAGTTTCGATGCAAACGCCGCCGTGGCGTGTACTTCTGAAATGTTATGTGGAATTAGTGGAACAGCCTACTTCGGGAGTGGAAATTCCGACTCTCTCGCCTATCGGGTAGGTCCTGGTCTTGGTGGATTTATGTACGATTTTACATTTTCCGGACCAGACACCCTGACGAAACTTGAAATTCCGTTATTTAATGCGACGGATGCCAATACGTTCACGGGCCCATCAAATTGGTCATCAACCGTACTCACGCAAGGGCAATCAGGCTGGGATTGGTCCTACGCCGGCGGAACGAGTCTCAATGGAAAAACTATTTTCAATGCTTCCAGTAACGTCATTGACACTGTTGTATCTTTTTCCGGCCCCTCCCTTTCCTTGAGTAGCGGTCCAACTTTTAGTTTTATCAGCAGTTTTGCACCAGTGATGGCCCCCTATCAGTTGACCACCACTGGAGGTGCGACTGCCTTCATTGATCCGCCTATTCCACAAGGCCCCAGCAATGTACCCGAACCTGCGAGTTTGGCGTTGCTCGGAATCGGGCTGCTGGGGTTGGTGGCAGGACTGCATCGACGCTTCGGGTGAAGCCCCCCACTTTCCGGTGAAAGGTGAAGAGGAGTGAGTGATACAAACTCACGCCTTTGCACTTCGACATCTTTCAGCGCGATGCGCCCGTCCTCACTCGTCCTCGGGTAAGGGTGGGGGATGCCCGTCGTAGATCAGGTTACGTCGCCTTTGCAGATAGGCGTCGCGCATGAACGCATAGGGGTCCAGAGCCGCAGTGTCCAGAAGATTGGTGGCCGCCAGAAGGTTGGTGCGGGTATTCAGCACATCCACAGACCCGATTTCGACCTGCTTGGTCCAGGTCGTATTGATGTAAGGATAGATCGTCCAGGGATATTCGCCCACCAATCCCAGGGAATCGCGCACCGTACTGGGTCCCAGGATCGGAATGACGAAGTAACTGCTGTTTTCCCAACCCCAAACTGCCATGGTCTGGCCAAAGTCCTCGTGGTGACGCTCCAACCCCACCGGGGTGGCCACATCGAACAACCCGAGGATCCCTATCGTGCTGTCGAGAAAAACGCGCCCACCATCGGCACCCCCCTGACGAAATTTCCCTTGCAGAAAATCATTGACCGTCGTGCTCAGATCGGCAAGATTCCCAAAGAAGTTGGTCACCCCGGCGCGCACAAAATCCGGAGCCACCGCTCGATAGCCTTCCGCCACCGGTTTGATGACATGTCGGTCCAACGTATCGTTGATGCCAAACATGGTACGGTTATAGGATTGAAGAGGATCTCCTTCTGTACTGGACCCGGGGGGGACGCTGGCGCATCCGCCCAGTCCCAGCAGGGTCGTCATCGTTACCATCGGTAATACCGTCTTCCACCGCCTCATGCGCACGCTCCTTGCATACATCTCTAATGCCCCATGGGGACGGAGACAGATTATAAACGGAAATATTTCCCAGAATGTTACAGGAATCTTCCAATCAGTTCTGCGATGGGTCCCTTTTCGGCAGCCACTCCATGAGTTGGCTGGCTTTGGGCGATGGCGGTATCCGGGTCTTTCAGGCCGTGTCCGGTCAGGGTCGCCACGATCGTCGACCCCGCCTCGATGCGTCCCGCCTTCAAATCCTTGAACAGTCCGGCCAGGGAAGTGGCGGATGAAGGTTCACAAAACACGCCTTCGGTACGAGCCAGAAGCACCTGAGCCGCCAGAATCTCCGCATCGGTACATTCGTCGAACCAGCCACCGGATTCCCGCACCGCTGCCCAGGCCAGGGACCAGGACATCGGGTTGCCAATGCGAATGGCCGTCGCGATGGTCTCCGGATGGGACACCGGACCCCCGCGCAGAAAGGGTGCGGATCCGGCCGCCTGATAGCCGACCATGATGGGTCGACGGGCCGTCAGGGGCGTGGGGCCGTGATAGGGACACTGACCCTGGCAATGGCCACAGGCCGCCGTCTGAACCCCGCTGGCCTCGCAATAACCGCTCCAGTGTGCGCTGATATTGCCCGCATTACCTACCGGCAATACATGATAGTCCGGGGCTGTCCCAAGGGCTTCGACGATTTCGAAGGCCACAGTCTTTTGCCCTTGCAAGCGGTACGGATTGACCGAGTTGACCAGAGCGACGGGCATTTCTGCCGAGATTTCCTGCACCAGACGCATGCCGTCGTCGAAATTCCCCTGGATTTGCAGCACCACGGCCCCATGCATCATGGCCTGCGCCAGTTTACCCTGGGCAATCTTGCCTTCCGGGATGAGCACGAAGGAAGTCATGCCGGCGCGCGCTGCGTAAGCCGCCGCAGCGGCAGAGGTATTCCCCGTGGATGCGCAGATGATGGCCCGCGCCCCGGATTCCAGGGCCTTGGTCACGGCCAGGGTCATCCCGCGATCCTTGAAGGACCCGGTAGGGTTCAAACCCTCGAACTTGACCAGAATCCTTCCTTCGAAGCCCAGCACGCCGGGCAAACGCTGCAACTCGATGAGCGGGGTGTTGCCCTCGTTGAGAGTCACGATGGGCGTATGCTCAGAAACCGGCAAACGGTCCCGATAGCGGTGGATCAAACCTTGATAGTGGGCCATGGCAGTCGTCTCGGTCATAAAAAATCAGGAAGAAAGGGTTTCGAGGCGTAATCGCACCACGGGCGCAGAGATACTTTCAAGGCCCTCGATTTCAGCGATGGCGGCATCGATCGCCCGTTCCCGCGTGACATGCGTCAACATGATCACATCCACCCGCTCTTCCCCGGCCCCTGGTTCCTTCTGAAGCATGGCTTCGATGGAAATATTCTGCTGCGCCAGGATGCGCGTGACCTCGGCCAGTACACCGGGCCGGTCGGTGGCACGCAAGCGCAGGTAATAGGCCGTTTCAATCTCGGCCACCGGCAGCACCACCTCGTCGCGCACCTGGTCGGGCTGAAAAGCCAGATGCGGCACCCGATGGCCGGGATCGGAACCAGTCATGCGTGCGATGTCCACCAGATCCGCCACCACCGCCGAACCGGTGGGCTCGGCACCGGCGCCGGCCCCATAGTAAAGGGTGGAGCCCACGGCATCCCCATGGACCAGCACGGCATTCATGACGCCATCCACATTGGCGATCAAACGACGTTCGGGAATCAAGGTCGGATGTACGCGCAACTCGATGCCTTGCTCCGTGCGCTTGGCAATTCCCAGCAACTTGATGCGATACCCCAATTCCTCGGCATAGCGAATATCCTCTGCCGTCAATTTCGTGATCCCCTCCACATGGGCACGCTCGAACTGAACGGGAATTCCGAACGCGATGGCTGCCAGCAAACTCAACTTATGCGCCGCATCCACCCCCTCCACGTCGAAGGTGGGATCGGCTTCGGCATAGCCCAGGACCTGAGCCTGTTGCAAGGCTTCTGCAAAGCCCATGCCCTGGTCGCGCATCTGGGTCAGAATGAAATTGCTGGTACCATTGATGATCCCGGCCAACCACTGGATGCGGTTGGCGGTCAGTCCTTCGCGCAGGGCCTTGATGATGGGAATACCGCCCGCCACCGCTGCCTCGAACCCCACCATCACCCCATGCTGCAAGGCTGATGCAAAAATCTCGTTGCCATGCAGGGCAAGCAGTGCCTTGTTCGCAGTCACCACCGGCTTGCCGAGCGCGAGTGCACGCAGCACCAGGGTCTTGGCGGGCTCGTACCCCCCCATGAGTTCGACCACCACGTCCACATCCCCGGCCTCCACCACCTGCAACGGATCCGTGCCCAGTTGAATCCGCCCGCCGGTCCTCAGGGCCGCCCGTTCCAGATCCTGGGGACGCACGGCAGCGCGCGTCACCACGATTTCCCGACCCGCCCGGCGCGCAATTTCTTCACGATTCCGTTCCAGAATACTCCAGGTCCCGCCCCCGACAATCCCCAGGCCCAGCAATCCCACTCGAATGGGTGTCATAACAATCCGTCCTTACGAAACATATCCCGAATTCCCCGGATGGCCTGACGGGTACGTGCTTCATTCTCGATCAGGGAAAACCGTACATGACCATCCCCCAACTCTCCGAACCCAACGCCAGGCGACACGGCCGTATGCGCATCCTGAAGCAATTTCTTGGCAAACTCCAGCGATCCCGATTTCCGATAGAACTCGGGAATCTCCGCCCAGACATACATGGTTGCCTTGGGATTGGCTACATTCCAGCCGATGTTGTGCAACCCCTGCACCATCACATCGCGTCGGCGCTGATAAGTGGCGCGAATGGTCTCCACACAGTCCTGCGGTCCTTCCAACGCAACGATGGAAGCCACCTGAATGGGGGTGAAGGTACCGTAATCATGATAGCTTTTCATGCGCCCCAGAGCCGCCACCAGATCCCGATTGCCCACCATGAAGCCGACCCGCCATCCCGCCATGCTGTAACTTTTGGACAAGGTGAAAAATTCCACTGCCACGTCCTTGGCCCCAGGCACCTGCAGGATGGAGGGCGCCTGATAGCCGTCGTACACGATGTCCGCATAGGCCAGATCATGCACCACATAGATGCCATATTCCTTGGCCAAAGCCACCACCCGTTCGAAGAACGGCAGGTCCACGCACTGGGTCGTGGGATTGCTGGGAAAATTGAGGATCAGCATCTTGGGACGAGGCCAGGAGCCGCGCAACCCTTCTTCCAGTTCCTCGAAAAAGTCCACACCGGGGGTCATGCTGACATGGCGGATGTCGGCACCTGCGATCACAGGTCCGTAGATGTGAATGGGATAACTGGGATTGGGCACCAGCACCATGTCTCCCGTATCCAGAACCGCCAGCATGAGGTGCGCGATTCCTTCCTTGGAGCCGATGGTAAAAATGGCCTCGGTTTCCGGATCCAGTTCCACGCCAAAACGACGCCGATACCAGTGACAAATGGCCTTGCGTACCCGCGGAATCCCTTTCGACAAAGAATAGCCGTGCGTGTCGTTGCGCTGGGCTGCTTCCACCAGTTTGTCCACGATGTGCTGCGGAGTCGGTTGATCCGGGTTGCCCATCCCGAAGTCGACGATGTCCTCGCCCCGGCGCCGTGCGGCGGCCTTCAGTTCTCCCGTGATGTTGAATACATAGGGAGGCAATCGTTGGATACGGGGGAATTCGGGCATGATGACGTTGCGTGTATGGGTGAGAAAAAGGTATCATTTTACCCCAACCCGTCACTCTGATGAAACCCTCCTATGAAACTCGTGCACCATCGTGCGGATGCACCCCTGACGTTGACCGGTCACGGCCCCGGTTTCGTTCTGATCGATCAGGTCAAGTACACGGAAAGCCTGGTTCTCAGCCCGGAACGCCTGCAACCGGTCTGGGCTCCCCGTCTGGAACTGCTGGAAGAACGACATTTTGCCGAACTGCTCGACTATGACCCCGAACTGGTTCTGTTGGGAAGCGGGACCCGTTTCCGTTTCCCGGACTGGAGTTTGACGCGTCCCCTGCTGGAACGCGCCATCGGCCTGGAAGTCATGGACACGGCAGCGGCTTGCCGCACTTATGCCGTCCTGGCCAGTGAAGGGCGACGCGTGGTCGCCGCCCTGATCATCGAACCGGCGTCTTAGAATCCGTGGTTTTACCCCCATAGAACGCCAGCGGATTGAGCGGCTTGCCCCCATGACGGATCTCGAAATGCCAAGGCTTGTCTTTCTTGCCTTTCACTCCGGTTTCGGCAATTTTCTGTCCGCGCGTCACCACCTGACCCTGATGAACCACGACCTTGCCGTTATGGGCATAAACACTGACATAATCATTGGGATGTTTGAGGATCACCATCAGGCCGTAACTGGAAATTCCCTCCCCCACATAACTGACCACCCCGTCGGCCGCCGCCAATACCGGTTGGTTCTGACGAGTCGAAATATCGATGCCCAGGCCATTGGGACTGCCGCCCTTCTGTTCGAGGGGCCAACCCCAAACGGTGCCGCCCACCGTCACGGAATGCGCTATTTCATGAGGAGCAGCGGGGGTTCCGCCCGACTTCTCCACCTGTGTGGGGGCCGATCCGTGGGGATGGGATTCCTGGATGGGCGCAGGCACTTCAGTGGCGCATCCCGCCAGGCCAAAGAGCACCATCATGCTCAGCACGCCCAGTCCGCGTTGCGCGAAGAACCGGGTATTACAATAAAATGGGGGCATCGTAAACTCCTTGCGCGGTTAACTCAGATTGGTCAGCAGAGGAACGAAACGCACCGGATCGAGAAGGGTTTCGTGCACCTCTCCCCCCAGTTTCTCCACCAGAACCAGATGTTGGGCATGGGTCCCCACCGGAATGATCAACCGCCCACCGGGGGCCAGTTGTTCCACCAACGCAGGAGGAACCTGGGGGGCAGCAGCCGCCACGATGATCGCGTCAAACGGTGCAGCCTCCGGTAGCCCCTGAAAACCATCGGTATGTTTGAGACGCAAATTCTGGATCCGCAGGGACCACAAACGGGCCCGGGTTTTTTCCAGCAGGGCCCCGATCCGTTCCACCGAATACACTTCGGGAATCAACCGGGCCAGGACGGCGGCCTGATACCCACACCCCGTGCCCACCTCCAGAACTTTTTTAGGCAGGGTCCCGGCACAGATCAGTTCCACCATACGCGCCACCATATAGGGCGCAGAAATCGTCTGACCAAAACCGATGGGCAGGGCTGAATCCTCATAGGCACGACTGGACAAGGCCTCATCCACGAACAAGTGGCGCGGGACGCTGGCCAACGCCGCCAGCACGCCCTCGTCCCGGACCCCTTGCGCCCGCAACCGTTCCACCATACGCACCCGGGTACGCTCCGAGGTCATGCCGCTGCCCCGGACGGTCGTTGAGGTGTTTTTCACGAAGACACCCATGAGCGCAAGGCATCCATTTGGGGATAATGGGTCAGATCCACCTGCAGGGGGGTGAGCGAAACCCAACCCGCAGCCACCGCATGAAAATCCGTCCCCTCCCCTGCGTCGGCCACCGGACCTGCCGGACCCACCCAATAGACGGTCTCTCCGCGCGGATTGGTGGCCCGAATCACCGGTTCCGCCTTATGCCGCCGACCCAGGCGCGTCACTTTCAGGCCACCGAGGGCTTCATAGGGTCGATCAGGCACATTCACATTGATCAGGGAGGGCCCCAGGAATGGACGGTACTGCCACCGTTTCACCAGGTCGGCCGCCACCCGGGCCGCCGTGGAAAAATACAGGGATTGACTCCGTTCACGTTCGGGCGTCCCCCCCTCTGCCCCATAAGCCAGGGAGATGGCCAGGGAGGGTATCCCCAGCAGGTATCCTTCGGTCGCCGCCGCCACGGTTCCTGAATAGAGGGTGTCATCGCCCATGTTGGCCCCGTGATTGACGCCGGACACCACCACGTCCGGCTGCCATTTCAGCAAGCCGGTCACGGCCATATGGACGCAATCCGTGGGCGTTCCGTTGATCCGGTAAAACCCGTTGGGTGCCCGCCGCATGGTCAAGGGACGGTCCAGCGTCAGAGAATTGCTGGCCCCACTGCGTTCCATATCGGGCGCCACGACGGTCACTTCCCCCAAGGGGGTCAGGGCGTCTACCAGTGCCGCCAACCCCTCGGAGAAGTACCCATCATCATTGCTCACCAGGATTCTCATGAGCGGGTCCTTTGACGAAGAGGAGGCAAATCGGTACAGACTCCCTCATACAATTCTGCCGCCAATCCCACCGTTTCCCCCAATGTCGGATGAGGATGGATGGTACGCCCCAAGTCGGTGGCATCCGCGCCCATTTCTACCGCCAGGGACAATTCACCGATCAGGTCTCCCGCCGCCGTGCCCACGATGCCCCCCCCCAACACGCGGTGTGTGGTTTCGTCAAACAGGATCTTGGTCAGGCCTTCCGCGCGCCCATTGGCCAAAGCCCGTCCGCTCGCGCCCCAGGGAAAGACCGCCTTGCCATAGGACACCCCCCGGGCTTGGGCCTCGGTTTCCGTGAGGCCGGTCCAGGCCACTTCCGGATCGGTATAAGCCACCGCAGGAATCTGACGAATATCCAGTCCGCGCGGCAAGCCTGCGGCCACTTCTGCGGCCACATGCCCTTCATGGGTGGCTTTATGGGCCAGCATGGGTTGCCCCACCACATCGCCAATGGCAAAAACATGGGGCTGAACCGTCCGTTGTTGCCGATCCACCGGAATGAAGCCTCGTTCATCCACCGTCACGCCCAGGGCGTCCAACCCCAGACCCTGGCTGTTGGGTGTACGTCCCACCGCGACCAGAAGCGCGTCATACGGCGCTGCCTCGCATTCCCGACCCCGGGCATCCACCCATTTGACCCACAGGGCATCGGGACGAGCCTCCACGGCCATCACACGGGTGTCCAGGTGCAACGCACCCAAACGAGGCGCATTATGTTTCTCCCAGACCTTGACCAGATCCCGGTCTGCCCCACCCATCAACCCTCCGGACATTTCTACCACATCGATCCGGGATCCCAGGGAAGCATAGACCGTGGCCATTTCCAGACCGATGATCCCCCCGCCGACCACCAGTAAACGGGCGGGCACCGAAGTCAGGGCCAGTGCTCCGGTGGAATCCAGAATGCGCGGGTCCTGCGGCAGAAAGGGCAAGGTTACCGGCGCCGACCCCGTGGCGATGATAGCCTGCTGAAACCGGACCGAACGGGGTACCCCTGCCTCATCCTGTACCTCCAACGTATGGGGGTGGATAAAACGGGCCGTTCCGTGCCATACCTCCACTTTGCGCGCTTTGGCCAGGCGCACCAGTCCACCCGTCAATTTTTCCACCACCTGATCTTTCCAGGCACGCAAAGCATCCAGATCCACTTCCGGAGGCGCAAAGCGGACGCCATGGGCACCCAAGGCAAGGGCCGCTTCCTTGATGGCAGCCACATGCAGGAGCGCCTTGGAAGGAATACAGCCCACATTCAGGCAAACCCCCCCCAGGGTCGCGGCACGTTCCACCAGCAGGGTACGTCTTCCCAGGTCCGCACTGCGAAACGCCGCAGCATACCCCCCAGGACCAGCCCCTATCACCACCACTTCGAAATCCGTTTCCACCGCTCGACTCATCATCCGTTACTCTACCCCAACCTAAACCAAAATACGGCGGATGTCCGCCAGAATCTGACGCAAGGCCTCATTGAAGCGCGCCGCGCCTGCGCCATCGATGACCCGGTGATCGTAGGACAGCGATAAAGGCAGCAACCAGCGCCCCGCCACGGTCCCCGCACGCCAGACCGGTTTCTGGAGCGCACGCCCCAGTCCCAGAATGGCCACTTCCGGCGCATTGATGATGGGCGTAAAAAACGACCCCCCAATCCCGCCCAGACTGGAGACGGAAAACGTTCCCCCCTGCATTTCTTCCGGAGCCAACCGACCTTCCCGGGCACGGGCCGCCAATTCCGCCACCTCGGTGGCGATGGAACGGATTCCCTTGGACGGCACGTCACGAACTACCGGGACCATCAGTCCTGAGGAGGTGTCTGCGGCAAAACCCAGGTGGATATACTGCTTCAGAATCAAGGTATCCCCTTGCAGGGACGCATTGAATTCCGGAAAACCGGGCAACACCGCCGCCAGAGCCTTGAGCACCAGGGTCAGCAGGGTGATCCTGGGAAATTCCGACCCCGCCTCGTGATTCAGGTCCTGACGGAATTCTTCCAATTCCGTAATGTCCACTTCCTCGTGGTTGGTGACGTGCGGAATCATGAGCCAGTTGCGATGCAGATATCCTCCGGACAACTTTTTGATCCGGCCGAGCGGGCGCGCCTCCACCGGGCCATATTTGGCGAAATCCACCATGGGCCAGGCGGGCAGGTCCCCCATCCCCCACCCGCCGTCCTGCGGACGCGGAGACTGGAGGGCGGCCTTGACGAAGTTCTGGATATCTTCGCGCAGAATTCTCTGGTTGAGACCAGTGCCGTGCACCTGCCCCAAATCCACCCCCAGTTCGCGTGCGAAACGACGCACCGTCGGACTGGCATGCGCCGTTCGTAACGCTTCTTCTCCGGCCGGCGTCAACCGGGGCGCAGAGACAGGAACCGTGGAAAAAGGGGAAGCAGCCACCGGCGCGCTCGCCAACTTCTCTTCAACTGGCAGGGTCACCGGATCAGGGCGTGTCGTTGCCGCCGGCTCCGGGACGGAAGCGACCGATTCTTCGCCCGGTGCCGCCAGAATGAGAATGGGCGAACCTTCAGACACCCGCTCGCCCAATTTGACCAGCACCCGTTCCACTCTTCCCGCTTCGGGGGCAGGAACTTCCAGCGTCGCCTTGTCCGATTCCAGGGTGATCAGCGGCTGATCCAACGTCAGCAGATCCCCTTCCTTGACCAGCAACTCGATGATCGGGACATTCCTGAAATCGCCAATGTCCGGAACTTTAACCTCTTTTCCCATATCCTGTACATTCCTAAAGTATCTGAATCTGACCACGGTGAAAGTCAGGGTTGACTCTGCTAAAGTGACGGATGAGTGGCAGGATTTTATCACGAGCCCCTGGGGCGCAGAATGGAAAGAAAAAAATGAATGGGACGTCGTGGAAAGTGGGGGTGATCGCAGCCACCGCCCTGTTGCTGGCCTTCGGGTTTCATTTCAGGAGGGAAATTGCTCCGCCCCCCGCTCCGGTACCCACCTTCGACAAGTTGATCCTGCCCGACCTGCAAGGCACCCCCCGGTCCCTCGGGCAATGGCCCCAACGCTACCGCCTGATCAATTTCTGGGCTCCCTGGTGCGCTCCCTGTCGTGATGAACTGCCCCTGCTGATACGACTATACCCCTGGTGGTCTGCCCGGAACGTACAGTTTGTCGGGATTGCCATGGACACACCGGAATCGGTGACGACCTTCGTCAAGACACACCCCCTGCCCTATCCAGACCTCATCGGCCGGGACGACACCCTCTCCCTGACCAAGTCTCTGGGAAATGCCCAGCAGGGGTTGCCCATGACCGTCCTGCTGGATTCCATGAATCAGGTGGTCTGGGTCAAACTGGGCCGACTGGAGGAAACCGAACTCACTCGGGAATTGACGCAACTGACGTCCCAGGCCCGCTGAAGAACAGGATCTGACGGATCGTTGGCTCGATGGGCATTCACAGCCATCCCTGTTCGGCAAAGCTCACCAGTTCCGGCCCTGCCACCACAAAATGGTCGAGTACCCGAATATCCACCAGGGTCAGGGCGCGCTTCAGAACTTCTGTCAGTTGGCGATCCGCCGTACTGGGTTGGGCCAGCCCCGAGGGGTGGTTGTGGGACAATAAAATGGCCGCCGCATTATGGCGTAGGGCCCCCTTCAGAACTTCGCGCGGATACACCGCCGTCTGGGTCAGGGTCCCGCGAAACAGTTCTTCTGCCTGAATCAACTGATGCTGGGCATCGAGGTACAGGACCCAAAAGGACTCGTGGGCCTGCCCCTTGAAAATCAGGCGCAGATAATCCTTGACCACGGCAGGCTGACCCATCACCTCGCCGCGCCGCAACCGTTCCTCCAACCAGCGTCTCAGAACTTCCCGCAAGGCTTGTCCCTTGCGTTGCAGTTTTCCATCCATTTCGCTGAACAGGGGTTCCAGGGTTTCTTCACAGGCCCGATAATTGCCGCGTGTCCCGAACAGACAGGCCAGCAGTTGGGCATTGGTCCAATGTTGCACGGGGGTCATGGGCATCTCCCTGAAAACCCCATTGTGCCCTGCTCCTTCCCGACCTTCCGCGCAAAAAACGCGAACCTGGTCGACTTCAAAACACTTGGGACAACAGGTCCCGAGCCTCCGCCTGGCGCGCCCGATCTGCCTCGACACTTTGGGGACGAGGCGGGATACCCGTCACTTTTTCCAGATAAATCCGGGCATTGACTTTATCCCCTTGATCCAGAAGAAATTTCCCATAGAAAAAGTTCGCATCGATATTGTCCGGATCCACCTTCAATGCCTGTTGAAGATAGTTGCGCGCTTTGTCGTCATCTCCAAAGGAACCAAACTTCGGGACCCTGAAGTAGAGCGCGCCGAGCGTGATCAGGCCGGACCCATCCATGGCGGAAGGATCGATGGCCACGGCTCGAAGGAGGACATCCCGAGCGCGTCGAACGGTCCCCAGCGCACTGAAAGGGTTTTGATATTTGGCATGAGTCGCGGTAATGATGCCTTCCCAGATGAGGGGATCGGCCCGGTCGGGATAATGCCGGGACAGATCCTGAGCCTCACTTTGCAAACGGGCAAAGAATGCCTCCCGCTCCGATTCCGGCAAAACGTAACTGCCCTGGGTCCAGGCCCGGGTTTCCTGATCAAGCCCCTCCGCCAACGTTTCAGCCTGAAGATCCAGGCCGATGAGTAACCCGGAGAGCCCCATCAGGGCGGCGATACAGAATCGACAGGTCGAAGGGTTCATCTTGGAAACTTGCTCCATTTTTTGTACGGCTCGGGCACTGGCTTGGTGCATGTACCCCTGAATATTCTCTGCTCGATGCATCACGAATCATGAACTCTTTAAGCCAGACAAGGGTCGAAACAATATGGCACAAATTATGCTTTATAATTTCAGCGTAAAGGGATCGCCCACCCGAACAGAATTCGTTTCCGAACATCCCGGTTTTTTTAGTGTCTTTATCTTACG
>JAKBLB010000047.1 GCA_021832305.1 Pseudomonadota bacterium | reverse complement strand
CCGGTGGTCCCACCCGAAAAAAAATTAAGCAAGGTAGGAATGATGCCATTGGGACTCTTGGGTCGTTGTCTTTTCCCCTCGAGGGTCTCGTCAAAGGGAAGGCGGTGGTACACCATGACCAGATCAGACTCTCCCAGACAGTCGGCGATAGCGGATTTTTCGCCGTTCAGTAACCGATGATGAGTCAGTCCTTCGAGAATTCCCGCGCACCCATCCCCTACGGCAAGATGGATGTGCTCGAGTTGACGCACGGCTTCGACGAGGGCGGGTTCGGCGTTACCCACGACGACACCATGGAAACCGGTCGTAAACATCGACAAGTCGTTGAGCGAATCACCCGCCGCAAGTATGGTTTCAAAGTCAAATCCAAGCTGTTCGCAGAGCCGTCGCAAGGTAGAGCCTTTTCCGACGCCCTTGGGGAGCACATCGAGATATCGTTGTGCAGAGAAAAGCAGTTCGCAGCCCAACTCGTTGACGACGAGCCGCAGTTCATCGTCAATCCGACCTTCCTGTACAAAAAATGAACATCGACGTTCCTGTGGCACGGTTTGCTGCTCAAGGTAGGTAAAGGGGACCAGTGCCGCGAGTACCCGATGGGTTCCCGGCCATACCGCTGCAATTTCCTGCTGCAGTGGCATGACCGGCAGCAGACTTTCGCCATAAACAACGGTTGCGCCCACATCGGCAATGATGTAATCGGGTCTTGGCACCGTGGGGTCATTCAAAACCGGCAACACCGACTCGAGACCACGACCCGTCACAAAAATAAGTTTGGAACCCGGCATGTTCCCTCTGAACAACTCGCGCAGATGACGACGAGCAGGCAGTGGACCCGCCAGCAAAGTGCCGTCCAGATCGGTGGCCAACACCAGATGCTCACTCGGATTCCACTTTGGAAAATGCGATTCAACTTCCATGTTTTTCTTCTCCTCTATTCCCCTACGCCATTCTCTGACATAAGCCAGAAAAGCGCGAAGTGGCTTACCGTTGCCACAATTATTTTAGAATTTCACCACTGGAACACCGGTTGAAGATTGGCGGACACAGCAGATACGATATTTCTCCGGTTCGGAAACACCCGCACTTCTGATGCGGTACCCAGCAGAAACTCATGGAGCGATACGCCGCCGCCTGATGAACCTTTCAAACAAGGTTACAGTCGGGATATCGTATGTATTCATGGCTTGTTCAAGATTTTTACAGGTCCATCTTGGCTACCTTAAGCAATAATCATACCAATATAACGGATTATTATTATCCAATTGATTACAGATGATTTATTCCAGGAACCCCGGGGATTTCGCACTTCAACTCCAGACCAAATGTCGCCGTTTGGCGACACCGGATTAAGAACAGGTTAAGAATGGGCATCTAATCGGCTGAATACAAACAGAACCACCCTTGTCTCTCAGAAGAGACAATCATCGGGACCAGCGTTCATGACTCGACCGCAATCGATGGCGAAGCCATTTGGGGTATATTGAGGCCAATGGGCCTGTTTCAGACTCCAAACTTTTTCACGAATCGGTTGAACCCTCCCTTATGACAGACCAAGGCGGACATTCAGACAGTGCTCTCCAGGACATTCAATAATTTTTTTGAATCAGAAAAGTCGAGCGGCATTTTCCTGATTTTCTGCACCCTCGTATCGCTTGCCCTTGCCAATTCGTCCCTGGGGAATGGCTACCTGAGTTTCTGGCATATCCATATCGCCGGCCTGACCATGGAACACTGGGTGAACGATGGCTTGATGGCAATTTTTTTCCTGTTCGTGGGTCTGGAGTTGGAGCGTGAACTCTACAACGGTGAACTTTCGAACCTGAAAAATGCGCTGTTACCGATGACGGCCGCACTCGGCGGAATCGGTGTTCCGGCATCGATTCATTTCATGCTGAACGCAGGTACACCGACTCAAGCCGGAACCGGCATACCGATGACGACGGACATCGCCTTTGCGCTGGGTGTACTGGCCATACTGGGCAGTCGGGTGCCCGCATCACTGAAGATATTCCTGACGGCACTCGCCGTGATCGACGACCTTGGCGCGGTAATCGTGATCGCCCTGTTTTATACGGCGCAGTTTTCCCTGGCTTATTTGGCCAGCGCGCTTGGCGTGTTTGTTCTACTCCTCGTTCTTAACCGGGTATTCAAGGTCATGTCGGTGCCTCTCTACCTGCTGGGCGGTGCTCTGATGTGGTTTTTCATGTTCAAATCCGGTGTCCATGCCACTATTTCCGGTGTACTGCTCGCCTTTGCCCTCCCGTTTTCCGCCAAGTCGGAGGACAAGGAATCACCTTCTCATCGACTTGAAAATTTTCTGCACAAACCGGTGGCTTTTATCATCCTTCCCCTGTTTTCTCTGGCCAATACGGGACTCATCATCGGACCCGAATGGCAAGAAAGCCTATCGAGCACGAACAGTTTGGGGATTATCGCGGGCTTGGTGATCGGCAAACCGGTGGGCATTACCCTGGCATGCTTCCTTGCCATCGCAACAAATATTTGTCGGCTTCCCTCTGACCTGAAGTGGTCACATATTTTTGGAGCGGGTCTTCTGGGAGGAATTGGCTTTACGATGTCGATCTTCATCGCCAATCTGGCCTTTTTCGGCAAGGCGGACATCGTCGATGCGTCAAAATTGGCGATCCTTCTCTCATCCCTTTCTTCGGGGATTCTTGGTTTTCTTTGGTTGAAACTATTCAGCCACGAAACTCAGCATGACGTGGGGACATCTCCACGGTTCTGATTGCTGTTTCCCCCTCCTTGAATCAGCGTAAGACGGGCGCAATGGAGTAGCGTACCCACAGGTGATGTTCCGTCCCTGGAGCCAGGGTGACCCTGTCCTCGGCTGCATTGGCATTTTCGACACAAACCATGTGAAGATAACCTTCATCTCCCAGATCGCCCAATTTTGCCGATTTTTCAATCCAGGGGTTCCAGATCACTGTGGAGGCGCTCCCATTCTTGGTGATCCGGATTTGGCGTTGCATCAGAGGATCCTCGATCAGAATATCCCGTGTGGCCCCCAGATAAATACGGTCGGTTTCTTGCGTAAAACTCACGGCCCCTTTCTGAATCTTGCGAACTCCCCCCTCCACCTTGTCAAGGTAGACGCACTCCTCCAGTCCAAGCAAGCGAATGGTGCGGACATCCCCCACTTGGAAGTAGGTGTGAAGGGCTTGGCCAATGGTCACAGGCTGGCTTCCCAGATTGCGCGTCACGAGATCCACTTCCAGGTGTGAACCGATGGTCATGCGATTCTCCAGGGTGGTGGCATGCGGCCATTGATTTTTTGGAACGGAGGTTTCCGGAAGGTGAAAGACGAGTCGCGTGGTTCCGTCTGCCTGCATTTCCACGTGCGATATTTCCCACAGAGCGGTGCGTGCAAAGCCGTGGGCAGGAAAATCTCCTTGTGATTCGTGCGGTCCAAACCAAGGCCAGCATACAGGGGCACCGCCCCGGATCGACTTCCCTTTCAGGAATGAAGCTTCATTTGACAGCCAGATGACCGCTTCTCCGCCCTTCGGCACCCAACTCATCAATTGAGCGCCCTGAAGGGCAATGCGGGCAGATGCCCATGGGTTGTTCACATCCACATGGATGAAACCATTGGCGTCCTGACAAAAACTCACTTGATTCGGGATGCCATGGCGACGATTCAATTCGGAAATACTTTCCACCGGTCCTCCTCAAAAAATGAATGGATGATCATGGTTCATGGTCATCATCGTCTCACAGTTCCGTGCGCTCGACGACAGGAATCCATTTTTCCCCGCGTAGAGCCGTCTCCATGGCTTATCATACGCCCATGGACAGAAATGAACCTTGGGATGTGATCGTCATCGGCGCGGGTGCGGCGGGCATGATGTGTGCTTCTCAGGCTGGGCAACGGGGTCGCAAGGTATTGCTGATCGATCATGGTCATAAATTGGCTGAAAAAATCCGTATCTCCGGGGGGGGGCACTGTAATTTCACCAACCTTTACTGCGGGCCGGACAATTTTCTCTCCCAAAATCCGCATTTCTGCCGTTCTGCCCTGGCGCGCTACACTCCTCAGCATTTCATTGCCCTGGTGGAACGTCATGGCATCCGCTACCACGAGAAAACCCTGGGACAATTGTTTTGTGACGGCAGTGCCCAGCAGATCATTGCCTTGCTGCGGAGTGAATGTGAACGGGGTCAGGTAACCTGGCGCATGCCTTGCGAAGTGCAGGCGGTGAGCCAAAATGCGGAAGGATTTCAG
>JAKBLB010000006.1 GCA_021832305.1 Pseudomonadota bacterium | reverse complement strand
TGTATTCAGTTTCATCGCGAGCAAGGACTTTGTTGGAGGCTCCTCTGCCCCCACCGCAGGAAGCAACCAATCCAGTCTGACGATCAATGTCCTCGGCACGATCACTGACAGCCTGAACCAGTACCTTGCCAGTCCCGCTTCTTTTCAGTTGGTCGTTTCTGATTCTGCAGGAGGCTTGGGTTTTGCAGGGACTTTTGCGTCCCCCCCGGCCGTCACAAACGTTCCGGAACCCGGCAGTTTGCTCCTCGTCGGGATCGGCGCTTTGGGCCTGGGTCTGTGCGCGCGCAAGTTCAAGTTTTCCGGACGCGTGTCTTCCGGCCTGCAAGGAGCCACCGTTTAAAGGTTGCTCTGGTTAACTGACAAAAAACGAATCGAGGGGCCAGAACCTCTGGTCCCTCTGCAAAACTGCTACAATGCACCGGATTGAATGTCGGCGACTCCTGACTGTGGAACGCGCCGCCATTCGTTCTCAGGGCATACGACCACAGTTCCCCATCCAGACCGAATGACCTTCACCCCACCAGAGCATATCCCCAAGCAACCCGTCTTCGAACTGTCCGCTTTGAGCGGCGGGTCTTCGGGAGCAAGTCCCTCTCCGCCCAGTTTGCGGGATGCCCCATACCAGCGCCCGGTCAACCGGGGAAGTCTGGCCATTGCCCTGGCTCTGCGCCATATCGGTCTGTCCGGGCGTAACGAAGTTCTCGTCCCCGCCTATCATTGCGGTGCCATGATCGAACCCATTCTGGCCGAAGGCGGAGTCCCGGTTTTCTACCGGATTCGCGCCGACACCACCGTGGATCTGGACGACATGGCACAGCGTCGCACCCCCGCCACCCGCGTCGTCCTGGTTCCCCATTTCTTTGGTTTCCTGCAACCCCTTAAGGCTGTCCGCGCTTGGTGTGATGCCCACGACCTGATCCTCATCGAGGATTGCGCCCACGCCTTCTTTGGCGAAAGGGAGGGATGCCCGGTGGGGACCCAGGGCGACTACGCCATCGGCAGCACCTGGAAATTTTTTCCGCTCAATGAAGGCGGATGTCTGGTCTCCTTCCGACATCCTCTAAACGCCATCAAAACCCATGCCCCCCGTCTGTCCGAGGAACTGAAGGCGGTGGTCAACACATTGGAATATGCCTCCTACTATGGGCGCTTCGGGTCACTCGATCCCGTGTTCAAAAAATCTTTTCGCTTCAAGGACTGGCTGATCCGACGCCTCAAACCAGACGCTCCTTCCCCCGCTCCGCAACGCCGGCCTGGAGAAATTCCGGCTCCGGAAGATTTCGTTCCCGCCCCCTTCAACTCGGGGTTCGATCCCGGACGCACCACCGTCTCCGGTTCCCTCTGGGCACGCTGGGTCACTGAAAAATCTTCCCTTTCCTTCATCGTCGAAAAAAGACGACAAAACTATCTGACTCTTCTGAAAGCCAGTGCCACTCTTCCCGGCTGTCGTCCCCTGTTCCCTCATCTTCCCGAAGGGATCGCCCCCCATGTCTTTCCGCTGATCATGGATCAGCCCATGGCCGTGTTCGGAAAACTCAAGTTTGCCGGGGTCCCGATCATACGCTTCGGCGAGTTTTTGTGGGACGAAATGGACAAGGGGACCTGCCCGATCAGCGAAGACTATTCGCGCCGCATTTTTCAATTTCCTTGTCATCAAAGCCTGCGACCGCATGAACTGAACTGGATGATCCAGGTATTGTCCGCCGTCCTCACCGGTTCCGGCTCCCTTCCCTCACACCCGGATCAACGCGCATCATGAACCCCTGGACCCTCTACCCTGCATCCCGTTTCAGCGAGTTCCAGAACGCCTGGCAACACCTGAATCAGGAAGGAAGGAATTCCGCCTTGCTGGACCCTGCCTTTCTCGCCCCGGCACTGGAACTGTTTGGGAGCGGGAACGAACAGTTGGCCATTCTCGGCGGCTCGACCCCCCAGGCCATGGCGCTGTTGCGCCCCACCGGCCGCTGGGGTTGGGAAACCTTTCAACCGTCCCAATGTCCTCTGGGATACTGGGTATCCCGGCCTGAACTCGCCTGGCAAGACGTGCTCCCCTCCTTGCTTCAATCGCTCCCCGGTTTCCCTGTCGTGTTGGGCATCACCCAGCAAGACCCGGACCTCATTCCCCGCCCTCCCGCCTCTCGTACCCTCAAAACCCTGGACTATATCCAGACGGCACGAATCACCCTGCAAGGCACGTTCGATGCCTACTGGCAGGCGCGCGGCAAGAACCTGCGCGCCAACATGAAGAAACAACGCAATCTGTTGATCAAACTGGGCTTGGTACCCCGCCTGGAAATCCTGACCCAGGCGCAGGACATGGATCAGGCCGTCAGGGATTTTGGACAACTCGAAAGTTCGGGGTGGAAAAACGATCAGGGTACGGCCATTCACAGGGATAACGCGCAAGGACAGTTTTATACCCGGATTCTCGAAAGTTTTTGCGCCCGGGGCAAGGGAAGAGTCTACCGCTACTGGTTCGATGATGTCGTCACCGCCATGGATCTGTGCATCGCGGATGACACCTCGCTCATCATCCTCAAGACGGCTTATAACGAGCAAGCCAGTCACGGGACCTCGCCTGCTTTCCTGATGCGTCAGGAATCTTTCCAACACCTCTTTGAAGAAAATGCCCTCGGCCGGATAGAGTTTTACGGCAAGGTTCTGGAGTGGCATACGCGCTGGACCGATGAAATCCGAACCCTCTACCACGTCAACGGATACCGTTGGGGGTTTATTCCCGCTCTGTTGGGAAAAACTTGACCTCCCCCATCACTCTTGCCAGCCAGCTCAGCGCACTGACCGTTTTTGCGCTGTTGGGGCTGTACCTGCTCGGCCGTAAAACCGCCAACCCCATCCGCACGGCCCTGGCCCTGGCTTGTCTGGCCAACAGCGGCTGGGCGCTGATGCTCGTGCTTTTTCCGTTGCGCTACACCATTCCCCTCCTGTCCGACCTGGCCGAATTCATTCGGGACTATTTCTGGATGGCTTTTCTTCTGAAGGCCATGATCACTCCCGACAGTCCCGCGCCGGCCCTGCTCGGTTCCCTCCAGCGTCTGCTCCGAATTCTTCTGGGTCTGACCCTGGTCATCCTTCTCTACAATCAATGGAGCGGGGCCAATGCACTCGACATGATGCCTAAATCCGATCTGGTGTTGCATGTCGCGCTGTCCATCTTCGGCATGATGCTGGTGGAACAGTACTTCAGAAATACCCCCGTCCATGCCCATTGGGGCATCAAATTCATGTGTCTGGGTTTGGGGACGATGTTTGTCTATGACTTTTTGCTCTATGCGGAAGGCCTGCTGTTTTCCCATGTCCGGGGTACGCTGTGGATCGCCCGGGGGTTCATCAATACCTTGACGGCACCCCTGATCCTGGTTTCCGTACTGCGAAATCGGGAATGGGCCAAGCAAATTCATGTTTCCCGACATCTGGTGTTCCACTCCGTCAGTTTGTTCGGTTCCGGCCTGTATTTGCTTTTCATGGCAGCGGCCGGGTATTACCTGCGCTCCGTCGGGGGCGACTGGGGACCCGTCCTGCAGTTCACCTTCCTGGCAGCAGCATCCCTGCTGTTATTGGTCGTGTTATTTTCAGGAAAGATCCGCTCAAAGTTCAAGGTATGGATCAACAAACATTTTTTCAGTTATCAGTATGATTACCGTGAAGAATGGATGAAGTTTACGCGCACGCTGCTCAGTTCCGATTCACCGGGAAAAATCTACGAAGCCGCCATCACCGCCCTCGGAACCTTGGTGGAGTGCCAGAAAGGGGCCTTGTGGATGGAGAGTGACCCCGGCAAGAACTATGAATGCGTGGCGGCCCTGGGGATAGAGATGGCGCCCCGCCCCTTGCCTCCGGATTCTTCCCTGATCCAGTTTCTGTCCCGTTCCCGCTGGGTCATCAATCTGGACGAGTACCTGCCCAAGACCCCCCCCTATCCGGATCTGGTGGTTCCTGACTGGCTTTCAAGGATAGAGGATGCCTGGTTGATCGTCCCCCTCATGCTCTACAATCAACTGATCGGCTTCATCCTGCTGGCTCAGCCCTTGAGCAAGATCGAATTCAACTGGGAAGTGAGCGACCTGCTCAAGGCGGCCGGCCATCAACTGGCCAACAGTCTGGCCCAGCAACGGGCCAGCGAAGCCTTGCTGGTGGCCCGCCAATTCGAATCCTTTCACCGGATGTCGGCCTTCATCGTGCATGACCTGAAAAATGTGATCGCCCAGTTGAGCTTGCTTCTGGAAAATGCAGAAAAACATAAACACAACCCCGAATTTCAGGAAGACGTGCTCTTCACCATCGATCATTCCGTCACCAAAATGAACCAGTTGTTGCTCCGACTGAGAGGGGCCTCCACTGCTCAGGAACATCGATCAATCGATCTTCATCAACTGGTGCGTGCGGCCCTGCTCAGCAAATCCAAATTCAAGCCCACCCCTTCCCTGACCGTACAGAAAAATGCCTGGATCAGCGCAGATCCGGACCGTCTGGAACGGGTCATCGGACATATCATCCAGAATGCCTGCGAAGCCACCCCCTATGATGGGCATGTGGAAATTCTGCTGGATTCCAGCCCGACGGAAGCCATTCTCGAAATTCAGGACAGCGGCAAAGGCATGGAGGAAGATTTCATCAAGGAACGACTGTTCCGCCCTTTTGATTCCACCAAAACCTCCGGCATGGGCATCGGAGCCTACGAATGCCGCACCTACATGGAGGAACTGGGCGGGCGCGTACTCGTCTCCAGCACCGTAGGGAAAGGAACGTGCTTTCGCCTGTCCTTTCCCTTGTCTTCAGGACCGCTCAACGAAGTTTATACTGACGCATCAAACCATACAGAGTAGGACGGGAAACTCCCAGAAGTCCTGCAGCCTGGACCATATTTCCGTCTGCCTGGGCGATGGCGTCGAGAATGGCCTTACGTTCGGCATCTTCCCGAACTTGCCGTAAATTCAATGGAAGTATGGTCATGGCCCCGTCTTCTGCCGGCACGTCCAACCCCAGATCCGACGTGCCGACATAAGGCCCTTCTGCCATGACACTGACCCGTTTGATCACGTTTTCCAGTTCCCGCACGTTGCCAGGCCAGGCGTAATGCGTCAAGGTTGCCATCGCCTCGGGCTTGAACCCGCGCAAGGATCGTCCCTGACTGGCCGCATATTTTTCGAGGAACACATTGGCCAGAAGTGCAATATCCCCCGAACGCATCCGCAGGGGCGGCACCTTGATCACGATTTCGCTCAGCCGGTAATACAGATCCTCCCGAAAACGTCCCTGCCGAATCAATTCGGTAAGATTTTGATGCGTGGCGCAAACCACCCGCACATTGACCGGAATCTCAACTCTTCCCCCGAGCCGCTCGATGACTCGTTCCTGGAGGAAGCGGAGCAATTTTGCCTGGAGTGACAAGGGGAGATCCCCAATTTCATCCAGAAAAAGGGTCCCCCCCTGAGCATATTCGATACGTCCGATCGTTTGTTTGGAGGCGCCGGTAAACGCGCCTTTTTCGTATCCGAACAGTTCGCTTTCCAACAAATTCTCGGGGATGGCGGCGCAGTTGATGGCCACCAGGCGTTGTTCGGACCGTGGGCTCAAGTGATGGGTGGCGCGCGCGAAGAGTTCCTTGCCGGTTCCGCTTTCCCCATGAACCAGGACTGTGACTTCCGAGGAAGCCACCCGTTCGACGGTCTTGCACAACTGTTGCATCACCGGATCGTGCGTCAGTATCCCCTGCAACGGCGTGGAGGTCTGCAAGGTTTTCAGGGAAGAATTTTCTGCTTCCAGACGATGCAAAGCCAGTGCACGCTCCAGAATGAGTGCCAGCACCTGGGGCTCGAAGGGTTTTTGACAGAAATCATAGGCACCCAAGGCCACCGCCTGAACTGCATTTTCTCGATCCGTATTTCCCGTCAATACGATGACTTTGGTCGTCGGCATCAAGGCCAACAATTCCTGCAGCGTTTTCAGCCCCTCACTCACACCGTCCGCATCGGGAGGAAGCCCCAGATCCAGCAGCACCACTTTCGGCTCGAAACGCCGCAGACAGGCGATGGCCTCAGACCGACAGCCGGCCATCTGCAGGGAAAACCCCTCCAGTTGCCAGCGCAACTGTTTTCGAAGACCAAGATCATCCTCAACCAATAACAGCGTTTCCAAGCCACACTCCTTGTCAGGGGTTGATCCCCGCAGACCTCAATAATTGCACGATATATTCACCCGGAATGGCGTAAGCAATCCCCGAGGGGTCAGAGAGCAAGGATTCCTTGGTACTTTTCACCATCACCAGATTGAGCAAACCGATCACCCGCCCGGTTGCCGCCTCATACAAAGGGCTGCCGCTGTTGCCCGGATAGGCCGTCGCATCCAGTTGAAAGACCAGATAGGGAGTCGGCATCTGCCGGATGGCACGACCGGTCAATTCGGTCGAATGGGCCATGGGCATGACGATGGGCGTCAATGCCGACAGGGTAGCCCGGTGCGTCACGGGATAAAATCCCAGCACATATCCCAGAGGGAACCCCGTAAACGCCAGGGCATCCCCCTCTCGAAGGCGAGTGGAATCGCCCAGACGAAGAGGCTTGAGATTCAACCCTTCGGCATGCAACAACACCAGATCATGTTCGGAATCGTTCGCACTGATTTCCACCACGGTGGTCCGGAGATGACGGGCATCTCCCGAATACACCGCCAGGGTCTGTTTTCTTTCGTAGTCGAGCGGAAGGGACGTCACATGAGCGGCGGTCACCACGTAATTGCCATCTCCCACCACAAACCCCGTACCCAGGAAATTGGGGGGCGTTCCCGGCATGGGATCCGTCGTCCCCACAGCCACGATGGACGGTTTGACCTGAGCCACGATATCCGAAAAACCGGAAGCCCACACCCTCCCCCAGGGCCCCGTCATTCCTACCCAGCATAGCAACCCAAAGATCAGCAGGGTTCGGATCCGGTTTTTTTGTTCAGAAATCACGATTGTTCCCTTTAGAATAAACAGGGGGGGTATAATTTTTTCTTCGGCACACTAACGCTAATGATAATAACCCACAACCTCAAAAATATGCCCGAATTTTTTCATGATCTTCTCTTCGAAACTGCCCACCGTGCTCCCCAGCGTGAGGCTTTAGTTTATCGTGAAACCCGTCTGAATTACGACGAACTGGCGGAGGAAGTTCGCCAAATCACGACTCGTCTGCTCCAGCTGGGTCTGCAACGACTGGATCGAGTAGCCGTCTATCTGGAGAAACGCCCGGAAACCGTCTGTTCCTTTTTTTCCATCAGTCATGCCGGCGCAGTTTTCGTTCCCATCAATCCCATCCTGAAACCCGACCAAATTGCGCACATCCTCAACGATTGCCAGGTACGGTTTCTCATCACCTCGGCCCCCAGACTCGAAGCACTGGGCGAAATCCTCGCCCAATGCCCGGCGCTGGGCGGAACGATTTTGGTGGACCCCTTCCGTCCGCCGACCCTGGCGCATCCGCCCTGCCACCCCTTGAAGATCTCCCCCTCTGCCCCATCCATGCCGCTTCATCGGACCATTCCGACGGACATGGCCGCCATCCTGTATACCTCGGGAAGTACGGGCAAACCCAAGGGAGTGGTGCTGTCGCACCTCAATTTGGTCACGGGGGCCAAGAGCGTGGCCCGATATCTGGACCTTACCCCGGAAGACCGCATTCTGAGCGTGTTGCCCCTCAGTTTCGATTATGGTTTGAATCAAATCACGACGGCCTTCCTGACCGGCGCCTGTGCCGTTCTCCTGAACCATCTGCTCCCTCAGGACATCCTCAAGGAAATTCAGCGGGAATCCATTACCGGACTGGCTGCCGTCCCTCCGCTCTGGATACAACTGTCCTCTCTGACCTGGCCCGATCCCCCCCACTGTTCCCTGCGTTACTACACCAATTCGGGGGGTGCCATGCCCGAGCACACCCTGGAACTGTTGCGCCGCAAACTCCCAGAGGCCCGCCCTTACCTCATGTATGGCTTGACCGAGGCGTTTCGTTCGACCTATCTACCGCCTGAAGAGGTGGATCGCCGTCCCGGCTCCATCGGCCGGGCGATTCCCTATGCGGAAATCCTGGTGGTCCGTGAAGACGGAACCCCGTGCGTTGCCCATGAACCCGGGGAACTGGTGCATCGGGGGCCTCTGGTCGCTCTGGGATACTGGAACGATCAGGAAAAAACCGCGGAACGGTTCAAACCGGCACCGTCCTTGCCCGCTCAACTCATGCTCACGGAGATTGCCGTCTGGTCCGGGGATACCGTCAAGCGAGATGAAGATGGTTTTCTGTATTTTGTTGGTCGGCGCGACGAAATGATCAAAACTTCCGGTTACCGGGTCAGCCCCACGGAAATCGAGGAAGTGGTCTATGCCACCGGATTGGTGGACGAAGTCATTGCCGTGGGTTTGCCCGACCCGGTCCTGGGCCAGAGCATCGCTTTGGTGGCGACTCCACCGGATGGTGCAGGGAACTCTCTGAATGAGACAGAGATCCTGCGGGCCTGTCAACGAAGCCTCCCCGCGTTCATGGTGCCCCAACGTATTGCCTGCTGCCAGGAAACCCCCATGCCCAGAAACAACAATGGAAAAATAGACCGGAAGCGGGTCATCGCCCACTACCTGGGTCACCCTGCTGCCTAGCCCTGTAACCAGGATGTCACGAATGCAACTGATAATAAAATCTCCCTGGGCCCGCGCAGGGATCACCTGTTCCGGTGATGTCGGGATTTTTGAACTGCGATAGAATCCGGCCATCGCTTGTTCATTCGAGGTGGATTGGATTTATCGTAGCGTCTGTGCGGTACGGAACAGAACGCCACCAGGTTTCACTGCAGACTCAGCCGCCCATTTGAAAGTTTCCTGGCCCGGCGGCTTGCAGGTTGTCGCCCATGCCGGATTTACCAAGAACCAGAGTCATCTGACAAACCATGATACGTTTTTTCAGGCATTACATTTCAAGCTCTGCCCTTCTTCAAATCCTTGGAGATGCCGGTTTCTTTTTCTGTGCGGTGTATGTCGCCCCCCATCTGGTTGGAAGTCATTACTTCCATGTGCATGACACCGAAGGACTCCTGGCGCGCGGATTCATCTTTGCTGCCGTCATGGTGTCCAGCATGACGGCCGGGGGACTGTACGAGCCCTGGGGATGGGAGGGAGGATTATTCGGCCTCCTCAAACGCATTCTGCTGGCCATCTCCATCGGCATCGTGGTCATGCTGTTCCTGTTCTATGCCTTCCCCAACCTGTTCATCGACCATTGGGTGCTGGCCGTCTCCCTGGTCCTGTCCGCAACCATCATCACCACCCAGCGGATCGTTGCGCTTTACTGGATGGGCCTGAAACGTATGCGCAAAAACATCCTGGTCCTGGGAACCAGCGCCCGGGCCGCCAAGATCGAGCATCTGTACCACGAAAACGACCGACATCTGGCCAACCGGATCAATATCCTCGGATATCTCCCCTATGGAAATATCGACCACCACCATATCATCGCCAAAAGAATCCTCCCGCTCTCGGAAGATCTGCTCACCTTGGCCGAAAGATACCGTGCCAAGGAAATCGTGGTGGCTGTGCGCGACCGTCGAGGAATTTTACCCATGGACGAGTTGTTTCGCTGTCGCCTGAAAGGGATCAAGGTCACCGAACTCTCGGATTTTTTTGAAAGAGAAGTGGGCGCATTACAACTGGATTCGGTGAATACCAGTTGGTTGATTTATTCGGATGGTTTTCAGCACGGTTTGATCGTCAAAAGAATATTCGATATCCTCACTTCCTCGATCCTTTTGATCCTCACCTTGCCGCTCATGCTGGGGGCGGTGCTTCTCGTTGCCCTGGAGAGCAGAGGATCCGTCATTTACACCCAGGAACGCGTGGGCCAGTTCGGTCGGCCTTTCACGATCTATAAATTCAGAAGCATGTGCAAGGACGCAGAGAAAACGGGGCAGGCCGTTTGGGCATCGGTCAATGACACCCGGATCACCCGTTTCGGGGCCATCATGAGAAAATTTCGCATCGACGAACTTCCCCAGATATTCAATGTGCTGCGTGGAGACATGAGTTTCGTGGGACCCCGTCCGGAACGTCCCGCTTTCGTCGACGAATTCAACACCGAATTCCCTCTCTACCAGCACCGACATAATTTGAAACCCGGAATCACCGGTTGGGCACAAGTATGCTATCCCTACGGTTCCTCCAAGCAGGATACGCTGGAAAAACTCCAGTATGATCTGTATTATGTGAAAAATCACAGTATCTTTCTGGACATCATAATTCTCATGAAGACGGTTCAAACGGTTTTATGGGGTAAAGGCGCTCGCTAGTTCGTCAATACAACAAAGATTCAGGTTTATTTTAGGGGAAAATTGCTGTGAACATAAACCATCAAAGACTGCGTCAATTTTTCGGTTTTTTCAAAATTTCAGGACTGGCACTCTGTGGTCTGGCAATGGTCGCCTGCTCGACCACCCGGTCCCCCGCCCCCACGAACATCACCGAGCCAGACCATTATCACTACATCATCGGTCCCGGGGATACGGTCAAGATCATGGTATGGCATAACAAGGAACTCTCCGAAGCGCTCCCGGTTCGCCCAGACGGAAAAATTTCCACCCCTCTGGCTGAAGACATGCAGGCTGCCGGAAAGACTCCGACCCAACTGGCCCGCGATCTGGAAGTGACACTGGCCAAATATATTCAAAGTCCCGTCGTCACGGTCATCGTCGAAAAGTTCGTGGGACCCTATAACCAGCAGATTCGCGTGATCGGTCAGGCCACCAAGCCCCAGACTCTCCAGTACAACGAACACATGACGCTCATGGATGTCATGATTGCCGTGGGGGGGATCACGGATTTCGCTGCCGGCAATCGCGCCACCATCCTGCGCACGGTCAACGGCAAGCAGGAACAATTTCGCGTCAAACTCCAAAACCTGATGCGCGATGGCGATATCAGCGCCAACGTTCCCATGCTCCCAGGAGATGTGCTCATCATCCCGGAAAGTTTCTTTTGATCCGATGGATGGCATAACCCACCCTTGAACAATCTACGCGCGCGCGTTCACTTCTGCCCTTTCTCACCATGAATACCTCTCGACGAGGCCAATGAACATGCACGATCTGCTCGATCAACTGTCCGGTTACTTCGCCGATATTCGGAGCCGCCCCTGGCACGTCATCCTGACGGCCTGGTGCGTGGCCTGTATCGGCTGGATTGGCATGCTCAACATACCAGACCGCTACCAAGCCGCCGCCCGTGTGTATGTGGACAGTCAGTCGCTCCTGCGCCCCCTGCTTTCGGGCATCACGGTCCAACCCAACGTCAATGAGCAGGTGACGATCATGGCCAACACCCTGATCAGCCGCCCCAATCTGGAAAAAGTGGCGCGCATGACGGATATGGACCTGCTCGCCAAGACTCCCGCACAAATGGAGGGGGTCATCGCCGATTTGAACAAGAACCTCACCCTGAAAAGTACAGGCTATGGCGACCTGTACACCATTGCCTATGAAAACCGGAATCCGGCCCTGGCCCGCAAGGTGGTTCAAGCCTTGCTCACCATTTTCGTGGAAAACGGGCTGGGCAGTAGCCGTAAGGACCTCTCGTCCTCCCAAAAATTCATCGAAGAACAACTCAAGGACTATGAAATCAAACTTGAAACCGCCGAAAACGACCTCAAGAATTTCAAAATCAAGAATGCGGGACTGATGCCTGGAGAAATGGGGCAAGACTATTTTACAAAAATCTCGGACATGCAGGATCAGATGCGTCAAACCGAAATGGAACTCCATGAGGCAGAAAATCGGCGTGACTCGTACAAGCGTCAACTGTCCGGAGAGGATCCCACCTTGCTCACCGATGCCATCACTTCTTCCAATACGCCTGAAATCGATGCGCGCATCGAGAGTCTCAAAAAGAATCTCGATACCCTGAGACTGAAATATACCGACCAATATCCCGATATCGTCGCCACCAAAAACCTGATCGACGAACTGGAGGCTTCAAAGAAAAAAGAATCCAGATCCCGCAAACCCCTGTCCGGTTCTGGCCCAAGTACGCTGTACCAGCAACTGAATGTCTCTCTGGTGGAAGCCACCGCACAGGCCGAGGCATTGAAGGGCAAACTGGATTCCTTCCGTAGCCAGTACGCGCAGTTGCGCGGTCAGGCCAATCGCATCCCGGAAGTAGAATCCGAATACGCCCAACTGACCCGGAACTACGACATCTACAAAAAGAACTATGAAACCCTGCTGTCGCGGGGAGAATCCGCAAAATTGTCGGGTGAAATGCAGAACAAGACGGACATCGTGGATTTCAAGGTCATCGACCCCCCCAGGGTTCCCCTCACCCCTTCGTTCCCGAACCGGCCCCTGCTGGCCTCCGTCATCCTGCTGGGGGCATTGGTATGCGGCGTGGCCCTGGCCTTCCTGATCGGGCAGATCAAACCGCTGGTACGCTCGAAAAAGAATATCGAAGCCATCACGGATTTCCCCGTGCTGGGCATCATCACCCTGATCGAGACCCCCCAGTCCCGAGCCTTGAAACACCGGGGCAGGATTTTTCAGGGAGTCAGTCTGGGCGGATTATTCGTGGTTTACGCAGGAATCATGACCAAATACCTGATGAGTGCTGCGCAATGAGTATCATCGAAAAAGCCGCCAGCAAACTGGAACAACGGACCCCGGTCATTTCCGCCCCCGAAACGAGGGTCCCTGAACCATCGAGTGTCCCAGCAGATGAGGCACAGCCGCCGCTCCTTCCTTCCGGAAATCCGTTTCCCGAAGTTTCTGCAGAACATAAAGCAGCGGAAACCGGCACTGCTTCATTTTCCAAAATTGACCTCGAGCGCCTGCGCCATGCGAATATCGTCACCCCTGCGGGCGAATATTCGTTGACGGCAGAAGAGTTTCGCATGATCAAGCGCCCACTCATCAACAATGCATTCAGTGGCGAGAGAAAATTAAAGAACAGCAATCTGATCATGGTCACCAGTGCCTTGCCCGGTGACGGAAAATCCTTCTGCGCCCTCAATCTGGCCATCAGCATGGCCATGGAAATGGACCGGACCGTATTGCTGGTAGATGCGGATGTCTCCAAACCCAGTCAACTGAAGTTATTGGGCATTCAAGCGGAACTGGGCCTGCTCGACCTGATCCAGGATCCCGAACTGCCACTTTCAGAGGTTCTGATCAAGACCTCCATCGCCAATCTCACCCTGCTTCCCACCGGAAAACAGACCCGCAATGCCACCGAACTGCTGGCCAGTGAAGCCATGGCCCACCTGCTGGATGATCTGGCAGGACGCTACCCCGATCGTCTGATTCTGTTTGATTCCCCTCCTTTGCTGGTCACCACCGAGTCCAGCGTGTTATCCACGCACATGGGCCAGGTGGTCATGGTGGTGGATGCCGCCTCCACCACCCAGCCGGCGCTCAAATCCGCGCTGACTCTGGTACAGCATTGCGGCTACGTCGGCTTGATCATCAACCGCGCCTCCCATCAACTTTCCCTGGGGACCTATGGTTATGGCTACGGCTATGGATACGGCTATGGTCAGCAGGCGTAGTCCGTTGTTCCGTCGCGCCGGTTTTCTGCTCCTCCTGACCGCCCTGGAGTCAGGGAGCGCTGGCGCAGACACCCTGACCATCACCCCCCGTTTCAGCACTTCGGAAACCTATACGGATAACCTGACCCTGGCCCCCGGCGGCCAGGCCACCCCAGGGTTCATCACCCAGTTGACCCCCGGCATCTCCATCAAGGACATCGGCAGTCAGTTGAAATTGAACATCGATTATTCCCTGCTGGACATGATCTACAACAATTATGGCTGGGAGCATACCTATTACAACCAGTTGAACGCCACGGGCGACCTGGAACTGATCAAAAAAACATTTTTTATCGATGCCACTTCCACCATCAGTCAGCAGCCATTGACCCTCTTTGGCCCTGTCAGCGCCAACGGCGCCAACCTGACCGGGAACGTCGCCAATGTCAGAACCGAGACCATCAGCCCCACCCTGGTCCACAACTTCGATGAAGAATTCATCGCCCAGGCCAAGTTGACCCATACCGCCATGAATTTTAGTATGGCGGGACCGGCCGCCTACGGGGGAGGGTTCAGTGCCCCTCCGGTGGGATTCAATCCGGCCTATGACTTTTCCGCCACCACGAATATTGCCGACCTGTATGTCGCCAATGGCGCCGAATTCACCAATTTTTTGTGGAAACTGGATTACAACAATAACCAGATGGTCTATCCGGGATTCCCCAGTTCCACGATTTCCCTGCTGACGGCGGACTTGGGGTATCTGATCACCCCCGAATTCAAACTGACCTCTCAAGTCGGCTACGAAAACGACAACTTTGTCTATTTTGGCCCCCGTCCTCAAGGGACTTTCTGGAATGTCGGTTATGGCTGGAGCCCCTCCCCGCGCACCCGTCTGGACATGAGTGCCGGAGAACGGTTTTACGGTCGGACCTATCTGCTGAACCTGAGTCACCGCATGCACCATGTCATGGTTCAGGCAGGATACCACCAGGATGTCCTGTCCAGTATGGGGCAACAATATATTCCACCGGCGACGGCACTGGATCAGTTATTGCTCACCCAGATCACCGATCCTGTTCAGCGCCAACAGGCGGTCCAGCAAATCCTCTCTGCATTGGGCCCCCAAGCCTCCCTGTACGGCATGAATGCCATCACCAATGAAATCTTTTTGAGCAAGTCTTTCCAGTCCAGTGTCGGCGTGACCACCCCCCGCAACACGGTGCTGTTCACCCTGTTCGATACCCAGATGCTCCCGCTGCAGCAACCCGGTGCCTCTTCCCTCAACAACCCATTCCTCCAACTCCAGAACTATCTGGCCTTTGGCGCCTTCACCAGCACGGGGGCAACCCTGACCTGGTCCAATCAGTTGACTCCCGTGATAACCGCCACCTTCTCTGACACCTATTCCCGTTACTCCATGGCAAATCTGGTCGGTCAGGAAACCAACAATTTTCTGCTCGTAGGGCTGTCCGATAAAATCACCGAAAAAGTCACCAGTTCCCTGACCTACCGGCACCAATACATGAATGGAGCGGGATTCATCGGTGGCTATAGTTTTATGGAAAATGCCTTGATTGCGGGGTTGAATTTTATTTTCTGACCGACTTCCCCTATTTCTGTCGCCGACCACGAATCCCGGACCCCTACGCCCCGCCATGTATACCTCGTTTTATCACCTGACCTCCAAGCCCTTTCAACTGAGCCCCGATCCCAGTTTTTTCTTCGCCAGCAGCGGACATAAGCGCGCCATGTCCTATCTCAACTATGGTCTGTCCCTGGGTGAAGGGTTCATCGTCATCACGGGGGAAGTGGGCGCAGGAAAAACCCTGCTGGTCAGAAAACTGTTTGAAACCCTCGGTCAGGACAATATCCTCAGCACCCATCTGGTCAGCACGCATCTGGATGCCGATGACATTTTGAGAACGATCTCGGGCGGCTTTGGTTTGCCCCATGAATCCCTGTCCAAGGCGGTCCTGCTCAACAACCTGCAAATGTTTTTCAGACGCTCGGTTCAGCAAAACAAACGGGTGCTGATCATCGTCGACGAAGCCCAGAATCTGACTCCCAAAGCGGTGGAAGAGTTGCGCATGCTGTCCAATTATCAATTGGACAATCAGTCGTTGTTGCAAAGTTTTCTGATCGGTCAACCCGAATTCCGAAACACCCTGCAAAGCCCGCAAATGGTCCAGCTCAACCAGCGGGTCATCGCCTCTTACCATCTGGGCCCCTTGAAGGAAGAGGAGACGCGGGAATACATCGAACACCGTCTGCATCTGTCGGGCTGGAACCAGGATCCCACCTTCACCCCTGATTCCTTTTCCCTCATCCATGAATTCACCGGAGGCATTCCAAGAAAGATCAATACATTGTGCGACCGGATCCTGGTCTTTGGCATGCTCGAGGAAAAGCATCAGATCAGCATCGAAGATGTGGACGAGGTCATTCAGGACCTGCGTCGGGAAGTCACCCATTCCCACGATCCTTTGCCCGAATCCCATCAGACCCCACCGATCGGCGGTTCGTCCGATCCCCTGGCGCAGGCTTTTCTGTCCACCTTCGAGGCGCGCCTGGATCGTCTGGAAGCCACCCAGAATGCCCTGATGCTGATGGCGAACGCCATCCACAAGAATGTCTCCACCCTGATGAGGTCCCTGTTCCGTGCTTCCAACTCCAACGAAATCATCGACCAGCATGATCAGTGACCCTTCCCTTCCCCTGATTTTATGCATCGTGGGCGCGCGCCCCAATTTCATGAAAATCGCCCCGATTTTGAGCGCGTTGCGCTCCGGACATTCGGGGTTGCGCGCACAACTGGTCCATACGGGGCAGCATTACGACGAGGCCATGTACCAACAACTCTTTGCGGATCTGGGCATTCCGCCTCCGGACATCGATCTGGAAGTGGGATCAGGCACCCATGCCGTACAAACCGCCAGAATCATGGAACGATTCGAACCGGTCCTGGATACCTCGAACCCTGCAGCCATCCTGGTGGTGGGCGATGTCAACTCCACCATTGCCTGCGCCCTGGTCGCCGCCAAGAAACAGATTCCCGTCATCCATGTGGAAGCGGGGCTGCGCAGTTTTGATCGTGCCATGCCCGAAGAGATCAACCGGGTCCTGACCGACCAGATTTCCGATTTTCTGTTCACCACCGAACTTCAGGCCAAGGACAACTTGATCCGGGAAGGCATCGATGCGGAAAAAATTCATTTTGTCGGCAATGTCATGATCGACACCCTGCATCATAATCTTTCCCGCGCCATCCCCGCCGCCACGACCTTTTCCCGGAATGGACTGCCTGCCGTTTTCTCGGGCAACCCTCAGTCCTTTGGCGTATTGACCCTGCATCGCCCTTCCAACGTGGACGACCCGGTAGTCCTGAGGAATCTTCTGGAAACGCTGGAAGAAGTCTCGCGCCATATTCCCCTCGCCTTCCCCCTGCATCCGCGCACGCGCCAAAAAATCGATGAATTCCATTTGACGGAGTTCCTGAATCTTCCCACCCTGGCCATTCTTCCCCCCTTGGGGTATTTGCCCCTGCTGGGACTCATGAAGGATGCCCGACTTTTTCTGACCGATTCGGGAGGGATCCAGGAAGAAACCACCGCCCTGGGCATTCCCTGCGTGACCTTGCGCGAAAACACCGAACGCCCCATTACAGTGGACCAGGGCAGCAATACCATCGTCGGTCAGGATCGCACCCGCATCCTGGCTACCGTTCTGAACATCCTGGCTGGCCGGGGTAAGGCCGGACGAATCCCGGATTACTGGGATGGGCAGGCAGCCTGGCGCATCACCGCGCAACTGCGCGCCGTCTTCAATCCCCATTTCGTGGCGCCTGCAGAGATGGCGGGAATCTAGCCCCATGTCCCGCCCCAATGCCATGACCATCGATGTCGAGGACTATTTTCAGGTCTCCGCCTTCGCGCCCTATATCCGTCGTGCAGACTGGGCGCACCTTCCCTGCCGCATCGAACGGAACATGGAGACCATTCTTGCCCTGCTCGACCATCATCAGGCCCATGCCACGTTCTTTACCCTGGGTTGGATTGCGGAGCGGTATCCGGGCCTCGTCCGTTCGATCCTTGCCGGAGGACATGAACTGGCCAGCCATGGCTATGACCATTACCGCGCCAGCGAACAATCGCCCGATGAATTTCGTACCGATATCCGGCACAGCAAACAATTACTGGAGGACCTGGGCGGACAACGGGTTCGAGGATATCGAGCGCCCAGTTTCTCCATAGGATCCCAGAATTTATGGGCACTGGACATCCTGCACGAGGAAGGGTACGACTACAGTTCCAGCATCTATCCCATCCAGCATGATCACTATGGCATGCCCGATTGTCCCCGTTTCCGCTTTCATCCCCGGGGTCATGCCGGCATTCTGGAAATTCCACCCACCACCGCCAAACTGGCGGGACGTCACCTTCCGGCGGCGGGCGGGGGGTACTTCCGCCTCATGCCCTATCCCCTGTCCCGTTGGTTGCTGCAACGCATCAACCGGATCGAGGGCGAATCCTGCATGTTCTATTTCCACCCCTGGGAGATCGACCCGCACCAACCCCGCCCGGCCGGTGTGAACCTGAAAAGCCGGTTCCGTCACTACGTCAATCTGGCGCACATGAAAGAGAAAATTTCTGCGCTGTTGCGGGATTTTCATTGGGATCGCGTCGACCGGGTTTTTTTGCGAGACTCTCATGACTGAATTGACCCTTCGCACCATGACGTCCTCTGATGAGAGTGCCTGGGATGCCTTTGTCACTGCTTGCCCCCAGGCCACTTTTTTTCATCGCTCCGGATGGAAAAAAATCATCGAGGAAGCCTTTGGTCATCGAACCCATTTTCTTCTGGCAGAAAATGCCCAGGGCATTCAGGGCATCCTGCCTTTGGCCGAGATCCGCCACTTTTACTTTGGACACTCCCTGTCTTCCCTGCCCTTTGGTGTTTATGGGGGAATTGCCGCCTTTTCGGCCGAGGCTACCCAAGCTCTGGACCAGGCGGCCCAGGACCTGGCCGCCACGCTGAAAGTGGACCATCTGGAATATCGGCAAATGCATTCCCTGCACCCCGACTGGCCGCGCAAGGAACTGTATGTCACGTTTCGTCGGGAAATCGATCCCGATCCGGAACAGAACATGAAAAACATCCCGCGCAAACAACGGGCCATGGTCCGCAGCGGAATCAAGAATGGCCTGGTCAGTGAAATCGATGACACCGTCGAACGGTTTTATGAAGTTTTTGCGGACAATATGCTGCGTCATGGCACGCCCACCTTTGCCAAACGATACTTTTCCTTGCTGAAATCCACGTTCGGCCAGGACTGTGAAGTATTGTCGGTCCTGAAAGACCAGGAAGTCGTCAGCAGTGTCCTGACCTTTTATTTCCGTGACGAAGTCCTGCCTTATTATGCAGGAGACACCCTGGCTGCCCGCACTCTGGCCGCCAATGACTTCAAGTATTGGGAATTGATGCGCCGCAGTTGTGAACGGGGTTATCGACTGTTTGATTATGGACGCAGCAAACTGGGGACGGGGTCCTACCATTTCAAGAAGAACTGGGGATTCGAACCCGCTCCCCTGCACTACGAATATCGTCTGTATCGGTCCACCGAAGTTCCGGACCAAAACCCCCTCAATCCGAAATACCAGTTCTTCATCAAGGCCTGGCGCCGGTTACCCATGCCGGTGGCAAACTGGCTCGGCCCCCAACTGGTCAAGTATCTGGGCTGATGGAACCCCTTTTGTTCCTGGTGCACCGTATTCCCTACCCCCCCAACAAGGGGGACAAGATCCGTTCCTACCATTTGCTTCAACACCTGGCACGGCATTACGCCGTCCATTTGGGCGCCTTTATCGACGATCCCGAGGATTGGTCTCATCAGGACAAGGTCAAAGCCCTGTGCGCGTCCACCTGTCTTCTGCCCCTGCATCCCGGACGATCAAAACGAGCCAGTCTGAAGGGATTATGGACGGGACAAGCCCTCACCTTGCCCTATTATTATCAGGCTCCTCTCCAGCAGTGGGTCGATGCCGTCATTCAAAGGGAACAGATCCGCCGCATCGTCGTTTTCTCCTCGTCCATGGCCCAATATGCCGAAAAGCATCCCCAGGCATACCGACTGATGGACTTCGTGGATCTGGATTCGGATAAATGGACCCAGTATGCTCACTCCAAATCCTGGCCCATGAACCAGTTATATCGTCGGGAAGGGCGCCGGTTGCTGGACTATGAACGCCATATTGCCGCCAGTTTTGACGCATCCCTGTTCGTCTCGGCCCATGAAGCCGGCGTATTTTGTGAACGGGCTCCCCACTGTGCATCCAAAGTTCATTGGTACAATAATGGGGTGGATACCCATTACTTCGATCCGGCCCTCTCTCACCTCAATCCTTATCCTCCCGCGCAGATCGCCCTGGTTTTCACGGGAGCCATGGATTACTGGCCCAATGCAGAGGCCGTGGAGTGGTTTGGAAAAACCATTTTCCCCCCTCTCCGTCGTCTTCGACCCAACCTCCACTTTTATATCGTGGGGTCCAACCCCACGGACAGCGTTCGACAATTGGGTCGCCAGGAAGGCATTCATGTCACCGGACGCGTGCCCGATGTCCGCCCCTACCTCGCCCATGCCCATTGGGTCGTGGCACCCCTGCGCATTGCGCGCGGCATCCAGAACAAGATCCTGGAAGCCCTGGCCATGGAAAAACCCGTGATGGCCAGCGCGCAAGCCATGGAGGGACTGGATACCCAATCCCTGGGTCCCGGCTGCCTGACTGCCACCACGCCGGAAGAATGGATAACGGGCGCGCAACCCTGGATACAGGGCTCGCCCCAACGAATCTCGTCTCATCGTCAGTGGGTGATGCAGCATTTCGACTGGACGACCAACCTGAAGGTGGTCGATGACCTGCTTTCCTCGGTTCAAACAGGACAGACCGCCCCATGAACGGTTTCCCCCAACCCTGGAAAAGACCCCTGACCCTCAGTGGAGTCATGGCGCTCCTTCTGTTGCTCTGGTTCTATCCCGTCGTCGAGTTCACCGTACAGACCTGGCTCGGCAATGAAACCTATCTGCACGGGGCACTGATCCCGTTCATTTCTCTCTGGCTGATCTGGCGAGAACGCGCTGCACTGAAAAACATTTCCCCGCGCACCAGCGGATTGGCCCTGGGTGCCTTTGCCTTGTGCGCCCTGTCCTGGGAATTGGGGAAAATATCCAACGCCATGGTCATTCAACAATTTTCCCTGGTGGGCATGATCCTCTGCGCTACCTGGTCGCAAATCGGGAATGTGGCTTTCCGTCAGTTACTCTTCCCGCTTCTGTTCCTTTTTCTGGCCGTGCCCTTTGGCGAATCGTTCATCCCTCCGCTGATGGACTTCACCGCTGATTTTGCCACGGCCGCCATCCGTCTGACCGGCATACCGGTTTACCGGGAAGGGAATTTTCTGACCCTCCCCACCGGCAACTGGTCGGTGGTGGAAGCCTGCAGTGGTCTGCGCTACCTGATCGCCTCCCTGACCCTGGGCGTCCTGTTTGCCCACCTGGCCTATCGCCACTGGACCAGAAAACTCCTGTTTTTGCTGGCCTCCCTGGTGGTGCCCGTGGCTGCCAATGGCGTGCGTGCCTATCTCATCATCCTGATCGGCCATCTCAGCGGCATGAAATTGGCAGTGGGCGTGGATCACCTCATCTATGGCTGGCTATTTTTTGGGCTGGTCATGTTCCTGCTGTTCTGGATCGGCTCGTTTTTCCGGGAGAGTCCCGCTCAGGAAGACGCTCGACCGGAGTTTGCTTCCGTCCCGGACAACAGGCCCCGACAACCCATCGAATTTATGCCTATCGGGATACTGGTCTTTCTCGCCCTCATCCCGCGCTGGCATGTGGCTCATCTGGAGCGCCTGTCCCGATCCTCGGGCACTCCCTCCTCTTTCGCACTCACGGTCCCGCCCTCCTGGTCTTGGGTAACTCTCGAAAGCGGCCACTGGACGCCTCATTACACGGGGGAGCGAATCAAACTCGAAGGGGCCTATGCTTCCACCCAGGGACTCCCCCCCGTCACGCTCTTCATCGCCTACTATCGCCAGCAAGCCCAGGGGTCTTCCCTGATCACCTCCGGCAACACCCTGGTGATTCCTCAGGACCACCATTGGGGAAAAATCCATGAGTCTGCACACCCCCTATCCGTTTCTGCCCAGACGGCCCCGCTTCCTTTCACGGAAACCCTGATCCGTTCCGAAGGCCAGCGCAGGATCGTATGGTCCTGCCACTGGGTGGACCGGCACTGGGTGTCCAGCCCCTATGCCGTCAAGGCCTGGGAAGCATGGTCCGTACTGAAAGGTCAGGGCGATGGTGCGGCCATCGTGGTATTTTCCACCCCCATCCGCGCGGACGACACCCTGCAGGCACAACGGAACCTGCAGTCCTTCAGCCAGGCCATGATCCCGGAAATCCAGCGGGCGCTGGAACACCTCAACCCACCTCATCCCCTATGATGCCGCCGGACTCACGCCCCCTCATTGCCCACATCATCTATCGCCTGGATGTGGGCGGATTGGAAAATGGGTTGGTGAACCTGATCAACCATCTGCCCGCCGACCAGTTTCGACATGCCATTTTGTGCCTCAAAGGTCATGACCCGGCGTTTGCCCGACGCATCCAGCGCAGGGATGTCCTCCTGATCGATCTCGAAAAAAAGGAAGGCAAGGACCTGGGGGTCTACGGGCGTCTCTGGCGTCATTTCAGGCAACTCAAACCGGCGATCGTCCATACCCGCAATCTCACCAGCCTGGTGGCCGTGGTGCCTGCACTGCTGGCAGGCGTTCCCTACAGAATTCATGGCGAACACGGGCGCGACATGTCGGACCTGGACGGCGCCAATCAAAAACACCAGTGGTTTCGGCGGATGTTACTGCCCCTGACCCATCGGGTCATCGCCTTGTCGCAAGACCTGGAACGTTACCTGATTCAAGTGATCGGAGTCCCTCGACGCAAGGTTTCCCAGTTTTACAACGGGGTGGACACCGAACTTTTTCATCCCCGCGAAGACGGTGAACCCAGTCCTTTTCCTGCCTTTTTTTCCAGCGATGAGATTTTTGTGATCGGCACCGTGGGACGCATGCAGGCCGTCAAGAATCCATTGCTCCTGGCCCAGGCCTTCATCACCCTGGTGGAGACTGCCCCAAAGGAACTGGCAGGTTCACTCCGGCTGATCATGATCGGCGAGGGTCCACTCCGCCAACCCTGCCAGGCATTGCTGGATCGGGCCGGCCTGACGGAACGGGTCTGGTTGCCCGGTGCCCGTCACGACATCCCCATTCTCCTGCGTCACCTGGACCTGTTCGTGCTGCCCTCCCTGGCCGAAGGCATCTCCAACACCTTGCTGGAGGCCATGGCTTCGGGGGTCCCCGTCATCGCCACCCAGGTGGGCGGAAACCCTGAACTCGTGACCCCCGGCATCGATGGATCACTCATCCCCTCCAACGATGTCCCTGCCCTGGTTCATGCACTGCTCGGGTACCTGCTCGATCGCCCCACGCTGATTCAGCAAAGGAACCACGCGCGACACACCGCGCTCGAGCGCTTCAGTTTGATCGCCATGGTCGATCGCTATAAAGAAATTTATCAAAATACCGCCGATCAGTAGTCACCACGCTCTACGCCGAGCTCGCCAATAGAAAGAGGCTCCTCACGGAGCCTCTTTTCGTTCATCGAGTACGACAAATGTGTTACTGATCACACATTGGAACGGCGACGCAAGGACCAGCCCATGGCCAGAAGACCGGCACCGAACAAAGCCACGGTCATGGGTTCAGGCGCGTATTGCAACTTGAACTGTCCACCATTCTGAATGAAGTAATTCGGCCCCCCTTGACCATTGTAGGTCCCCGGAGCTTGACCAAGGCCTGCCACCAGATTTGGGTCGATGGTGTATGAACTCTTGTTCGCAGACAGATCTTCCGAAGCGTTGGTGGTCACGAAAGACAACAGAATGTTCTGGTTGAATAAATTTCCGTTGGAATCCAGAAAAATGTTGCTGGGGGTCAGCGTGGTGGGCGCCTGACCTGTCACGGTCACTTGTCCGTTGGACGCCGGGGTTCCATTGGGATTGATGAATCCACCGCTGGTGTTGGGATTTCCCGTATTGGCAACGCTGAAGGTAGCAATCATCGTGCCTGCCGTCGAACCATAGTGATTCGCAGACGTGGTCCCGTACACCATGGTGGGATTGTAATAGACCGAAAATGTCCCGCCCTGGAAGGTAAAAACCCCGGTATTGGTGTTGGTAAGGTCCGTCCCTGTGAAATAGGCGGTCAATTGCCCCCCACCCAAATTCAGGGGAACCCCACCGTTCTTTTGGGTAATATCAAAAACCCCCACATCTGTGGATGTGTAAATACCCTGCTGAGTAGTCGGGGTATTCGTCACATAACTTTCCCCGCTGAAACTGAGGTTGTTGATGCCCGAGTCCAGCACGTTGGCCACATTGCTGTAACCAGGTTGGCCGGACAGGCTGTTGAGGTTCAATTGCCAGTTGGTGATATCGATTCCGGCAGAGGCACTGGTGGACATTCCCACCAACACAACGGCCGTAGCCAAAGAGGCCAGAAGGGATTTTTTTTGAAGTTTCATGTTTGACTCCGGTTGGTTGCCTATAATCTGGGATTGCGCTGATTTATAAGCACATCCCATGCCAATAATCATATCTTATTGATAATAAATAACAATAAACTTTTTTCTGCGGTCCGGTTTTTCTGATGTGTAAAATTTCCTGACAGTCCTTGCCGGTTCGTCAAGGACTTTTTTTCCGCTCATCGCGCAACGAGGTACCCAACCCTGAAATGATTTCCGTGGCCGCCATGATGATCTGGGTCGAGGCAAATCCTGCTCTGCGCAACTCCCGGTAGAAGGAACGCGCCAACAGTTTGGCCAATTTACCCGGATCCTCTGCCGCCTTCACCATGGCATTCAAGTCCGGCCGGTGGGCTTTTTCCAGAGCCACCGTGATAAAGTTGGAGCGCAGGACTCCCCGCATCTGCACCAGTTGGATATCCCGTTCCACCAACAGACCAGCGATGGACAATGCTTGCAACTCATGGGTTTTGTAGGGCTGTCCGAACCCGCCCCGCACATTCACGATCCCTGCCACCAACCCGTCGCGGAGCAACGGCACGGAAAGAAAACTTTTTCCCTGATTCTGCGGATATCGGGCTTGAGGAAAAAACTCTGACGCTTCGATGTTCTCGACCAACAGAGGCTTGCCCAAGGCCAGCACATGACCGGCAATCCCCTCGCCCTGTTTGATCCGGCCCCGGTAAGCCACGGAAGGAAGATCTCCATAGTGGGCGCAGAGTTGCAACCCTTCGCCATCAAATACCATGGCCGAGGTTCCTTCCGCATCGAAGACCTCGGCCAGACGGGCGCACCATCGCTCCAACAGAGGGGCCACCCCATGAAACACCTCGCCCCCATCGGGGATCAGGGCCAGTTTTTCAATCAGTCGTTCGGGTCCTGTGGATGCCATGGCGCTTTCCTTCTCCTTGATCATGATGTTCCGGGCCAGTGTAATCGAATCAGAGACAGACGTGTCGAGCGAGCGCGGGCAGAAACCGAGCGCCCGATTCTTCCCATGAAGACCACCCGGTCGGCCTGCTCCTTCCCCCCCATCCATTGATCCAGGACACAGGCAATGCGTTCAGCCAGTGGCTGTGCATTTTTCCGCGCGGACAGGGAGATCCCTTGAGTCGCATACCGCCGGAAAATGAGGGGGGTCATCTCGGGCTGTAATTGCAACTTCAACTGCGTCGCGGTCAGCCAGAACCGCTGAAGGGCTTTTCCCGCTTCGACCTCGTCGCGCAAAGAGTCCGGAACCGCACGGGCCACCAGCGCAAAATGCGCCGCGCAGGCCAGGCCGGGAATGAAATCCAACTGGATTCGAGGGAGCAGCGTTCCCGCCAGGTACCTGTTAAAAAACTCGACACGTTCCCAACGCTCCATGATCCAATGGGTCAACTTGAGGGTCAGCGCATCCAGTCCGATGGCTTGATCGGGCACCCTGTCCTCGCTAAACTGGGCGCCCCACTGGATGATGGCGCGGTGAACCGCGTAGGCCTCCGGAATCGTCAAGCGCAATTTTCCCGCCCGTGCAGTGAGCGAGGCAAACGCCCAGCGCTGAGAAAAACTTTCAAACCACAATACCTGGTAGTTCGGCCCTACGGAGGATTCCAGGATATCTTTCTGTTCCGGAGTCAGCGGATCAAGACGATAGGGGCGGCGTTGGACGGAGCGGATCTTGATCATTTCCGCCAGGGGATCTTCCGCCAGAGATTCAGCCTCGAAAGTCACCTCAAAAACCGGCGCTTCTTCCGAACATCCCGCCCGTTCCACGATCCGGGCGGAAAGACCGAAACGGGTGGCAGCCAAGCGCATGTTTTCCAGCAGCGCGCCCAGCGCCAAATGGCTGGCCTGCCCCCCCAGATCATAAAGACAATGGGACCGCGTATCGAACCCATGAACATTGACCTGCCCATCGGAAACGATTTCAAAACGCCAGGGTTGGGTGTTGTCTCCGCTCGGAGCCCATTTCGCCCACTCCAGAATTTCCTTGACCTGTTCTGCGGCTGTCATTTTGTCCTCGGCCACTCACTCGTTGAGTTTTGCCAGTCTTCCTTCCGCAATCCTGAGCGCAATCCGTTGCAGCGGGTGACGGTTTCCTCCCGGTCGCCAGGACCGCACCAATCTGTTCCGGTAGGCATCAAACTGATGGCTGTAGGGAGCCGGCCAAACCTTGCCACGCCCCAGCAGAATTTTTAATGCCTCAGTGGCCGCCATGCCAGCACAGAGTTGACAGGCCATGAAGGTCGACGGTCCCCGGCGTTCCTTCAAATTGACCGAAGTGGAATCCACCAGATAGTCGAAATGCAGTCGGGCCGGAGCCAGTCCCAACAAAAAGCGCAAGGCTTTGGCTTCGTCCGTTCGGTTTCCCCAGCAAAAGTACTCTTCGAAGGACATCCCCCCCGGCATGAAATTCACCACCGCTGCCCCCATCCCCAGGGGGGCCGCCGTCACCACGGGAATCCCTGCTTCGGCACAGGCGTCGAAGGTCATCTGGCGCGCTGAAAAAGCGAAGAAATCCAGTCCATCCACATAGAGATCGATGCCGGAAAGAAAATCAGACAGGTTGGCGGAAGTCACCCCTTCAGGGAAGGATCGAATCTCCAGTTCAGGATTGATGTCCCTGGCCATTTCAGCCAGCACCTGAACCTTGGAACGTCCCAGATGAGAGACCGTGGCCCCCACCTGACGGTTGAAATTGTGGATTTCGAAGGTATCAAAGTCCGCGATATGAAACCGCCCCACCCCCAAGCGGGCCAGGGTCAGCAAGTGGTTGCCCCCCACCCCGCCCATGCCCGCAATGGCCACGGACTTGTTGGCCAGGGAGGCCTGCTCGGACCGGGTCAACCAGCCTATGTTGCGTGAAAAAGCATCGGCATAACCAAACATCACGAGATACTGGGAGAATCATAGGCCATCTGGCGAAGTCTGCCCAAAATACCGTCGGAATCCTTGGCGGTCATCAGATAGGGAAAAAGAGAACGATCCCCCACCGCCCTATCCATCCTGCCTCCTACCTCACGAATCCTTCGCCCCAGTTCTTCAAAGTCGATCAACAAAAGCACCGAAGGCGCATTGACGCGCGGACAGATGCGCTCCGGACCGATGAGGGTAAACCCCAGCATCTGCTCATAAAATCGCGCATGGCGAGGATTGACTTCCAATAATCCGTCCGTACAACCAAACAAGCCATAGGGATACAGATAGGCCACATGAAACAAACTGGCCAGTACCCGTTTGTTTCTGACCTGGGGATCCATGGCCAGCCGATTGAATTCGCACAAAACCCTGCCCTTGGCACGCATCTCTTCCAATATGTCGTGGTAACCGGAATCCGCATACAGTCCCAAGGGCGAATCAACCCCGACGGAGATGGTACCAATCACATCCGCATCATTGTCGTAAGCCAGCAAAGTGATCCGGTTGGGCTCAGTCATGGTCTGCGCAGTCAAATGCTTGTAGCCCCGCCACTCATACATCCGATTGATCAGGATGCTGGCAGATTCCTGACGCTCTTCCGTATTGGCCAAACGGATACGATACTCATGGGTTTGGGTGGAGAGGGGGACCGTATCGTCATTTTCGGGAATGGCATAACTCATCGAGGATAATGACGAGGGAATCGAATCAAAAAAAGACGCTATGATATCGTCGTCGCAGTCATGCCCGACATCATATTTAGTGGCCATGGGATCGTTCCCTCCGAAGTTCTGCAGTCCTATTATTTCAAACATCCCAAGCCCCTCCCAACGCATCGACCGTGCGCGGAGTATAGCCTCCCTTAGTTTAAAACCCGCTTAACGAGAATTAAGAAATTCTTAAGGCGACTATGACCCATTCGGTTTGATCCTGTCAAGACAGAAATACCAAACTCTCCCCAACAACTCGTGACAAAAGTAGTAAAAATTCTGTAGCCCTGACGCACTGGGGAAAAAACCAAATCCATTGACCGCGCCTTCGTCATACCCGGTTCCCGCCGGAATGACCGTCACCCCCAGACGTTCAAATTCAGGGATCGCCCGGTTCAGGTGCCAGGCATGACTCACCAGATAGATCCGGTGGATTCCGGCCGCCTTCAGGATCAGAACCGAATTCATTGCATTCTCACGGGTATTATTGGAGCGCGTTTCAATCCAGCGCACGGGAACTCCGAATTCATTTTCCAGCACGTTTTTTATGGCCTGACTTTCGGGGACGCCAAACCGACCCGGATCGCCTCCCGCAACCAGAATGGGCTTATTCCATCGACGGGCCAACCATGCCCCATACCGAATCCGTTCCAGAGTCAGGCTTTTGAGGTCAACGCCTCCATATTCCGCTTTTTTTTGAACCGTACCAGCAGACAAAATGACAATGGCATCGGCTTCATTTCCCTGAAAAGACTGGTAGGGGGGCATGAGTTGATGCAGCAAAAATCCGCTCACCACAGGCGTGGATACCACCCAGAACAGGGCCACCCCGCCGCCTGCCAGCCAGGCACCGCGCCGCACCCTACCCTGGGCCATCTCCTTGATTCCCCACAGAATCGGCCACAACAATACCAAAGGGGGCAGGATCAAGTCAGCGAAACCGCCCCAATACACGATGACTCTCAGGGAGCCAAAATTTGCAGTGCGCCGGGATAGGCAGGGGCGCGCTTCAATACGCTGACCTGACGCGGGACCACGGGTTCGGCATGGGGGACGAGATCGATGCCGGGCGCCAGCATCGCGGAAGGGGTCTCATAATGTAACCGCTCATCCACCGGGCCCTCCAGCCGATAATCCTGCCGGAGGGGTCGATAGAACACCTGCCAATCCGCCTTCAGATCATTGGAAGAGACCAGTCCCACAGGAACGTGGTATTCCCCATACCCCACCAGCAGATTGTTGACGGAAATGACGCGGGCTCCTGCCTTGGGTACGCGCAAGAAGGCACCGGCGCCCTCCTTGTCGTTCACCAGCGTATTGCTGGCCAGATAGAGCACATTGTCCGGCCCGGACATCCCCTCTTCCCCATAGGAAATGACGGTGGAATTTTCCGTATCCACCCCCTGTTGAATGATATTTCCCAAAACCAGCGCCGTGCCGCCATTGGGCAAATCGAGTTCGTAACTGGCCCTTCCCCCCATTTCATCCGTCAGGCGGTTATAGAGGATGTCGTTCCGGAGCGCCCGGCTTTTGAACAAATGACCCACATTGGCATGGTGAAAGTAACTGGCCAATACCACCAGGGAGTTCAGTTTGCCCACATACAGATCGTGGGAAAACCCATCCCCTGCCCCATTGTAGGCAAACTCGCTGTTCTCGATCACCAGGGACGAACTTTCTTCATCCGAGGTCAACAGGCCGTTTTCATTGGCAAAGAACAGACAGTTTCGAATCCATAAGTCCCCTTTTTCGAAACGGATGCCCGCACCGTTACGGTCAGAGACTCGAGTGTTCATGAAATCGATGTTTTCAATCCGGATCCTGCCGCCCCGAACCACCCAGAGGGCTTTCCCCTCGGCACTGCGGCCATCGGCAAAGAGGCGCGCACTGCCCCCGACCCCCTGAATGAGCAGATCATTCTGTCCCCAGGAGGCCACCACGTCCTCATGATAGTCCCCGGCATCGATTTGGACCACATCGCCATCCCGCGCCATGGATGCCGCCACAGAAATGCTTTTGATGGGCTCGGTGGGCCCCACATGAAGCGTACGATGGACGGGGCTCGGCGGAATCAACCACCCTCCAGGCAGATAGGGTTCGATCAGGGACCGTTCTTCTCCCTCCTTCAGAGCGACCACGCCCCACCGGGGAGGAGGGGGCGGGATCAGAAAAGGTTGCGCTGCCTGCGCCTGAAATTCCGACTCGCCGTCCCAGGCCCGAATTCTGGCAAACACCGGCGTCGTCCATTTTTCCAGACGGGGATGTCCCTCGACCCTGCGCTCCAGATAGTTCACAATCTCGGCCACGCTGTAGCCTGATGCACGGTACTCCATGAAGACGCCGCCAACCCCCATCAAGACCAGAAAAGAAGTCCCCAGCAAGATGAGTTTCGTTTTTTTATACCGGTAACGACTGGATCTTCTCTTGGCCATGGATAACTTCCCTGCAAAAAATCACGCCGGACCGATATAGGCCATCCCCGGCCTCTCGGTCAACCTTTTTCGATCTTCCCAACCCCATTTATCTACTCTACAATGTCGAGAGTCATCGTACCTTCGGAAATTCAAGAATGCCACAGATATCCTGGTCGAAAATTCTACGGACATTTCCCTGTTTTTTCCGACCCCTGCCTGACCATTCGAGAAAATGGGGAAATGGTACACCTCTTTCCAACCCTCTGGTGTTACTCCTGTCCGTGGCACTTTCTTCCTGTGGGGGTGGGGGCGGGGGAAGCGGAACGCCGGCCCTTCCCGTGTCCATCGCCACGCTCCTGCCCTGGACCTGGATCGGGGGAAGTTCCTCCTACAACCAACAAACCGTAAACTCTCCGGAGGCGCGTATGAGTTCCGCCACCTGGACGGATACCTCCGGCAACTTCTGGATGTTTGGAGGTGAAACGGTCTATACCTATGACATCAATGATCTGTGGAAATACAACCCCAACACCCAGATCTGGACCCTGGAAAGTTTGTCTTCTCCCCTGAATCAAAATCAGCCTGGGTTATATGGCACACAGAACACACCCAGCACGAACAATCTGCCCGGCGCCAGAAACGACTCGGTCTCCTGGACCGACCCTGCGGGAAATTTATGGTTGTTTGGCGGTTATGGCTATGCTTCCTCGAATTCCCCGGGGGATTTGAACGACCTGTGGGAATACGCCCCCGCTGCCAAAACCTGGACCTGGGTCGGAGGCTCCACCCAAACCAACCAGTTCGGCAGTTATAGTTCCACGGAAATTCCTGGCGCACGTCTGGCCAGCGTTTCATGGACCGATCAGTCGGGAAATTTGTGGTTGTTCGGCGGGCAAGGGTATGCCGCATCAGGTTCCCCGGGAGAATTGAACGACCTGTGGAAATACAACCCCACCACCAAGACTTGGGTCTGGATCCGGGGTTCCAGCAGCACCAACCAACTCTCGACTCTTTCCGGAACCGCCGCCTCGCCGGGCGCACGCCATGACAGCGTGGCCTGGACCGACTCGACGGGAAATTTGTGGTTATTCGGCGGACAAGGGTATGCCGCCTCGGGTTCCCTGGGAGAATTGAACGATCTATGGAAGTTCACCCCCGGCACCGCTCAATGGACTCTGATCGGTTCCGGCAATTTCTTGAACCAGACGGGATCTTACGGCACTTCCCAGACCTCCAGCCCCACCAATCTTCCCGGATCACGGGACAGTTCCGTGGCATGGACGGATACTTCCGGCAATTTATGGCTGTTTGGGGGTTATGGCTATGATTCCACCGGCACTTTGGGAGAATTGAACGACCTGTGGAAATTCAATCTCGGCACCCAGCAATGGACCTGGGTCAATGGAAGCAATCAGGTCAATCAGCTCGGCAGTTATGGGTCCCAACCGGGCACGCCAGGAATGCCGGGCGCGCGGTCCAGCGCCAATGCCTGGTTTTCGTCCACGATTGGAACTTCCGGATCCCTATGGCTGTTCGGGGGACTGGAGGGCAGCGGGAACTACCTGAACGACCTGTGGCAATATAAACCCTGACCTTAACAATCTCCCTAATCTCTGAACCCGAGGAAAATCTTGATGAACAGGCGTCCTGTCCATGAATCCGATTGCGCCCACCGCCGGAACCCTGCCTGATGTGCGGTCTGGTCGGAATATTTGATACCAGAGATCGATCCCCCATCAGCCGTGACCTGCTGTCGCGCATGAACGAGTCCCAGTTTCACCGGGGTCCGGATGAAGGCGGACTGCACACCGAGCCCGGCGTGGGTTTGGGTCATCGTCGTTTGTCGATCATCGACCTTTCGTCGGGACAGCAACCGCTGTTCAATGAAGACCACAGCGTGGTGGTGGTCTTCAACGGGGAAATCTACAATTTTGTCGATCTCATGCCCGAGTTGCAGGCTTTGGGTCATACCTTTCGCACCCACTGCGACACCGAGGTCATCATCCATGCCTGGGAAGAGTGGGGAGATCATTGCATCGACCGTTTCCGTGGAATGTTCGCCTTTGCCCTATGGGATCGCAATCGTCAAAAACTGTTTCTGGCGCGGGACCGATTGGGGGTCAAACCCCTTTTTTACAGCCTGCAACCCGATGGAAAATTCATCTTTGCCTCAGAACTCAAGGCCCTGCGCCTGTATCCCGGTTTTGACCAGTCCCTCGACCCCTGCGCCGTGGAGGAATACTTCGCCTATGGGTATATTCCCGAACCACGCACCATTTACCGGAACACCTTCAAACTGCCCCCCGGGTACCATCTGACCCTCTCCGCAGATTCCAAGCCTCCTCACCCCTGCCGTTACTGGGATATCCCTTTCGCGCCCGTTCCCGTCACCTCGATGCAGGACACGCAGGAAGAACTGGTGGACCGTTTGCGCGAAACGATACGCATCCGTCTGGTCTCTGAAGTGCCCTTGGGCGCCTTTTTATCCGGAGGCGTGGATTCCAGCGCCGTGGTCGCCATGATGGCGCAACTGAGCGCGGACCCGGTCAATACCTGTTCCATCGCCTTCAAGGACCCCCGCTTCAACGAAGCCCCTTACGCCGCGCAGGTGGCCCGGCAATACCACACCCGCCATCAGGTCGGTGAGGTGGACCCTGACGATTTTTCTCTGGTGGACCAATTAGCGGCGCTCTACGACGAACCCTATGCCGACAGTTCCGCCCTGCCCACCTATCGAGTCTGTGAACTGGCGCGCCGCTCCGTCACCGTAGCCCTGTCAGGCGACGGGGGCGATGAAAACCTGGCAGGCTATCGGCGTTACCGTTTCCACATGGCGGAAGAAAAAATGCGCTCCATGCTCCCCCTGGGGTTGCGCCGCCCTCTCTTTGGCGCCCTGGGCGCCCTGTACCCCAAAGCCGACTGGGCACCCCGCATGTTCCGGGCCAAAAGCACTTTTGAAGCTCTCGCCCGGGATTCGGTGGAAGGCTATTTTCACAGCGTATCCCTGCTGGGCGATCGTTTGCGCCATCAACTGTTCAGCCCCTCGTTCACCGCCAGCCTGCAAGGCTACCGGGCCGTCGAAGTGCTGAAAACCCATGCCCGAAATGCTCCTACCCGGCATCCCCTGTCCCTGGTTCAATACCTGGACATCAAAACCTACCTGCCCGGCGACATCCTGACCAAAGTGGATCGCGCCAGCATGGCGCATGCCCTGGAAGTCCGCGAGCCGCTGCTGGACCACTCCCTGATGGAATGGGTGTCGGGTCTTCCCCCCTTCCTCAAACTGTATCAGGGCGAAGGCAAGTATCTCTTCAAGAAAGCCCTGGAACCCTACTTGCCGCAGGACATCCTGTACCGTCAGAAAATGGGCTTTGCGGTTCCTCTGGCCAACTGGTTCCGGGGGCCCTTGCGCGAGACGGTGCGCACCTCCGTGCTTGGACCGCGCCTGATGGGCTGCGGAATTTTCAACCCTTCCTTCCTCACCCATCTGGTGGAAGAACATCAGGCAGGACGGCGGGATTACAGCGCTCCCCTCTGGTCGCTGCTCATGTTCGAATCTTTCCTGCGACTCTAAGCCATGCGCATCCTTCATATCCTGGATCACTCCCTGCCCCTGCACAGCGGGTATACCTTCCGCACCCTGTCCATTCTCAAGGAGCAACGGGCCCTGGGCTGGGAAACTTTCCACCTGACCAGTGAAAAACAGGCAGGATGCACCGTATCGGAAGAAACCATCGAGGGCTGGCACTTCTACCGTACCCCCTCCCATTCGGGGCTCCAGAGCAAACTCCCTCTCCTGAATCAGGTCGCGGTGATGAAGGGATTGGAACGACGACTGCATGAGGTCATCGAAAAAACCCAGCCAGATCTCCTGCACGCCCATTCCCCCGTCCTCGATGCCCTCCCCGCCCTCAAGGTTGGGCGTCAATACCAGATACCCGTCGTCTATGAAGTCCGCGCCTTTTGGGAAGATGCAGCGGTGGATCACGGCACCACGAAGGAAGGCAGCCTCCGTTACCGCCTCACCCGCGCCCTCGACACCCTGGCCTTTCGTCAGGTGGATGCCATCACCACCATTTGTGAAGGCCTGCGCCGGGATATCGTCGAGCGGGGCATCGCCGAGGACAAGGTCACCGTGATTCCCAATGCCGTGGACATCGCCCAGTTTCCTCTGGGGGGCCCTCCCGACCCGGATCTGCAAAAACGGTTGGGACTGGCCGACGCCCAGGTTCTCGGCTTCATTGGTTCCTTTTACGCCTACGAAGGGCTTTCACTGCTCCTGGAAGCCCTCCCGCAGATCCTCGCCACGCTTCCTCACGTCCGCCTTCTTCTGGTCGGCGGCGGCCCCCAGGAAGAGTCCCTGAAAGCCCAGGCCCGCCAACTCGAGATTGCCGACAAAGTGATATTTACCGGCCGGGTTCCCCATCAGGATGTCCACCGCTACTACGATCTCATCGATGTGCTGGTCTATCCACGATTGCCCATGCGCCTGACCGAACTGGTCACGCCCCTCAAGCCCCTGGAAGCCATGGCCCAGGGAAAGTCCTTCATCGCCTCCGATGTCGGCGGGCACAAAGAACTCATCCGGCACGAGCAGACCGGTCTTCTTTTCGAGGCGGGAAATTCCAGGGACCTGACCGGTGCCGTCCATCGTCTTCTCACGGACGCCACCCTGAAGCACAACCTGGTTCGAGCCGGACGAGCATTTGTGGAAAAGGAACGCACCTGGCAGAACAGCGTGAGCCGCTACCAACCCCTCTACGAGCGTTTACTCGCCAAACGACGGATGTGATGCGCCTATTGACCTTCAGTTCCCTCTACCCCAATGCCACCAAACCCCACCATGGAATCTTCGTAGAGACCCGCCTGCGCCAGTTGCTCGGCAGCCACCCCGTCGAAGCCCGGGTCATGGCCCCCGTCCCCTGGTTTCCCTTCACCCACGAACGCTTTGGGGACTACGCCCGACAAGCCAGAATTCCCCGACAGGAAGTCCGGCAGGGTATTGCCATCGAGCACCCCCGCTATCCCCTGATTCCCAAATTCGGCATGAATCTGGCCCCCTGGGGCATGGCTCTGGCCTGTTTGCCTCTTCTCCGAGCGCAAATCCGCAACGGACAGGATTTCGACCTGATCGATGCCCACTATTTCTACCCCGATGGCGTGGCCGCCACCCTGCTCGGCCATTGGCTGAAAAAACCCGTCATCATCACGGCGCGCGGCAGCGACCTCAACCTCCTGCCCCACCACCCCATTCCCAGACGCCTCATTCAACGCGCTGCCCAACGGGCGGCCCATCTCATCACCGTGTCCGGTGCCCTCAAAGAGGTCCTCCTTCAACTCGGTGCGGATGCAAATAAAATCACTGTCCTGAGAAACGGGGTGGACCTCACCCTCTTTCAACCCACTGAGCGGGAAAAAACCCGCCGACAACTCGCCCTCACCACGCACCCCTTACTGGTCTCCGTGGGAAACCTGGTCCCCGGCAAAGGTCACGACCTGGTCATCCGTGCCATCGAACCGCTCGAACCCTTTCAACTCCTCATCATCGGCTCCGGTCCGGAACAGCAGAATCTGGAACGACTCGTCCAACAACTCAACCTCGATCAACGCGTTCAGTTCAAAACCCATCTACCCCAAGCCGAACTGGCCAAATACTACAGTGCCGCCGATGCCCTCGTCCTGGCCTCAGCCAGCGAAGGGTGGGCCAATGTCCTGCTGGAATCCCTGGCCTGCGGCACCCCGGTCATTTCCACCGCCGTGGGCGGCAGCCCCGAACTGATCACGGCCCCCGAAGCCGGACGGCTGGTTCAGGAACGCACCCCCCAAGCCCTCACCCAGGCCATCCAGGACCTTTTTGCCCACCTCCCCGACCGGGAAGACACCCGACGATTCGCCAGCCGTTTCAATTGGGAGGAGACCAGCGCAGGGCAAATGACCCTGTTTCGGAACGTCGTCGCCCGCCCGTCCTGAACCCCCAAACCTGCCTCACCGGACCTTGATACCGTGCCACAATCGCGTCATCGGTCAACAAAATCAGTGGCACTATAAATCCCTGAACACTTCTTCCATTGAGACTATCTCCAGCCGACCTTCATCGTAGGCTTTTACCCGGCGCAAAGCCTCTTCCTGCCACACCCGGTCAATTTCGGGATCAGGTTTATCCAAACTGGTATGCAACAACTCCAGCAACAAGTAACGATCTGAAGCCTTCAGGCTCAATGCCTGTTCTATCACTTCGGCGGTTACTCATGACGTTCCTCCTTTCTCGTCTATATCCACACAAGAACCTCATGTCGCCAGTTTATACCACTTGCCCGCCCTGGCAACAAGGGAGGTAGTGCCATCGCTCTCAAGACACCTTGCGAAATGATTTCATGACGAATACAATGCAATCACTGAGATCAATCAAGAAGGGATGCCAGATGTCATCGATCACCGTCCGTAACTTACCTGAGGAGACGCACCGTGCTTTGCGTGTGCGTGCCGCGATGGCTGGTCGAAGCACCGAGGCCGAAGTCCGAGCCATTCTTGAGAGCGTCGCACGACCAGGGGGCCGCATCAAACTGGGTTCCTTGTTGGCTGAAATCGGCCAGCAGGCAGGAGGTTTCGATCTTGAGATCGAACGTGACAAGTCACCCCCTCAACCCTCATCCAAAATGATCACCAACCCCTGAAAATCCATCAAAATAACTGACACACTCACTTGGCTTATGCAGGCGAATGTGTGCGCAGCCAGTCCCTCAACGCCGCATCGATGCGTGTCTGCCAGCCGTCTCCAGAAGCCCGGAAAGCCTGCAATACATCAGGAGATAAACGGATGGTGGTTGACACCTTGGGAGGCGCTTTTTGCGGCCCACGCAGTTTGGACTGCAAAGTTGCGGGTAGGCTGGAGAAGGGCCTGGCGGCTTTGATGTCCTGCGCCGTCCATTCCGGGTTGTCGTTGTCAATCAGTTCGGGGTTTGGTTTCTTGTTCATACATCAGTACCTCATCGAAATCGCCGCCTGTTCAAACGACAGCCCTCGGGCACGGATGTTGGTGTCGTTTTTATTGTCGTCGAACTCAATGTGCATGAGGCAAATTGTAGTAACGATTTTTCAATCCGTCAATCTTTATCCCAACCCATGCCCTCAAAATAAATCGTCATCCAACTTTACACTTCATAGGATTTATGGTGCAATAACAACAATGGAAAAGGGGAAGTCTCGTGTTAGACATTCATAACGAACGAATCACTCAACCCGCGTATCACTTACGCCATCCCTACCATCTGGCCTTGCGTCATCCCACGCACAAAAAAACGCTGAAACACTTTCTGGAAGACCGAGGAAATCTGGCCACTCTCTGCTTTTTCCTCTCCCTCGCCTGCATCTACTGGTTAAAGATCACGCATGCCCAATAAAAGTTGTCCCCCCCACCACCCAACCCTTTCCTCCGCCAACCCAAAAACTTTCTGATTCATGAGCAAGGTCAGAAAGTCCATCCTGTTGTCCCTGGGACAAAACTACGCCAGTTTCGCCATCCAGTTCGTCGTCTCCATCATCCTGGCACGTCTGCTCAACCCTTCGGAAATCGGTTTGTATTCCATCGCCGCCGTATTGATCGGATTCGCCAGTTCCATGCGTGATTTCGGCATCTCTGCCTATATCATCCAGGAGAAAAACCTGACCCAAGACAAGATCCGCGCAGCCTTCACGCTTACCTTATTCACCGCCTGGACCCTTGCTCTCGTGGTTGCTCTGGGAAGCAACTACGCAGCAGAGTTCTACCACCAACCCGGTGTCCGTTCCGTCATGCGAATCCTGGCACTCAACTTCGTGCTGATCCCCTTCGGTACGGTCCCCATGGCCTACATGTACAAAAAGATGGAGTTCAAGTACATTGCCCTCATCAAATTTTTCACCAACCTCACCGGTTCCATCACCACCGTCACCCTTGCCTACCTGGGCTACAGTTACCTCTCCATGGCCTGGGGTTCCGTCGCAGGCATCCTCTGTACCTTTACTCTCGTCCAGTTATGGCGTTCAAAAGACATCCCCTTTACCCCAGGGATCAAAGGAATAAGAAAGGTAATTTCGTTTGGGTCATTGTCCAGTCTCATTACTATCTTGATAGATATTGGTCAAGCGGAAGCCGACCTGATACTCGGCCGCCTGTCGGGAATGTCGACGGTAGGTTATTTTGGACGTGCCATGGGCTTAGTCTCAACTTTCGATACGCTCGTCATGAGAGCTCTCTGGGATGTAGCTGCTCCCCACTTTTCAGAGCAATCAAGAAACGACCATCCAATGAAACAAAGTTTCGAAGAATCCCTTGCCCTGCTCACCGTAGTCGCATGGCCATTTTTCATCAACTTGGCTATCATGGCGGATCCCATCATCATTGGACTGTACGGCAAACAATGGACGGCATCCATTATCCCTTTACAGTTGCTTTGCATATTCAGTTTGGTAAAATCCCCCTTCATGCTCATGGGATCCATGATGCCTGCGGTCGGAAGAATTGAACAAAACTTATATCAACTATTGATGCGAATTCCCATCAGAGGCATACTCATCTTCATTGCCGCCCCGAAAGGACTACTGGCAGTGGGAATCGCTTTCATAATATCCGGAACAATCGAGTCAATAACAGACTTCATTCAATGTCGAAAGGTTATCGGGATAGACCTCAACGGGTTGGTTCAATCACTCCACAAGAGTTTCTGGGTCACCGCGTTATCTTGTCTTCCCTCCATAGCCATCATAACCATTGGAAAAAATATATTTGAAAACAAACATTGGACGGAAATAGTACTGAGCATGCTGTCCTGTACGGCAGTCTGGGCAACAATCATCTACCTTGTCAAACACCCCATTGAAAAACAAATAAACTGGATAATAAAATAGCAGGTATATACCAGAAACACAAAAAGACAAATCATGAAAAACGATAGTGTACTAATCTCTATAATCAACTGGAACGGATACGAAAAAACAATAAATTGTCTGGATTTAATATACGATCTTGATTATAAAAACTTCGAAGTATTGGTTATTGATAACGGCTCATCAGACGGCATTATAGAAAAAATACACAAAGATTACACCAAAGCAAAAGTAATAAAAAATCCGACAAATATTGGATTTGCAGGGGCTCAAAATCAAGGAATAAATTATGCTATTGAATATTGTTTTGAGTATATATGGATACTAAATAACGATACTTTACCAGACAGATATTCACTAAGCCATTTGATTGAAGAAATAAGTTCTGACAAAACTATTGGCGCAACATCTCCTGTTCTGTACATCAGAGACGGGGATAACATAAAAATCCAGTTTTGTGGAAGTAAAATAAATTGGAACGACAAAATATTTGAATTAGTCGAATCCAAAGAAAACGCTAAAGAGTTACAAAGAACAAATCCCGAACTATTGTGCCTCTGGGGAACTGCCCTGCTCGCAAGAACATCATTATTAAAACAAATCGGCGGATTTGATAATTTCCTTTTTGCCTACTTTGAAGACATGGATTTAAGTTTACGAATTATTAAATCTGGATTTAGAAACTCGATCGCTACAAAATCAAAGGTATTTCACTATGGAGAAGCAGATCCAAACAAACGACCTCCGCATTATGTTTACTTAAACACAAGAAATAGATACCACCTTTGGAGCAAATTAATATCAAAAAAAGAAAGAGTTGGTTATCTCAGAAAATATTTGTCCGGATCAATATTATTAGCATCATCAATGTATGAGAAAAATGAAATTGATAAGTCAGATGCGGTATTACTTGGAATTTGGGACGCTATAAGAAACAAGGGGGGGGAATGGAAACCCGGAAGACAGGTTCCGAGAATACTATCCAAAGCGATATTATCTCACCCGTATGCTATTATCAACGTGTTACATGGTAATATTCGAAAAATTATTACCCGGTTTTTTACAAATAGAACCACCAACTAAAATTCATTAAATTAGGTTTTTATGACAGAATTCAACAGACCAGAATACGAGGACATTGATCGGCAACCACTCGTTTTGTTGATTCCAAAAAACACTGGAACTCTTCTCGATGTTGGATGCAATCAGGGTGGATTTGGGCTGTCTCTAAAGAAATCAATGAATATTGAAGTATGGGGAGTTGATCCAGATAAAGAGGCTGCGTCTGTTGCTATGAAAAGATTAGACAACGTTATCACGGACTTTTTTCATTCAGACAACCCCATACCAGACAATTATTTCGACATAATCACCTTCAATGACTCTCTGGAACATATGACAGATCCAGCAGCCGCTCTTGAGTTGAGCAAGAAAAAACTCAAAAAAGGAGGCCGAATTCATTGCTGCGTTCCAAACATTCGACATATCGACAACCTTGAACACCTTTTATTTGAGAAAGATTGGCGTTATGAAGAATTCGGTGTCCGAGACAAAACACACCTTCGTTTTTTTACTCAAAAAAGTATTATTCGCTTATTTGAGAACCTTGGATTCACTATCATTCAGACAATGTTTATTAATGAAAAGTGGTGGAATTCAAAAAAATTATTGCGCAGGTTACTTTATCGTTTTTTTCCAGAATTAATGAGTGACACAAAGCATATTCAAATCGTCGTCATCGCTGAACCATCCAATTGATTATTATTTCTTTGCATAACCCATTGTGACCGCATGTCCCTCAGCACTCTTCTTCCAGTCAAACTGGGTAGCGCGTTGGAGGCCAGCGGTGATAAAACGTTGTCCGATACCATGGGTTTGGTCAATGAGTTGTTCCATAGCGTGTTGTAATGCCTGAACATTTCTTGGATCGATAATTTTTGCTGCTTCTCCCGCCACTTCCGGACACGCGCTGACGTTGGAGGTAATGACCGGACAACCACAGGCCATGGCTTCCAATATGGGCATACCGAACCCTTCATAAAGAGAAGGAAAAACGAATCCAGATGCGTTTTGATAAAGTTTGACCAGATCTTCCGTACTCAACATGCCCTGAATCAACTCTACTCCCTTGATGTTTTGGTACTTGCCACCTTCCTCATGAGGCAGTTTGAGTTTGAGTCGGACATCATGCGTTTTTTTCAGGCGTTGAAATGCTTCCACAATACGCGCTACGTTCTTGCGCGGCTCATTGTTCGAGATATGAAGAAAATAGTTTTCTTTAGGCTTTATGGGTTCCTGAGGTCTGAATTCCGGACTGGCACCATGATGACAGACGGTAATCTTCTGTTCTGGCACTCCAATCAGTCTCACCGCTTCCTCTTTGGTGAATTGTGAGACTGCAATCATGGCAGCCACGCCCTCTTTGAGTTCCTTCCAGCGCTCCAACTTTTCCCTGGCGTATGTTTTGGATAGCATCGTTCCCTTGATGGTCTGAAAATACTCCCAACCCGACAAACTAATGGGTGCAAAACCATGGACGGTCATCACCAACGGAATCTTCTTCCCGAGCAGAAATTCAAGTGGCGGGTTTCCTCCGCCGGAGCGGATATCCCAGAATACATCCACCGTCTGAGGGGTCTCTGTCTTGCTTTCAAAGTGAACGGCCTGAACTCCAAACTCCGGGAAATAACGCTCCACATTGTCTGCATACACTTTGAAACTTTGAGGCAGTTCGGCAGGGCGGTAAATACCGACACGCAAGAGACTTTCGGTCATGACTTTCCCCCGAATTTCCGTAGGATTTGGTTCAGCAAGGCCAAAATCCAGGATGGATCCATCCGAGTATAACGTGCCCAGTATTCCATGGGTAACCCATTCCCGCGCCGCAAACGATGCAATACACCAACCGCAAAATCCTGTCGGATCTTTTGGATGTTCTCTCGACACAATTTGGGCAGGGCTGCCTCGTCAGGAAATAATTGAGGAAGAGACCGCCACTTCTGCAGATTCTCGATCATCAACTTGAACGAGCGCAGTTCCCCCCAGCCTCCTCCCTGTGAAATGTTGACACCCTCTCCCATTTCAACTTCCACCTGGAAACAGAACCCTGCTTGACGAACACTGCGTAGCGCCCTCAACCAAAAGACGTCATCCTCCCCCAAGATCAAATGTTCAGGGAACCGAACTTCTGGTAAAGCGGTCCGCCGGTATACGACGCTGGAAGTTTTGACCATTTGTTGCCCCATCACGGGTAACAGGACATCTCCAACAAACTCATACAACTGTCTTTCAGGATCAAAACATCGATGTCGTTCCCGACTGAGTCCCATTTGAGTAAACCGATCTTGGGACCAGTCCGGTCGTTGATGGTTGGCAAAATAGAAATCATACCCTCGAGAAAGAACACGCAGGGCATGATCCAAATGATGAGGAGTCCATTCATCATCGGAATCCAGAAAGGCGACATATTGGGTCGATTCGGGTAAATGATCCAGTGCAGTATTCCGCGCCCCTGCGGCCCCCTTGTTTTTCTGTTCGATCAGTTGGATAAAGGCCCCATGGTCTGGAACATATTGATCCAGGATGGATCGAGCAGACACTGGTGATTCATCATCCACGATCAACACCTGCGGACATTCCACGCCTTGCTGAACTTTGATGGAATTTATGGCACGAACCAGAGGTTCGGGAGTCCTCTGGTAGAAAGGAATAACAACAGTCAAATCAGAATGCGACATAGGGATTTTTATTGTCATAATGTCAGGTAGCGGCGTCCTTAATCCATGGACTTGGCAGTTTTCCAAAAGTCAGCCTAAATCTCTAATGAACAATTTGAGTTACGCCACTCATCAAGTTGCCGCCTCAGTCCAGTCCTCCACGCGGAGACTACCCATCAATCGAAACGCTTGGTCATTGGTTACCAGCACGGCACCAATACTTTCTGCATGGGAAGCAATCAGCAAATCCAGAAGCGCGAGTGTTTTGCCTTGACGTTCCAATGAGGCGCGGATCCGTGCGTAGTGCTCCGCCACTCTTTCATCCCATGGCATCACATCGACACACCGCAGAAACTCCTTGACGGCCGCGTGGAGCCGTATGGCTTCTGGCCGCTTCGCCAGACCAAAAAGCAGTTCGCCTTCGGTGATGGCAGAAATGCACAGGGAGGAAATCGGCACATTCTTCGCTCGTTGCATGGCTGTCGGATCTTTTTTTACCAGGCAACTCACCATGTTGGTGTCCAACATATACACAGTCATTCCTTCCAGCCCTCGAACGGATCGCGATCCTGTTCACCCTGGTTACGGTCTGTCGAACTCAGGAAATCCGCAGGCACGTCAACCCCATCGAGTGCGGCAAAAAAACTGTCCAGCGATTCCGGTTTGCGTGACAGGATCACATCCCCGGTTTCCGGATCCCGGCGGATGAAGACTTCATCCACATCGAATCGGAATGCAACCGGCAAACGCACCGCCTGGCTTCGACCGTTCATGAATAATTTCGCAACTTGAGACATCCCAATCTCCCTGGTCATGAAGATATCATGCGCGGTAATATATCATGGTGACTATCATGCAACAACCGGCATAATTCATCGACCGATGCCGCATCAGTGCACCAAATAATGAAATTCCCGTTCTGTAGCCTGTGGCCGGACCGATTCACCACTTTGGTTTCCAACCCACCCATCCCGCTGCGATGTAGCAAGGATATTTGACATGGAGAGGATTGGTCAGCCATGCTTTGATCAAAGCCTGGGTCGCCGTGGTTCGGTGCCCTGCCTTGAGATGATAAAGGCCAAAGTCGGCATGGTAGGCCGCCAACTTCTTGTTGAATACGGCGGCGGAAATACACCGGTTGTCCTGACTGCACAGCCCCCATCGTTTTTTGGCCTGAGTGAGGAGTCGGGTCCGATAGTCCACCGCCCTGACCTTGCGGTTTCCTTGATTGGGATGCTGCCGGTACAGGGTAGAGGCGTAGGCCAGTTTGGTGAAGGGATACTTCCGGCAAATTCTCAGCCACAGTTCCCAGTCTTCGCTGTAGGGCAAAGTTTCATCAAATTTCCCACAATTCCTGAAGACTTCTGCCCGGAACATGGCCGTACTGGTCAATACCCAGCAGTCCAGCAATAACTGGTGATAGATCCAGCCGGAGTAATCGGGGTCGATCCGATCTCCGGGGATGGCTGTGTGCAAGGTGCGGGGTTCAGGAAAACGCCCATCCTCGGGAAACCACAGGGTGAAGTCCGTATAGATGACGCCACTCTCCGGATATTTCTCCATGGCTTCGACCTGACAGGCCAGTTTATCTGCAAACCAGTAGTCGTCATGATCGACGAGGCAGATGAATTGGCCTTTCGCTTCACTGATGCCCCGATTTCTGGCCACACAGACCCCGGAATTCTTCTGGACGATGAGACGAACCCTGGGGGCGTGACGGGCCACGATGTCCTGGGTACGATCCGTGGAGCCATCGTCTACCACGATCAGTTCGAAATCCTGAAAGGTCTGATTCAGAATGCCTTCCAGGGTCTGCTCGATGTAGTCTGCACAGTTGTAGGTCGGAATGATGACGGAAACGGCGGGCATACTCATACGTCCCGTCCAAACCGGCGCTCCCCCCAGCGCACCGGTTTTCCGAGCAGCCAGGACCAGGAACGAAAAATACGGTTGAGGGTGATCTGCAGGTCGCCGCGAATGACCCCGGAGGAACGGACATGACTGACCAGGGCTTCCGGAAATCCCTGTTGAATCGTTTCCATGCGTGTCCACAATTCATTCATGACAGAAATGTTCAGGGGCAGTTCTTTGGTCGCGTTCACCAATTCACCGTGAAGGTCCTGCGCCAGTTCGAGAACGGGCCGGGTATCCTGAAGTTCCTGTTCCGCCGTATGATGGCGCAGGTCACGAGACAGGAATGCATCCAGACCGGATTTTGCCTGATCGACGGAGATGGGAAAAGCAAGATTCAGTTCCCGTTCGACCCGGCGCAGGGATTCCACGGGTTCCTCAAGAAATCGGTCGAAATCGAGAAAGGTCCGCGCATGGCCCCGACTGTGTCGTTCGGCTTCCAGGTAATGCAAGGTCCAGAGCAGAAAGGATTTCTCCCTGGGAAAACCATCCCGTTTCTCCAGGGACCGATGGACTGCGGCGGGAGAACGCACCACAAAAATGAAATGGGGCGTGATTTCGAGGGCAGAAAAGATTTCCAGCCACCAGGGCAAAAGTCGGCAGACGCGCGGATCCTTTACCGCCCACAGGGGACTGCGCGCAAAGTCCTGCTGGATCAGTTTCCTGACTTTACGAACATAAAGCGCCAGATCGTCGCGCTTCCACCAGTCATTGGGACGCAACAGGGGGTCATCCCACGAAGACCCCAGGGCAGCCAGCACTTCATCGTTGGTATCGGCAATGCCGGCATGTTCAAAGTACCCCTTGTCATTGATGCCCTGATGACCCTGGTATAACTTCTCTCCCAGGTTCACGCCCAGGCAGCGCAGGGCCCCCGTGGACGCGGAAGTTCCGCTGCGGTGCATGCCGACGATCACCAGCACTTGCCCTTTTTTCTCCGGAGTCGGGAGTAGCTCTTGACCATTATGAAGCATGACAAGTTATCCCTTTCAACCATGAGTGAGGAAAAAATCCTCCACGAATTCTGTCCATCATCATCCCTTTCAAGCAATTCCTTTCAACACTTTCATGCCCGCCACCAGCAACAGAATGGCCAGCAGGATCTGCATCCACCGCCCAGGAATCCTTCGGCTCAAGACACTGCCGACCAGAACCGCAGGAAGCGACCCCGCCAACAGATCCAGTAACAGCCATCCATCCACCTTGCCGGCCCACAGATACCCCAATCCCGCCACCAACGCCAGGGGAATGGCATGGGCAATATCCGTGGCCACCAAACGATGCGGCGTCATCCGGAGTGGATACAAATACAGTAACAATACACTGCCCAACGCACCGGCACCGATAGATGTCAGGGCCACGCAAAATCCCAGACCCGCCCCCCCCATGACCGTCAATACCGGCTGAACCGCCTTGAACCGTTCGGGACTCCCCAAACGACGCATGCGCCCAACCTTCAATAAACGAGGGGCCATCAATAACCCCAGCCCCGTCACGATCACCAACACCCCAACGGAGGCGATCAAATCCTCCGGTTTCCCAAAAGCCACCCCATGACCCACCAACAAGACAACCAGACAGGCGACCGGGACACTTCCCCACCAGAGCCGTCGCACCACCTGCCAATCCACCTGTCCTTCTCCATGGTGCGCCTTGACTGCCACCAGTTTGGTCAAGACCGCAAACCACAGGTCCGTGGCGATGGCCGTATGCGGTTCCACGCCAAACCACAGGATCAGAGCCGGTGCCATGAATGCGCCCCCACCCACGCCCGTCAGGCCGATGGCCAGCCCCGTCAGTACTCCCAGACCCGTATGGGCCAAACCGATCACGACAGACCTGGCAGAATGATCTCGGAAGAAACAGAAGACGCGACAAAATAGGGATTCAGGATCTCCTGCTTGCCATAGCGCAGAGCCCTGCCTTCCAGATCGAAGACATGGCCCCCGGCCCCTTCCACCACCGCCTGGGCTGCCCCCGTGTCCCACTCACAGGTCAGACCCAAACGAGGATAGAGATCGGCACTGCCTTCGGCAACCCGACAAAACTTCAGGGAACTCCCCGCCTGAATCAACTCGTTGGGCGTGAAGCGCTGGGTAAATTCCAGGGTTTCCTGGGTCAGGTGGCTTTTACTCGCCACGATCCGCACAGGGTTGCCTGAAACCGGCCACGATGCGACCTGAATCGTCTCGATCCGTATCTGTTCACGAAAAGCCCCCTCGCCCTTCCCTCCCCAGTAGAGCAGATCCAGGGCGGGAGCCCCCACCACACCCCATACCGGTTGCCCTTGCAAAATCAAGGCAATGTTGACCGTGAATTCGTCGCTCCCCGCCAAAAATTCCCTGGTTCCATCCAGAGGGTCGATAAGCCAGAAACATTCGGAGGATGAATGACGAGCATCCCGTTTTCTGTCCTCTTCCGAAATTACCGGAATATGAGGGGTCAGTTTGGCCAGCGCATCCACGATGATTCTGTGGGAAGCCAGATCCGCTTCCGTCAGAGGGCTCTGGTCCTCCTTGTGTGTCACCGCCAACGGGCGCCGGGAATCCGCCTGGGCAACGCCTGAATAAAATTGCAAAATGGCCTGTCCCGCTTCCTTGACGATGTCCCGTACCCCTGCCTTCACTGCCTGCGCGATTGGTTCGTCTTGCTGTCCGGACTTACGGGTCATATTCATCGTCAAAGAGTATTAAAACCGACAAAACAGAGTTAGAATCCTTTACATTGATTCCTCCGCGCAATGTATCCCAATTGGGTCCACAAGTCCATGACTCCCACGCTTCTTTTTGAACCCGCTCCCGCCCGTTTGTGGAGTACCGAAATGATGACCGACCGTCTCGATCACCTGGGGTTTGCCTCACGCCTGACCGCCTCGCCGTTGGCGGCATGGGGGCTGCTCCCCGCCCCACTGACACCGGATACCTTGAGGGATGAATCGGGAAGAAAACTCAATCCCCTGATCCTCGAGCATGAATTGAAGGTCGCCAGAACAGAGGGGATTTCCCTATTGTTTGCTCAATCAGGGAAAGGCGTCGACGACAAAAATTATATTTTTTTCAATGATCCAGAGGGCAATCGATGGTGGTTTCCCTTGCCCGGCCCCTGTCGCCCGGAGGATCTCGCGCTCGTGCTGGAAGAACTGAAGACCCATTTGAATGGCCCTTTCACGGTATTTCCCCACGGCTCCCTGGTTTCCCTTTGCCGTCAGAGCACGATGGCCTCCGAATGGAACCTGTTGCCCTATCCGCCCGTACTCGACCTGAAACCACAGACACGTCCGCGCCGTTCAACCCCTCGCATCAACCCACTCCTGCATGACCTGGAAGCCGAAAGCATCCATATCCTTCGGGAAGCCGTGGCAGAAGCCGAAAATCCCGTCATGCTGTATTCCATCGGCAAGGACAGCGGGGTCATGTTACATCTGGCGCGCAAGGCGTTTTATCCCGCCCCGCCCCCTTTCCCGCTTTTGCATGTGGATACCCGCTGGAAATTTCAGGAGATGTATCTATTTCGGGATTACATGGCCCGCGAATCCGGCATGAAGCTTTTGGTTTATACCCATCCGGATGCCCTCGAAAAAAACATCAACCCCTTTGATCATGGATCTGCCCTGCATACCCACATCACCAAGACCGAAGGTTTGAAACAGGCCCTGGATCTGCACAAGTTTGACGTCATTTTTGGGGGCGCCAGACGGGATGAAGAAAAGTCGCGAGCCAAGGAACGCATTTTCTCCTTTCGTTCGGCCACCCATCACTGGGACCCCAAGAACCAGCGTCCCGAACTGTGGCATCTGTTCAATACCCGCAAGCATCGGGGGGAGAGCATCCGCGTATTTCCTCTGTCCAACTGGACTGAACTGGACATCTGGCAATACATCCATCAGGAAAATATCCCCGTGGTCCCCCTCTACTTCTCAAAGATTCGTCCTGTGGTAGAACGGGAGGACACGCTCATGCTAGTGGATGACGAACGCTGCCGATTGCGCCCGGACGAAGCCATCCATGGACGCAAGGTACGCTTTCGCACCTTGGGTTGCTACCCCCTGACCGGCGCCGTGGAATCCGAAGCCGAAACTCTGGAAGACATCATTCTGGAATTGGTCAATGCGCGCAGTTCGGAACGTCAGGGAAGGATGATCGATTCCGACACCTCCGCCAGCATGGAAAAGAAAAAGCAGGAAGGATATTTCTGATGGAAAGCACGGTCCCCCTCTCAACCGAAGAATTTTTGGATAGTCAACAATCGTTGGATCTGTTGCGCTTCATCACCTGCGGCAGCGTGGACGATGGCAAGAGTACACTGATCGGACGCCTGCTGTGGGATTCCAAACAGTTGTTCGACGATCAACTGGCGTCTCTCTCTGCCGATTCAAAAAAGCATGGAACGCAGGGCGAAGACATCGATTTTGCCTTGCTCGTGGATGGACTGGCCGCCGAACGCGAACAGGGCATCACCATCGATGTGGCTTATCGATTCTTTTCCACACGGCGGCGCAAGTTCATCGTGGCGGATACGCCGGGACACGAACAGTACACCCGCAACATGGTGACAGGAGCCTCCACCGCCCAGGTCGCCATCCTGCTGGTGGATGCCTGCCAGGGCCTGCTGACCCAGACCCGGCGGCATGCCTATCTGGCCTCCCTCATGGGCATCCGGCATGTCGTCCTGGCGGTCAACAAGATGGACCGGATGCACTTCCAGAGTGCCGTCTTTCACTCGATTCGGGACGCTTTCGAAACCTTTGCGCATGACCTGCACTTCACGGATATTTGTGCCATTCCCCTATCCGCATTGAAAGGCGACAATGTCACCCATCCGTCAGACGCCACCCCCTGGTACCAGGGACCGACCCTGATCGAATACCTCGAGACCGTCGCGGTCCCGCCCGAACGGGAGGGAGGGCTGATCTTTCCGGTGCAATGGGTCAACCGCCCCCATTCGGATTTTCGTGGTTTCTGCGGCACCGTCGAACGGGGCCGGGTGCGGGTGGGTGATACCCTGCGCGTCACGTCCTCCGGACAAACTGCCCAGGTCAGCGCCCTCATCTCCCCCAGTGGCCCGGTCACCGAGGCCGTCTGCGGCGATGCCCTCACCCTTACCCTGGCCAAGGAAATCGACATTTCGCGCGGCGATGTCCTCTCCCCGCAAAATCAGCCATTGGAAACCACCGATCATTTCGAAGCCACCCTGGTCTGGATGGGAGAAGAACCAGGACACGCAGGACGGACTTATGCCCTCAAACTGGCCACTCAATGGACCACGGTCACCCTGACCGGAATCAAGTACCGGGTGGACATCAACACCTTGTCCCATGAGGCCACGCGCAATCTGGCTCTTAATGACATCTGTGTCTGCACCTTGGCCTGTTCCAAACCCCTGGCCTTTGACCACTATGAAAATTCCAAAGCCCTGGGCGGTTTCATTCTGGTGGACCGTTTCACCCATGCCACAGTCGCCGCCGGCATGATCCGTCATACCTTGCGGCGCGCCCAGAATGTGCATCGCCAATCCCTCACCCTCCGCCAGGCCGACCGTGAACGCATGAATGGTCACAAGGGCTGCGTCATCTGGTTCACCGGCCTGTCCGGATCAGGCAAATCCACGCTGGCAAACACCCTGGAAATGGAACTTCATGCCCAGGGAAAACGCACTTACATTCTGGATGGAGACAACATCCGCCAAGGCTTGAACAAGGATCTGGGGTTTACGGAAGCCGATCGGGTAGAGAACATCCGGCGCGTGGCCGAAGTCGCCAAACTGATGTGCGACGCCGGACTGATCGTGATGACGGCCTTCATCTCGCCCTTCCGCAACGAGCGGGAAATGGCCCGTGATCTGATTGGCGCAGAGCAATTCATCGAGGTCTATGTCAGCACCCCCCTGGAAGTGTGCGAACAACGGGACCCCAAAGGGTTGTACCAAAAAGCCCGCAACGGACAATTACCCAACATGACCGGCATCAACAGTCCCTATGAAGCCCCGGAACACCCCCAGATCGTCATCGATGGGTCCCAACCTTCATCGATCACCGTTCTCCAGAAAATCCTCGCCCTTCTGGAGCATCCCTCCAAATCTGATGATCATCCTTGAACGAGGAATTTTCATGCGTCCTGCATTGCGGTCTGTCATCCTTGCCTTTCTACTGTCCGGTGCCCTTCACAGCGCTTATGCCGACCTGGGCTGCCCCCCCGCCATCAAGACCACTCCGGGGAATTTTCCCCTGGATTACAATGACCCGGACAACAAGGGGCATATCCTGTATCTGGTGGAAATGCGCCACTTCACTCCCGCCGTGGAAAACTTGCAACATGGGAGTACTTCGTCGATTGGCGGTGACCTGTCCTATGTGCTGAACGCCTACCCCAATCATCCCCGGGCCCTCAACGCCATGGCCCGACTGGCCGAAAAAGACCACGCACCGCAACCCTCAGGAGCCGAATATTCCATAGACTGCTATTTTCAGCGGGCCATGAATTTTGCGCCCAGTGACCCCCTCCCCCCCATGCTGTACGCCATTTATCTGGCCAACCATGACAAGGATCAGGAAGCGTTACAGAACTACCAGTTGTCCGAAAAAATCGAGCCGGATAATCCCAACCTGCAATACAACATGGGACTGCTGTACTTCAAGATGAAGGAATACGACAAATCTCTGGAGTATGCCCATAAAGCCTATGATGGCGGATTTCCCTTACCCGGACTGCGCCAGAAGTTGCAAAAAGCCGGGATCTGGAAAAATGAGTAAAAACCACTCGACCCTTCTCGATTCCTGCCTCATGCCCAGTTCCCACTGTGTCGGAAAATCTGTCGCGTAATCCGTACCTACCCCGAACAGAAGACGCATGGATGGATTGATCGTCGACTATGCTTCCCTGACAGAGAGAGAATACCGTGCGATGCCGACACCGTCATGAATTGAAAAGCGGCCTACGTTGGATCGATTTACTCAACGACAGAGGACGTTCCACCATGAGAAACAGGGCCGCTGCAGGAAATAACGTCAAAAGGAACATAAGCGGAAAAAGGGACCAGTAGAGTACTGGAGGGGAATATTCTCCCTTGTGAAACACCACAAGCAACCCGAGAAACCCTGCCTTGAGCGCGAGTCCGTGGATAAGGTAATAGGAATAACTCATGTTTCCTAACCAGCGCAGAGCTGTCCAAGAAAAAACCTTTTGTATCCACAGGGCCGTCCCCACCCTGAAACAAGCCCCGCAGAACAACCAGAAAGACAGAAACAAACTGCCTTCCTTCAGGAGGAGGCCCCAACTCCCCTCAAGAGGGATCAGCGTACAGCCCAATCCAACCACCAACCCCGCAAAACCCGTGATATCACCGTGTCTTCCATCGTAACCCAGTTTTCTTGACTCAAAGATGAGCATGCCCACAACGAACATGATCAGACGGACGGGGCCCCCGGAGAATACACAGGAAACGGCTATCAGGATGGCTGCATTGATAAGAAAAGCATAACGCCATTCCGGTGACCGAATACGCATATTCAAGAGGATCATCAATAAAGGCAAAATCAGGTAATAAGCCATTTCATAACTGAGCGACCAAGCCACGGTAATCAAAGGCTGAATGGGGAAGAGACCGGGAAGCAATAACAGATTCTCGACCAGATAAATGACCTTGTCGAACAACATGACAGGCAATTTGCTTTCTGCCGGGAGAAACCAGGAAAGAATGAGATAAATTGCAAATACCGTCAGGAAAGTCGGATAGATTCTCTGGATTCTCCTCGACATAAAAGTCCGGAAAGGTTGCTGACGGGCGATCAGTGACCCATAGATCAAGTACCCGCTCAATACAAAAAACAGGTCCACGCCCACGTTTCCGATGGTATGGAGCGCTTCGGAAAAAACGTACAGAAGAGAGGCGCCAGTCCCCAACCACGGTCGGGTCATGCCTGTGTAGTGCACCATAAAAACGAGCAGGACGGCAAATCCCCGCAATCCTTCCATGGGGTGATTGTTTCCCTGTGCTTCGCCGGAGCGCGACAATTCGAAACGCACCCTCAGCCATTCGACCAGAGGATTACCTCTCACGCCGCACCACAGACAATTCCGATGGGCGAATCATTCGGGGGCCGGGTCTCTGGGCAGAGACCACCCGTGAATTTTCTTCCTGCTGGTTCTTGAGGTACAGTTTGGTCACTTCCATCAGGACCACGACATAATAAGGCAAGTCGAAATAGGCCAGACTCAGGAATGCGCCCCCCGTGGCATAGGCGATCTGGCTCACCTGCAACATCTTGGCCAGGTTGTTGGCCCAGAGCAGGTCGGGCTTGCCTTTCGTTTCTCGAATGATCCAACTGCCACTGCGCCAGGTAAAAAACCCTATGGCCATGAACAGAAACAATCCCACAAACCCATGCTCCCCAAGTATCTGGAAATAGATGCTGTGGGCCGCGTGCACGTTTTTTGGATCCGGTGCATAGCGGGCAAAGACCTCCTTGTCATAGATTTCAAACCCTCCGCCCACCAGGGGTCGGTCCAGCGCCAGGTTCCAGGCCATGCCCCACGCATTGATACGCCCCATGGCCGAGGCATCCTGTTGATAGGTTTGAATGGTATGCATGCGGTCTTCCCATTTTTGCGGCATGAACATCACCACGAAGGGAATCAGGACGATCAAGAGCAACGCCAGGGGCAGTTTGCGCGGACTTTTGGTCCAAAGAAAGAAACTCATGGCCACGATGGCTATGAGCGCCCCCCGGGAATAGGACCCGATGGCGGAGACCGCACAGAGCCCCATGGCCACCACCATGCCCCGCCGAATCCAGGGGTTTTCTTCCGTGAGTTGCAGGTAGCGTAACAGGGGAATGAGCATGATCGTCGCCAACGCCAGGGAATTGTTTTCCTCGATATACGACCCTGAAGGCCCCCAAACCGTGTACCCTCCCCCAGACATCAGGGTGAATGCTCCGCCTTTGACCCCGTAGTACCCCAGGGAAATCACCAGGGTCCAGACCAGCCAGCGAATATGTTGTTTCGTGTTCAATACGGACATGGCCACCAGCGTCATGAACAGAACCTTCATGATCTTGCTCCAGGAACCATAGATCTGGTCGAAGTTGATGGCGAAGAGCGAAGAGACATTCATCCAGAAAATGAACAGAATCAGGGAAACCGTGGCCGGGGTGACGGGAAACTGTCGTTTGTCCCTGGTCACCACCAACCCCAGCAGGGTTGCGGCAGCCATGAGCATGGCAAAGGGAAAATCATAGGCGAAGCCCCAGGCCAAACGATGGGGGTTCATGACACTGATCCAGACCCACCCCATGATGCCGATGGCAGGACGCTTCACTGCCTTGGGCAGTATCCACAGAACCATCAGGGTGATCAGCAAGTCGCGCATGAGGAAACTATCTCATGAAACAGGCGAAACCAGAAAGAAAAATTTTCACCGTTTTCAAACCGGGGTCATGAAAAATTCGCCACATCCAGGCTGAGCCAAACCGTGCCGGGATTTTTTTCCACCCTGATCCGGTCGCCCTCGATGCGATAGGTCAACTGACAATTCAACCTGGGATTCGATAGCACACCGGGATGGAACACCGCCACGTTCTCACCTTCCGGCCGACGAACGGACTGTATCAACAACCCCGGGTGCCCCTCGCGATGAATACGCGCACCAACCGTATGTGGAAATGCGTACTCTGCAGGATGCAACAGTTCGGGGTAATCGGCCGTCGTTTGCCGAAAGTCCAGCACTGCCGCGTTGCAAGCCACCTGATAGACCTTCCGCTCGACGATCACCGCCTCACGCTCGTACCCTGCATCGCTGAGCAACCCGCGATACCAGTGGTACGCCGACTCGCAGACCGTAGTTTCAACCGTATCCGATCCATACCAAACGCCGTAGGAACCATCAGAAAAGCGGCTGGCCTGCCAATGCTTGAAAGGCCAGGCAATGGCATTGAACCACTCGGCATCCTCGAACGGTCGGTGAATGATGGGCAACCGGGAACGGTACAATGGCGGCTTGACCTCATCTTCCACCTTCTGCGCCAACAACCATTCGGCAGGGTCATCGGTCAGATCGTCAAAGATGTCCTGAGACTGGCGTGGCGAGACGATGTTTCGGGTGACATCCTGACGAACGTCAGCCAGCGGCAGTCTGTCGAACAGTGCGTTCACCTCAAATCCCCCGGGCACGGTCCAGATACCCTCGCACCGCCAGTAACCCCGCAAACCCCCAACCTTTGACGATTTCGACCGGCGTGACATACGGCACGCATTGACAGTAATGCGATTTTACATTACCATAAGCATCCCATCCAGGCACCGTGAGGACACCATGGCCACATTGACCGTTACCGCACGAGGACAAGTGACTTTTAGAAAAGACGTGCTGCAACACCTCGGCATCAAGCCCGGGGAAAAGATCGAACTGGATTTGCTGCCGGAGGGTCTGGGCGTGATCAAAGCAGCCCGGCAAACCGGAACGATTGCTGACTTCGTCGGATTGCTCGCGGGCCGGACAAAGAAAATCGCCACCATCGAGGAAATCAACGCGGCAACCGCACAAGGCTGGGCGGGTAAAGAATGAAAGTTTCTGTTGATACCAACGTACTTGTTCGTGCTGCTGTCTGTGACGACCCCGCACAAGCGAGCATCGCCGCCAAAGTTTTGGCGGATGCCGAATTGATTGCGGTCGCGCTTCCGTGCCTGTGCGAATTTGTGTGGGTTCTGCTCAGGGTATACGGCCTCCAGCCCTCGGATGCCGCCGCCGCGATCCGCGTCCTACTTGCCGCCGCCAATGTGGAAGTGAATAGGCCGGCCGTGGAGGCTGGCCTGTCGGTGCTCGAAACTGGCGGGGATTTTGCCGATGGCGTCATTGCCCACGAGGGCAACTGGCTGGGCGGAGAAACCTTCGTTTCCTTCGACAAAAGGGCGGTGTCGCTTCTCACGGCTCAGGGACACTCAGCACGACTTTTGTGAGACGCACCCTTCGACAGGATCCATTCTGTCGAATTTCTTTACATATTTTTTCATCTACCCAAGGGGAAACCCCTAAATAAAAACATAATTATTTGAAAAATATCAAAATATATTTAATTGGTACGCCTATTGCTTTATGTCGGTGGTCACCTTAATTACTTGAAATGAAGGAATGAACCATGGGCAAGATCACTGCGCTTTTATCGCTGCTCCTCCTCTCCCTGGCCTCCACCGTTGCCAGCGCCGGTTCCACCCTCCATATCGGCAGTGGCTACGGCACGACCTGCGCCACCGGCGGCTGCCCGATTTATGGCACCGAAGTCAACAACATCAATGCAGTGTTCGACATCTATCAGAACTCTGCCAGTGCGCCGGCGCTCAATAGCCCTGTCTACCTGATTCTGGGGGTGGCCAATACCGCTTCGGCCAGTTCTGCCATCGAAAACTCCGTGCTGGGCGCCTCGCTCATCGACACCACAGGACATTCGACCAACGTTTCCACAGCCTTTGACAAGTATGCCGGGGCCATGTCTTCCTCGAATGTCTACAGTTTTCTGGGCCTTTCGGGCGCAAACAAATCCAACAGTTTCACCAATTGGAGTGGTGCGGATTTGGCGGTCGACGGCATCAGCGCAAAGAATTTTGGAATCTATGTATTCTCCCTCAATACCAGCGGGTTTGCCGGGAACGATTACCTCAACATCACCACCAACCTCTTGCCCGAAGGAACCTTCGCCGTGGCCTACGGAACGGACGCCAACGGAGCAGCATATTCCACCGCCTTTACCAATTCCGGGATGAGAGACCACCTGCCTCCCAAGCCCGTTCCCGAACCCATGCCCCTGGTGCTGATCTGTCTCGGCTTGTTCGGTATCGTGTACGCCACCAAAAGAAAAATCGCCCAGGTCCAGGATTCTGTGGTGCGGTGACAAGGAATCGTCTCCTGACTTCTCGTATATAATGCGGCAGGTCGATTCTGGAGAGATTCCTGTCATGAGTACTGAAAACGCCCTTCGGGATCTATTGGATCAAGTGCTGCAACTTGGTCCGCGTGTTTCTACATTTCATGCCGAAACCCCGTTACTGGGCAGCATTCCCGAACTGGATTCCATGGCGGTGGTCAATCTGATCACCACGCTGGAGGAGCATTTCGGTTTCACCATCGATGATGACGAAATCAATGCGGAAGTATTCGGTACGTTGGGCACGCTGACCGCCTTTGTGGATCACAAGTTACGTCCATGAGCGATCCGCCGTTCCCCGCGCCTTTTTATCTTCAGGCCGCCGAGGGAAAACGATTCTGTGTGCTTCATACGCCCCTCCAGGCGCCTTCTGGTGCCTGGTTGTATGTGCCCCCCTTTGGCGAGGAAATGAACAAATCGCGCCGGATGATCTCGCTGCAGGCCCGCGCGCTGGCGGCCTCGGGCATCGCCGTTCTGGTGATGGACCTTCATGGCTGCGGAGACAGCGACGGCGAGCTGCGCGAAACACGCTGGGAAACGTGGCACGATGACCTGCGCTTGGGATTGGCCTGGCTTGCGACCCGTTTCCAGTGTCCGGTGGGCCTGTGGGGATTGAGACTGGGCGCCTTGCTGGCTCTGGATTTTCTTGGACGAGAAACCCCGTTACCCTGTGTCCTGTGGCAGCCTGTATTCAACGGTTCGACTTTCCTGACCCAGTTTCTGCGCCTGCGGGTGGCTGCGGAGATGACTTCCGGAAACACATCCAGGGTGACGACCCAAATGCTCAGGGAAAAACTCCTCCAGGGAGAAATTCTGGAGATCGGCGGATACGACCTCAACCCGGCATTGACCCATGCGCTGGATCATGTCAACGTTGCGGACGCTCCCCCTCTACCCCTGCCGATTCAATGGTTCGAATTGCAGGGACCTCAAGGTCTGCCTGCACCGGCAACCCAGCGCATTCTCGAATCCTGGCAAACCCGAGGGGCGCGCGTCACGTTCCATTCCTTTGCCGGAGAACCCTTTTGGCAGACCCAGGAAATCACGGATTGCCCGGACCTCATCGCCCGATCCACCGAGCAGATGGTTCATGCCCTACGCTGAAATCCCGCTGACGCTGGAATGCCAGGGAGATGCCCTGGTGGGGATCCTGACTCAGCCGGCGCAATCCTCCGAACTCGGCGTGTTGATCATCGTGGGCGGGCCCCAGTGCCGTACCGGCAGCCATCGTCAGTTCACCTTGCTGGCCCGGGGGCTGGCTCAACACGGCATCCCCAGTCTGCGCTTCGATTACCGGGGGATGGGGGACAGTACGGGGGCTCTGCGGAATTTCGAAGAAATTCAGGAGGACATCGCCTCAGCCCTCCAGGGGTTCCTGGCTCATTCTCCGACCACCCGACGCTTCGTGTTATGGGGACTTTGCGATGCAGCCTCTGCCGCCCTCTTTCATACCCGCGTCAATCCGGAGATTGCCGGCCTGATTCTCTGCAACCCCTGGACCCGTACCGATCAAGGTTTCGCAAAGGCACAGATCAAGCACTATTACCGAAACCGTCTCACCAATCCACAACTGTGGAAAAAAATCCTCTCCGGACAGTTCAAGTTGACACAGTCACTCCGGGAACTCTGCACCGCCGTCCTGAAAACGACTCAGTCACCAGCCCCTCGAGGCCCGCTCCTTCCCCTGCCTGAAAGAATGCAACGCGCACTGGCAGACTACGCCGGGCCAACCCTGCTCATCCTCAGCGGCCAGGATCTGACCGCCCGGGAATTCGAGGATACCGTCAAAACATCCGATCTCTGGAAATCCTGGCTTTCTTCCCCAGCCGTCACCCGTCATGACTTACCTGAAGCGGACCATACCTTCTCACAACGTCACTGGAACGATCAGGTCATTCAGTGCAGCGCAGAATGGGTCAACTCATTGGCGTAAAAAGAATTCTCCTGAGGTTCCACGCACGCGTTATATCGTTATAATCAGGGGGTCCACCTTTTAACGTTCAAGGAATCAACGATCATGTCCCATTCCCTCAAAGTCCGGACAACCCCGCTCGCAGTCCTTTGTTCGACACTGGTTTTTTCTGTTTTCACCCTCTCCGGCTGTGGAAAAAGCGCCTCCGTTCCGGACATGATCAAGGAAGCCCAGAGTTATCAGGCCCAAGGAAAAGAACAATCCGCCATCATTCAACTCAAGAACGCACTCCAGAAAGATCCCAACAATATACAAGCGCGCACACTGTTGGGAACCATTTACCTGAATACCGGAAATCTGGCCGCCGCTGAAGACGAACTGCACCGGGTTCTCCAGTCCGGGAACACCCATGGCGAAGTTGAGGAAGCCTTGGGGCAAGCCTATCTCGCTCGAGGAGAATTCCAGAAAGTCATCGACGAGATTCAACCCAACCCTGCCCTCCCCCCGGCTCAACAGGCAGGACTTTGGGTCCTGCGCGGCGATGGCTATCTGGGATTGAATGATCTTCCCCATGCCCAGGAGTCCTTCGACAAGGGTCTTCAACTGGCCCCCAAGGATTCCCGGGCGCAACGGGGCCAAGCCCGTTTCCTGCTGTCTCAGGGGAAAACCGATGAAGCCACCCGACTCGTTGACCAAATCACCCAAACCAGTCCCCAGGACGCCACTGCCTGGATCATGAAAGGCGACCTGTTGCGTAGCCATGGCGCGCGTCCCGAGGATGTCCTCTCCGCCTATCAACAGGCTTTGGTTGCCGACCCCAAAAGCGGCCCGGCGCTGGCCAGTCTGGCGTCGCTGTATCTGACCCTGGGGAAGATGGATCAAGCCGAAGCCGAAGTCAACACCTACAACAAGGTTTTGCCCAATACCCTCATGGGCAAATACCTGCAGGCACTCATCGATTACGGGAACAAACGGTATCTGGTGGCGCGAGACGACCTGGACACGGTGATGAAGTCCGCCCCGGATTTCATGCCCGCCGTCCTTTTGCGTGGTTTGACGGCCCTGCAACTCACCCACTACGAGGAAGCTCAAAAGGATTTGAGTCGGTTCGTAGAAGCTTTTCCAAAAAATGACTATGCCAGAAAAATGCTGGCCCGCGTCGAACTCAAGGAACATCAACCCCAGGAAGCCCTCAAAACGCTGACGCCCCTGCTGGGATCAGAACAAGCAGACCCTGAAACCAATGCCCTGGCAGCCCAGATCTACACCGATTCGGGCAATTTCGAGAAGGCCTCTCAAGTCCTCGCCCTCTCAGCCCAGAAGAATCCCCAGAATGCCGTTCTACGCACTCAACTCGCCTTGACGCTGCTGGCCACGGGCCAGGAAAACCGTGCAATTTCCGATCTCGAAGCAGCCACCCGGCTGGACCCCAACTATCTTCAGGCCGACAATGCCCTGGCCCTGACCTATCTAGGCAATAAAAGTTACGAAAAAGCCCTCAAAAGCATCCAGTTACTGATCAGCAAAAATCCCAGGGACCCCAACGCCTACAATCTTCAGGGAGCCGCCTATATTGGCTTGAATGACCTGACGGCTGCCCAGAATAGTTTTACCCGGGCGCTGACCCTGGATCCCACCTATAGCCCGGCCGCCTTGAATCTTGCTCAACTGTCCGTAAAAAAGCACGATATCCCTGGTGCACAGAAAACGCTCGAATCCGTTTTGAGTCATGACCAGAAAAACCTCCAGGCCATGGAAGCGCTGGCCGGTCTGGCCGCCCTGCAAGGACAGGAACAGACCTATGTGGATTGGCTGAAGAAAGCGGCTGTCGCCAACCCCACCGCAGCGGCTCCGAATGTGGAACTGATCAGTTATTACCTGAAGAAGCAGCAGGAAGGGGCAGCCCTCGACCAGGCTCAGGCCGCAGTCACGGCCAACCCGAACAATTCCATGGCCTTGGAACTTCTGGCCGAGACTCAACTGAAAACAGGCAAAAACAAGGAAGCCGTCACCACCTATGCCAAAATCGTCGAACTGAACCCGAAATCTTCCCTGGCCTATCTGCGCCTGGCGATGGCCCAAAACCTGAGCAATGACAACGAGGCCGCCATCGCCTCCCTGAAAAAATCCCTGCAACTGCAGCCCGACAATCTGAATGCCTTGAACCGCTTGGTAGGACTTGAACTCACGACCGGGAAGTACGCAGAAGCACAAAGTCTGGCGGAAAATTACACCCGGTCCCATCCAACATCTCCCGAAGGCGCGATTCTGGAAGGTGATATCGCCTTCCAGCAGAAACACTATGACATAGCCATTACCGCCTACGCTCAGGCTCAAAAGGTGTTCGCCACCACCGTGGGTGAGATCAAACTGGATAATGCCCTGATCCAAAGCGGAAAAACCCAGGAAGCCGACCAGCATATCCGACGCTGGTTGACCCTGCACCCTGACGACCTGGTGAGTCGCAACTATCTTGCCTCACGGGATCTGGTCGAAAACAATCAGACATCGGCCATCGAACAATACCGGTTTCTTCTGCAAAAGACTCCCAATAACCCGGTTGTCTTGAACAATCTGGCGTATCTGTATCTGGAAACCCATAATCCCCAGGCCTTGGCCACTGCCCAGAAAGCTTACCAGCTGGCCCCCGACAATCCGAATATTCAGGATACCCTGGGATGGATCTATACCCGCCAGGGGAATCCCCAAAAAGGACTGGAGTTGTTAAAACCGGTCGCCACCCGAATGCCTGAAGCGCTGGATATTCAGTACCACTATGCCGTAGCGCTCGTGCAAACGGGGGACAAGGACCAGGGGCGCCGGGTTCTCGAGGAACTCGTCCGCAGCCCCAAGGAATTCCCTCAAAAAAATGAAGCCCGGACGTTGTTGAGCCATCTCTGATTACAATTCAGACAAAAACCCGACACATCTATAAAATAAGCGGACCGACAGGAAGAGTCGTACAATTTTCCTGTCCTGGAATTGAAAAAACTCAAACTTCCTTTTCTCAGATGGGGTAGGGACGGGTTGTATTTTATCGGTGTCAATCTCTTTCATCGGGGTGGTTTTTGGTGAATCTTTCTGAACAGGGCAATTCGGTCACTCCTTCACCACAGGAAGATGAAGCGCATCTGGCACGCACAGACCCGTTGACCGGGTTGCCCAACCGTCTGGCTCTGAATGAATACTTGCCTCTGGCCCTGGAACAGGCCATGCAACGGCGGCAGATCATGGCCGTGGGGATCATCGACCTGGATGATTTCAAATCGCTCAACGATTCATTGGGGCATGAAAAAGGGGATGTCGTATTGACCGAACTGACCCTGCGTTTGAAAAGCCATCTCGGTGAAGAAAACTTCCTGGCCAGATTAGAGGGGGATGAATTCGTTGTCATATTCAATGCATTGGGAGACGATGTCCCCAACGAACTCAAAAACCGCCTGGAACGACTGCACCGAGCCGTGGAATCGCCGTTCATGCTGTCCGAATCCGAAGAACCGCTGACCATTGGCATGACCATGGGGCTGGCCCTCTACCCGGAAGACGGAAAGAGACCTCGGGAACTGCTCAGAAAAGCAGATGCGGCCATGTACCAGGCCAAGGTCCACAAACATGATCGACCGGAGTGGTGGCATTGGGGGCCCATTCCCTCCAGCACCCCCTCCATCGAACCCCCCTTTGATCCCTTTGGGGAAGACGCCACTCAGTCTCTCGATGCGGTGCAAAGCCATCTGGACCGGATCGGAAACGATTTTTTTGGCTTTTTTTATGCGGAATTGCAACAACAGTCCATTCCCTCGAAGATTCTCCAATGCTTGACCCCCGATGAATGGAAAAACCTGCTTGAAACACAGGCCAACCATCTGAAAACCCTGATTGCTCCCCACAGTACCGTTGAATCCATCACGACGCGGGCCCGCAAGGCAGGCCAGGTTCATGCACTCGTCGGCGTTTCAGGCTCCTGGCTGACCCGGGCCATGAGTACCTATTGGGCGATCTTTCGTCGGCATCTCGATACCATGCCGCTCATGGCTCGGGAGCGCCACAAGATCATGCGCGCCATGGCGGCTCGATTGTTGCTGGACGTCGAAGTCCAACTGGATCATATTCAGATGGTCATGGATCAATACAATGCGCATCTCTCCGTTCCTCCTCTCACCCATGGCAGGAAAAAACAATCCGAACTGGATGATCTGGCCGCCCTCCCCGGCATTCTGGCCTGTCAAATTTTGCGCCCCAACACCCAGGGCTCTTTTTCCATCGAGCGAAGTTCCGGAACACTGTCTTCAGAGTTGACCCGGGTTCTGAGTACCCCAGACATGCAACCCCTCCTGGACACCCGTTCTCCGGCGGGTCAAGGGCTGATTGCCTGCGCCTGGCACACGGGGCAGGTACAAACCAGCAATGCCTACGGCCAAGATCCGAGAACCCAGGTCTGGCAATCGTTTTTCCGCCCACTTGGGGTGCGCAGTGCGGTCGCCATCCCGATCCGCGGCGCTCAGGACATCGAATCCATTCTTGTCCTGATTGGCCGCTATCCCCATCAGTTTGCAGTAGACTGGATCCAGACCTTTATCACCTCGTTACAAAATCGCTGGCATCAGATTTCAGTGACCTACCACACGGTCACCCGGTCTCCAGAGACCCCGAATTCTTCTTTTTATCGAAAATTATTGCATTCGAACGGACTGAAAATGTTCGTTCAACCGGTCATCGACCTCCATACGGGCAACCTGGTCAAGATCGAAGCCCTGGCCCGCCTGGTGGATCCCTCGGGGCAAGTCATCCCACCCAGTGAGTTCATCCCCGCATTGCGCGCCAGTGACCTGACAACCCTTTTCCTTCAAGGCCTGGAACAATGCCTCGAACTGATCAAAACCAGCAAGGAAAATGGTCAGGAAGTGCATGTCGCCCTGAACCTTCCGCCCAGCACCCTTCTCCACCCCGAGTGTGCGATGTGGATCGATGAGAATCTGCGCAAGCATGCGGTGCTGCCCCAGCAGTTGACCCTGGAATTGCTGGAAGACCAGGAATTTGACATCCATGAAGTGGATCGGGCCATGAAACGCCTGAATCGGCTGGGAGTCCAGTTGGCCATCGATGATCTGGGTTCCGGTTACAGCAGCCTCCAGCGTTTCTCGGATTTTCCCTTTGATATCATCAAAATCGACCGATCGATCCTGAAAAACATCTCTTCCGATCCGATCAAGACATTGAAACTGATTCGAACCATGATCCGGATCGGTCAGGATTTTGAACGAACCGTGATCGTCGAAGGCCTGGAAAACATGGACATCATCGAGGTCGTCATGCTTCTGGGGGGACGGTTTGGTCAGGGATACGCGCTCGCCAGACCCATGCCGATCAAGGCACTGAAATCCTGGACTTGCCCCATCGATTTCAACCTCGTCACTCAAAACACGTTTCAATCTTATCTGGGTGCCCTGGCCTATTATTGGCGCCACCTGAGGTATGATCCCACGACTCCCCAATTTTTCGTACCGCCCCCGGAGACCTGCCCCTTCAGAAGTTTCCTGTTACGTCATCCACTGGAAAACAAAATCGGAATCGGCCATCTGGAGGTTCTCACCGCCCCTAACTCCCCCGCCAAACATCAGGAATCCAGCGATCGATTGCTGCAGTGGCTCCTCGAACGAATCGCATGAACCGGATTTCCTGCGTCATGTTTTTGTTACAGGAAAATAGCAAAAAGGGTCTATGTACAGCCCCCCGGCACGATGCTATCATCCCCTCACAATAACAGAATACGCCGAAAGTGTCCCCAACGGCGTGCTCCGGGGGAAAACCATCCATGCGTAACATTACGCTGCATCGCTCCAATACTCACAAATTCATCCTGTTGAACGAAAGCGAACCGGGAGACGAAGGGGGGGTTCGTTCGAATCAGTACCTCGTCATGGAAGGGGATTCGGCGGTCCTGTTGGACCCTGGCGGATTCGGGGTGATGCCGCGCGTATTGGCCGAACTTCTGCGCCATACGTCTCCGGACAACCTGAAAGCCATCATGCTTTCCCACCAGGATCCGGACATCGTCGGCGGCATCTCCACCTGGCTCGAATTGACCCAGGCGCCCGTGTATGTCTCGCGTATCTGGCTACGCTTTCTGCCGCACTATGGCATCAAAACCATGGAACGTTTCATCGGCGTCCCGGATGAAGGGATGACCTGTACCCTGGAGCCGGGTTTCGATCTTCAACTCCTTCCCGCACATTTTCTGCACTCCGAAGGACAGATCAACGTCTATGACCCGGCCGCCAGGATTCTTTTTTCCGGCGACATCGGGGCCGCCATGCTCCCCGACGACCTGGATTACCCCTTCGTCGACGATTTTTCCCAACACCTGCCCTACGTCGAATGGTTCCACCGGCGCTACATGTGTGGCAATCGGGCCGCCCGGCTCTGGGTGGACATGGTATCCAAACTGGATATCCAGATGATCGCCCCGCAACATGGGCCCATTTACCGTGGTCAATCGGTCAGGGACTTCCTGGCCTGGTTCAGGGAACTGGAATGCGGCATCGACTTGATGACCGCTCCGGGAATATTCCGGTCGGCCTGACTTGATGAAAACACCGGAATTTCCAACTGAGGAATCGACCGTCGATCTGGAAAGGACGCGGATGTACGTCGTCGAACGGATCGCTTCCCTCCTGGAAAGTCAGGTCCGCTCCCAACGCTTCACGGAAAACATCAGCGAACTGGTCAAAAGCGTCCATCAGGAACTCTCCGAACACCTGGACCATACCCTTTCCCTGGTAAGCGAGTTCAACCTGAGCGAGGAAGACCGGTTTTCTCTTTCCGAGCGACTGCTGTCCAGTCGTTCACGCTACGACAGGCTGGAACGGGCTCTGGAAATCCTGTTCAGGGAACGCCAGCGCCAATGGTCGCAAAACGTCGGCCTTTTGCAACAGATTGCGCTGGAATTCAACCATACCATAGAAGGCTTCAAAAATTCCCTGGTAGAAAAGGACCTGCTCGAACGACAGAGCAAAATCCTCGAAACCATCATGCTGTCCCACGAAAAAGTGACCCAGTGGAAAGCGTTCGTCCAGGAGATACTCTCCGGCTTTCACACCATTTTCCCCTTTAATTTCTTTTTCATTGCCTTCGTGGAAGAAAGGGGGTTGTCGCTTTATCTGTACTACCTGGGCGATTACTCCGATGAAATAAAGGCCATGGCCAAGACCCATTTGGTCAGCGAGGTCCTCGAACAACTCAAACTGCCCAAAGATGCGCCCCTGGACATCGAGGAATTTCATATCCCCACCTGCGACTCCATTCACCTGCACCTGGATCACCGAGTGGAAATGATCACGGTCCCCGTCCCGGATCTGGAAATGTCCAATCTGGGTGGGGTATTGGGGTTAGCCTTCGGCTCGTCCAAAAAACTGTCGGCGCAAGAAGCCAGCGTCATCCGTTCTACCCTCGCAGTCATGGTCATGGTCGTCGGGTCCAGCAAAACCCTGAGCCGCACCCTGGCCGAACTCGAATATTATTCCACCCATGATCCCCTGACCGGATTGCACAACCGTCGTTATTTCCAGGAACTGCTCAGTTACGAGGAAGGTCGTTCCGAACGCCATCGCCATAACTTTTGTGTGTTGATGCTGGATCTGGACGATTTCAAGGATGTCAACGACACCTACGGACACCCCTGCGGCGACAGCGTACTGAAACAGGTCGCGGAGATCATCTCCCATTCCATGCGCAAAGGGGATATTGCCACCCGTATCGGCGGAGATGAATTTGCCGTCATCCTGACGGAAACGGGCAAGGAGGGCGGCGTTGCCGTGGCCGAGAAACTGCGCCTCGGGCTACGCGAACTGTGCTTCCTCAGCCCCGATGGAAAAGAGTTTCACATCACCACCTCCATCGGCATCGTCACCTTTCCGGAGGATGGGGACAAGGTGGCCGACCTGATGACCGGAGTCGATGTGGGCTTGTACCGGGCCAAACAAATGGGAAAAGACGGTGTCGGCACCATCCGTTCCTCCGGTGAATTACAGGCCGGTCGCACCATCCGCGACAATGCCGAAAAATTGCGTCAGGCCCTCAAGAGCCAGCGCATCATCCCCTATTATCAGTCCGTGTTCGATCTCAGAACCGGCGAAGTCGTGGCCTTCGAGACTTTGGCACGCATGAAGGAACTCAATGGGGATACCACCTCTGCAGGAATGTTCATAGAAACCATCGAAAAGTACGGACTGGGCCGGGAACTGGATCGTGTCATCCTGGAAAATGCCTTCACCGCCCTGCATGCGCTCAAGGAAAAAGGTCTCCCCCTGCCGCGCCTGTTCCTGAATCTTTCTGCCCAGGAGATTCAGGGACGCGGGATCCTCGGCTTTGCCGAACAACTCTGCCGCCAGTTGTCCCTTTCGCCCAATCTCATCGTATTCGAAATCCTGGAAAGGGATGCCATCGGCGATATGACCAACATGCGCAAATTTCTGACCAACTTGAGGGACAAGGGATTCTCCTTCGCCCTGGATGATTTTGGCAGTGGTTATAACTCCTTTCATTACCTGCGGGAACTTCGCTTCGATTTCGTCAAACTCGACGGGGCCTTCGTCAGAAACATCCTCAACTCGAAAATCGACTATATTCTGATCAAAAACCTCAACCAACTGTGCCAGGAATTGGGTATTTTAACCGTGGCCGAGTTCGTGGAATCCGGTGAAATCCTCATGGCGCTGGTCGACATGGGAATCAATTACGCCCAGGGATTTTACCTGGGGCTACCCACCTCGAACATGACTTCTCCCACGAAAAAACTCATTCTGCCGGAGAAAAAACTTGAGTGACCGCGCACTCCCTCCCATCGATCCCAAAGAACTGGCCTCGAGAAAAAACTTTATCGGGCTGGAAGAGAATGATTTTCTCCTGCTCCAGACTTCCTTGCCAAAAAATGGGCAAACCCTGGAGGAGATAGCCCGGACACTCAACACTCATCTCGCCCACCTGGATGAAACCCGCCACTATTTCAATGACCCCGAAATAGCGCAACGGTTACTGCAAGCACAGATAAATTATTTCCATGGCCTGTTCAAGGGACCCCACGATGAGTCCTTCTTCCAGCAACGTTTCCTCGTAGGCCTGCGACATCATAAAATCGGTCTGAAACCCGAGTGGTACATCGGCGCCTTTTGTCGTTATCTGGTCGGGATTCTCCGCCATATTCATGAAGCACATCCGGCAGATGCGCTGGAACGAACCTTATCCCTCGTCAAAGTCGCCCTGTTTGACATCAGTTTGACCACCGAGGCCTATTTTCGCGCCGAGCACGAACAACTCACCCTCCTTTCCAAGGTTTTTCAGGACAATATCGAAGGCGTGGTCATTACCGACACCGACGGCATCATCCAGCATGCCAACAAGATGTCCGGGCGGCTGATCGGCATTCCCCCCAACCTGTTGATGGGCACCTCCTTCACGGAACTGATGTCCATTTCCTCAGCCTCCCCCTCCTTCGCGGATCTGTGCAGCCATGCGCTCGAACAGGAACAATGGCAGGGAGAAGTCGAATTGAACCGGGTCGGAACCCATGCTTTCCCGGCCAAAATCACGATCATGAGCATGGATGCGTCCCATCCGGACCATCGGCAATGGGTCATCGAATTTACCGATATCACGGAAGTCAAACGCAACCAGGCCGACCTCGCGGCAAGAACAGAGGAATTGTTTCGCTCCAACCGGGATCTCGAACAGTTTGCCTATATTGCCTCCCATGATCTGCAAGAACCCCTGCGCATGGTCGCCAGTTACACCCAATTGCTGGCGCGACGCTACCAGGGAAAACTCGACGCAGATGCCGACGAATTCATTCGCTATGCCGTGGATGGCGCCGAACGCATGCAGCAACTGATCAATGACCTTCTCACCTTCTCCCGGATTGGCACTCAGGGCAGCCAACATAAGCTGGTCGATATTCAACTCATCCTGAATCGCGCCCTCTTCAATCTGAAAAGCACCCTGGAGGAGACCCAGTCCCTGGTCACCCATGGCCCTCTTCCCGTGGTTCCTGGAGACACGACCCAACTGGTGCAGTTATTCCAGAATCTGATCGGCAATGCCGTCAAATTCCGAAGCAAGGACACTCCCAGAATTCACATCGAGGTTCTGGAAAAGGAACACGAATGGTTATTTTCCGTGCTGGACAATGGCATCGGAATCGCACCGGAGTATGCACAACGGGTATTCTCGATCTTCCAACGACTGCACAGTCGTCAGGAATACCCGGGCACGGGCATCGGCCTGGCACTCTGTAAAAAGATCGTGGAACGTCATCACGGAACGATATGGGTAGACCCGGCACCGAACGGTATCGGGTCTCTGTTTCAATTCACATTGATCAAGGAGCAAACAAAATGAGCGGACTGATGGGGCGACCAGCCGAGTTCCTGCTGGTGGAAGACAACCCGGGAGACGTGCGACTGACCAAGGAAGCCCTCGCAGAAAGCAAGCTTTACAACAACCTGAACGTCGTCCACGACGGTCTGGAAGCCTTGCGTTTTCTGCGCCAGGAAGCGCCTTATGAAAATGCGCCCCGTCCGGATGTCATTCTGCTCGATCTCAACCTGCCCAAAGTTGACGGTCGGGAAGTGCTGGCCACCATCAAGTCCACCCCGGAGTTCAAACGCATCCCCGTGGTCGTCATTTCTTCTTCCGAGGCGGAGGCAGACATCCTCCGATCCTACGACCTACACGTCAATTGCTATGTCACCAAGCCGGTCAACCTCGATCAATTCATCAAAGTCGTTCAATCCATCGAATCTTTCTGGCTGACCATCGTCAAACTTCCCCAGGTTTCACAGGAATCATGAAACTCCTTCTGGTAGAGGACAATCCCGGGGATGCCAGGTTACTCAACCTGATGCTGCTGGGTGAGAGTCCTCCCATCGAACTGGTTCATTGCGAATCCTTGAACGGGGCCTTGATGGTCATCGAGGAATCTCGCGTCTCTTTTCCCTTTGATGCCATACTGCTGGATCTGTCGCTTCCGGATAGCCAGGGAGTCGAAACTTTCCACCGCATCCATGAAGTTGCGCCCGATGTTCCCATCGTCATTCTGACGGCACTCAATGACAAGACCGTCGCCTCCCGACTGGCGTCACTGGGGGCGCAGGATTATCTCGTGAAGGGATTCGTTGAAGCGGACCTCATGATTCGCTCGCTTCACTATGCAATCGAACGGAAGAAGACCGAAGTCGGCCTGAAAATGGTCTCGAAAGTCTTTGAATGCATGCTGGAAGGCATCATCATGGTGGACAGTGACCTGTTGATCACTCACGTCAACCAGGCCTTCACCAATATCATGGGCTATCAGGCCGATGAAGTCATCGGGCGCCCGGTACAGGCGCTCATGTCCGACCGACAGGAAAATACACTCTCCACGCTCTGGAACATGTTGACCACCCAGGGGTCATGGCAGGGAGAAGTCTGGCAACGACGCAAATCGGGAGAGATCTTTCCCTCGCACATGAGCGCCAGCGAGGTTTCGCGCTCAAAACGGGAATCCTCCCGGTTTGTCATCGTTTTTTCCGACATTTCGGACATCAAGTTATCCGAGGAAAGACTCCACTATCTGGCCCATCACGACCCGCTCACGGGTCTGCCCAATCGCCTCTTTCTCAACGACCGACTGGAACAGGCCATCCTGCACGGGAAGCGCCAGAAAACCAGCGTGACGGTCATGTTCATCGACATCGATCATTTCAAACAGATCAATGACTCCATGGGCCATGCCGCCGGTGACCTGCTCCTTCGAACCACCGCCGAACGACTGGTCATGGCCATACGCGAAACCGATACGGTCGCCCGTCTGGGCGGCGATGAATTTTCCATCATTCTCACCGACGTCAACCAATCCACCGATCTCGAGGCCATCGCAAAGAAGATTCTGGACACCGTTTCCCAACCCGTCTCCCTCCAGGAATTAGGAAAAGTGCAGTTATCGGTCAGCATCGGAATCGCTTCTCATCATGCCGAACTGTCCGCAGACGAGTTACTGGAGAACGCGGATACCGCCATGTATGTCGCCAAGAAGTCCGGCAGAAATCAATTTCGTTTCTTCAATTCGCACCTGGATTCCTTCGATATCCAAACCAGAAAAACCGAAGAAGAAATCCTTCAGGCACTCGACCACCAGGAATTTTCCTTGAGTTACCAACCCCAGTTTGACCTGTCCTCCGGGAAAGTCATTGGCGTTGAAACATTGCTCCGCTGGCAGCATCCGCAGCGCGGATTGTTGCACGCGACGGAGTTCATTTCTTCCCTGGAGGATTCGGGGTTGATCGTTCCCTTGGGCGAATGGATTTTGGCTACTGCTTGCCAGGAATGGAAATCATGGATCGCCCGCGGTCAACCTCCCATCAAACTGGCCATCAATCTGACCTACAAACAGTTCACCCATGACCATTTTCTGGCCAGCGTGGAAAACATCCTGCGCCAAACCGGCATGGAACCCTGTTGGCTGGAGTTTGAACTGGCGCGTCACATCATCACGGAAAACCGCAGTCGTCATTTTACCGTGATACAGTCGCTCAAGAATCTGGGGGTTCGTATCGCCATCAATGGGTTCGACTCAGGAGTTTCCTCGCTCAACACCCTCCACCAACTCAAAATCGACACCCTCAAGGTGGATCGTTCTCTTCTGACCGATCTCGGTCACAGCAAAGGCAATGCGCTTTACACCCGACTCATCCTGTCCCTGGCGCAAAGTTTCGATTTGAAGAGTGTGGCGGAAGGCGTGGAAAATGCCCAGCAACTCGACTTTTTGACGGATCACCATTGCACCGAAGTCCAAGGGTTCCTATTGTCTCATCCCCTGGGCGCGGATGAACTTTTCAACCTGATCGAAAAACAGAACAGCGGCGCTCAGTTTCCCTCCGGCCTGGGCCACACCCCATGAAAATCAACTTTCTGACACTTCTTCATCGCCGACGAAAAATGGTTTCCTGCCCTGCCAACAGTTTGCGAATGTTGGCGTGGTGATGCAGCAGCAAAATCACTGCCAGAAGAAGTACGGTACCGCGCAGAAGCCAGGTCTGTAAAAAAAACAGGCTAAAGAGGGGCGTAGCCAGGGAAGTACACAGTGCCGACAGGGAAGAAATGCGGGTCACCGCCATGACGGACAGCCAGACGATCAGGGCACATAATCCCATGAGAGGATTCAGGGCCAGCAAAATACCCAGGGCAGTGGCGACGCCCTTGCCCCCCTTGAACCTGAAAAAGATGGGGTATCCATGTCCCAGAAAAACGGCAATCGCCGCCAACGCCACGGCCACATCCTCTGCCCCCAGCGGGACCAGGAGATGCATCACCAGCCATACCGCCAGCCATCCCTTGAGTGCGTCCCCCAGAAGTACGATGGCTGCCCCCAGACGACTGCCCCCCCGCAGCATATTGGTGGCACCGGGATTTTTGGATCCAAAGGAACGGGGATCGGGCAGTTTCATGAAACGGCTGACCACCACGGCAAAGGATAGGGAACCCATCAGATAGGCGCCTGCTGTCACAAGAAACAGGATAAGTCGGGCAGAGGTCATGGATTATCCTCGGGGATGATGACGGGCATGTAACTGGCGCAAACGTTCCCGGGCCACATGCGTATAGATTTGGGTGGTGGAAATATCGGCATGGCCGAGCAGAAGTTGGACGACCCGCAAATCTGCGCCATGATTCACCAGATGTGTCGCAAAAGCATGACGAAGGGTATGAGGAGAGAGCGGCGTGGTGATTCCCGCCCCACGCGCATACTGCTTGATGCGGTACCAGAACGCCTGGCGCGTCATGGAGTCCCGTCGGTGGGTCACAAACAGGGCCCGGTGCGGTTGCCCTGCCAACAAGGTGGGGCGAGCATCCCTGAGATAGCGCTCGAGCCACTCCCTGGCCTCTTCTCCCAGAGGAACCAGACGTTCCTTGCCCCCCTTGCCCTGTACCCGCACGATTCCTTCGACCAACTCCAGATGGGCCAAGGGCAAGTCCACCAACTCACTGACTCGCAGACCACTGGCGTAGAGTACTTCAAGCATGGCGCGATCGCGCAGGCCCAGGGGAGTCGCCACCAGAGGCGTCTGCAACAAACTTTCCACCTCCCCTTCGGAGAGGCTGAGCGGGAGCCCTCGTTGAATGCGCGGAGATTCCAGGCGGAGCGAAGGATCTCCGGACATCCCTTCCGTGCGTACGGCAAACTGGAAGAAGCGTCGTACGCTGGACAGGGCTCGGGCAGCACTGGTACTGGAAAATTTTCGTCCCTGGAAAAGGTAGGCCAGCCATCCTTGCAACTGGAGTTCTGACACCTCATAGGGGGAAACCGCCCCGTATCTGGACGCCAACCAACCGGCCAGGAGGATCAGATCCCGCCGATAACCGTCCAGAGTATTGCGGGCCAGGCCCTCTTCCAGCCAAAGACTGTCGCAAAACTTTTCCAGAGCCAGCGTCCAGTCTTCTCCCACCGCAGACACCTCTCCCTCCTCGTCGAGGAGGAAACCTTAGCGAGGTTTGGCCGCCGTATTGACGCGGCTGGGCAATTTTTCGCGAATGCGGGCCGACTTGCCGGAACGATCACGCAAGTAATACAGCTTGGCGCGACGCACATCGCCACGACGCTTCACCTCGATGCCCGTAATCGAGGGAGACCACGTCTGAAAGGTCCTTTCCACCCCTTCGCCGGAAGAAACCTTGCGCACGGTGAAAGCCGAGTTCAGGCCACGATTACGCTTGGCAATGACCACGCCTTCAAAGGCCTGGACCCGTTTACGTTCGCCTTCCACCACGGCCACGCTGACCACCACGGTGTCGCCCGGCGCAAAATCCGGGATGGTTTTGCTCAGGCGGGCCATTTCTTCCTGTTCGAGTTGTTCGATGATATTCATGGGTTGATTCCTTTGGCCTCGAAGGCCATTTGATACTCTTTCAAGAGTTTTTCATCATCCCCGGAAAGCGGTTGGCGAGCCAACATATCCGGGCGTTTTTTCCAGGTGCACCCAAGAGACTGCATCCTGCGCCAGCGTTGGATGTGGGCATGATTGCCCGACATCAACACTGGAGGTACTGCCATTCCTTCGTAGAGTTCCGGGCGGGTATAGTGCGGCGCTTCCAGCAACCCCTGCACGAAAGATTCCACCCCCACGGACCCCTGGTTGCCCAGAGTCCCGGGTAACTGCCGGATCACCGCATCCATCAAAGTCATGGCGGGCAATTCCCCTCCCGACAACACATAATCCCCCAGGGAGATTTCTTCATCCACCGCGCAGTCGATGACGCGCTGGTCGATGCCTTCATATCGCCCCGCCAGCAGGACCAATCCCGCGCGCTGGGTCAATTCCATCACGCGCCCATGATCGAGGGGCTTTCCCTGCGGCGACAGATACACCACATGGGGTTGTCCGATGCCCAATTCCTGTTGCCGGGTACGCGCGGCATTCAAGGCTTTCAGCAGGGGATCGGGCAACATCACCATCCCCGGTCCCCCACCATAGGGACGATCATCCACCGTATGATAGTTGTCCGTGGTAAAGGTGCGGGGATTCCACGGGGTGAACGACCAGATTCCCTGCTCCAACGCACGGCGGGTCACCCCATGCTGGGTCAGCGCAGAAAACATTTCCGGAAACAGCGTGACCACGTCAAAAACATAGGTCATCAGTAATCCAGTCCCCAGTCCACCCGTATCACGCCCTCGGCCAGACGCACCTCCTGCAACACGGGAGCGACGAAGGGAATGAGCCGTTCCGTCTCACCGGCACGCACCACCAACACCGGATGTGCGCCTGTTTCGAGCAATTCCTGGACCGTTCCCAACGCTTCACCCGCGTCATTACACACGGACATCCCCACCAGGTCGGACCAATAAAATTCGTCTGGCCCCAAAGCAGGCAATTCACTGTGCGGGACGACCACCTCGAGACCCCGCAAAAGTTCTGCCTGGGTACGATCCGTCACGCTTTTCAGGGAGGCAACCAACCCCCCTCCCTGTATCTGCCAATCCATCAGCACATACCGCTGATATTGACCCTCTTTTCCCAACCCCCACTCGGCATAGTGGGACAAACTGTCCAGCGACTCGCTGTAGGTATGGACGCGCACCCATCCTTTGACCCCGAAAGGGGTGCCGATGCGCCCCATCACCACCCAGTCAGGCAGCGACAGTTTGTGCTCCGACACGTTTGACCAACTTTGCCACTGCGTCGGAAACCTGGGCTCCACGCTCCTGCCAAAAGGCCACCCGCGCCAGATCGAGACGCAGAGCATCGGCGGCTCCTGCAACGCTCAGCGGGTTATAAAACCCCAACCGCTCGATAAAACGACCATCGCGCCGATTACGGGAATCAGCCACGACCACATTATAAAAAGGACGATTACGCGCACCGCCACGGGACAAACGGATCACAACCATGTTTACCTGTTCCTGTCAGAGTGGCACGCGGGAACACCCCTCGTACCGAAAAGTTTTTGATTATAAGCCAACCAGACCCGAAGGCACAAGAGGCATCATCCCAATTGACGGTGCAAAAACTCGTGGAAATGCAACATGCCGTCTTCCATGGGAGATTGGTAAGGCCCTCCTTCCTCGCGCCCGCGTACGGCCAAAGCACGGCGACCCCGGTCCATGCGCTCACAAATTTCGTCATCTTCCCGAGCGGTTTCGAAATAAGCCTGCTGTTGGGCTTCCACGAATTCGCGCTCGAACAGGACGATTTCTTCCGGATAGTAAAACTCCACCACATTGGTACACTGGTGTGGGCCCGCAGGCCACACCGTACTGACCACCAGCACATGAGGATACCATTCCACCATGATATTGGGATAAATGACCATCCAGATCGCCCCGTTGAGGGGCTCACGCTCACCGCTGTAACGCCGGACCACCTCGTGCCACTGCTGATAAACGGGCGACCCGGCTTTTTTCAGGTGATCCTTCAACCCCACGGTCTGCACACTGTAACCCGCCCCGAATTCCCAGCGCAGGTCGTCACAATTCACAAAACCGGACAGCCCTGGATGAAAGGGCACCACATGGTAATCCTCGAGGTAGACCTCGATGAAGGTTTTCCAGTTGAAGTGATGATGAAAGGTCTTGATCGAATCCAGTTGATATCCGGAAAAATCCAGATCACGCGCCGCCCGGCACTGCGCCAATCCTCGCAGGACCGAGTCGCCTCCTTCAAAGAGCAGCCCGTTCCAGCGCAGCAGTTCGGAACGTTCCAGATCCAGGCAAGGCTGGTCGGCAAAATGGGGAGCGCCCGCCAAACGACCGCTCAGATCATAGGTCCAGCGATGAAGCGGACATACGATGTTCTGGGCATGTCCGCGCCCCTGCAGCATGATGGCCTGACGATGGCGGCACACATTGGATAACAATGCCACCGAGTGGCCATCATTGACCAGAACCTGTCCATGATCGCGCCACGGCAAGGAAAAATAATCTCCGGCCCCGGGTACCATGAGTTCATGCCCCACATACTGGGGGGACTTCAGGAACAAACCTTCCCGCTCCACCTGTTCAAAGGCGGGGTCGGTGTACCAGCGCAATGGTAAATGAGGCAAGGCACTGGAGAATTGTGACATGGATCCCAAACTGCTCATGTCCACACCCTCTCAAGTAAAGCGCAAAGAATGCAGGTTGTATGATGTCAGGATCGCCTTGGCGGCCTAACGGAAAAAAGGGTGATTATACCCTGAAACCCCACAAGCGGGACACTGATCAGTTAGAATAAGGCGTTTGGGGGCATCAATTCCCTCTTCTTTCGAGATCGCCGCCATGACCGAACCCGCCGCACCAGAAAGTTATGAAAGCGCCCTGAAGGAACTGGAAGGTCAATTGAACCGCCTGGAAAACGACCCCCTGACTCTGGAAGAAGCCCTGACCACTTACCAGCGGGGCACTTTTTTATTGAATTACTGTCAGACCCGTCTTGCAGAAGCAGAACAACGCATCCAGATCCTGGAGGGAGAAAAATTGCAGGATTATCGCACCTCATGACCGTATCCCCTGGTTTTGTCGACTGGATGAGGGAACAGCGGGCCGCCATGGAATATTTTCTGGACCAGCGGTTACCCGCCCCCACTGTCGCCCCCGCCCGTTTGCACGAGGCCATGCGCCACGCCACTCTGGGTGGGGGAAAGCGCGTCCGCGCCCTGCTGGCGCTGGCTGCCGGAGAACTGGTCGACGCGCCGCGCGCGCGCCTGCTCGGCGTGGCAGGCAGCCTGGAATTGATCCACACCTACTCCCTGATTCACGACGATCTGCCCTGCATGGACAACGATGTCCTACGCCGAGGCAAACCCACCTGTCACATCCAGTTCGGCGAAGCCACCGCCTTGCTGGCAGGAGATGCGCTGCAATCCCTGGCTTTTCAATGGCTGACAGAAGAGTCGGAGACCCCGTTTCAGTCCAGCCAAATCCCCCTGATTCATTTACTGGCCGTCGCCAGCGGTTCACGCGGAATGGCCGGGGGACAAGCCATCGATCTGGAGAGCACGACCAGCCCCCTTCCCATGCCCGAACTGGAGATCATGCACCTCAAAAAAACAGGGGCCCTGATCCGCGCCGCCATCCTGATGGGCGCACATTGTGGACCCGCCCCTCTGGAAGCCGCCGATCTGCAACATCTGACCCATTTTGCCAATCGTGTGGGATTGCTGTTCCAGATCGTCGACGACATTCTGGATGCCACCATGGATACCGCCACCCTCGGAAAAACGGCAGGCAAGGACGATGCACACCAAAAAGCCACCTACGTCACCCTCCTGGGACTGGGCCCCGCTCGGGAACGGGCAGAAGAACTGGAACGGGAAGCGCTACGCACCCTTGCCTGTTTGCCTCTGGCCACCCAGCGCCTGGAAGACTTGACGCGCTTCATGAGCGCGCGTCATCATTGAACGCATGCCCAATTTTACCCCGCCCACTCTCGACCAGATTCATTCCCCCGCCGACCTGCGCCGTCTCGAGCGTCGTGCGCTCCCTTATCTGGCCACGGAACTACGCCAATTCATCCTGCGCAGCGTGGCCTGTACCGGAGGCCATCTATCGAGCAATCTGGGCACCGTGGAACTGGCCCTGGCCTTGCATTATGTGTTCGATACCCCACACGATCGTCTGGTCTGGGATGTGGGCCATCAGACCTATGCCCACAAGATCCTGACCGGGCGTCGCACCGACATGGCTCGCCTGCGCATGAAAGGCGGCCTGTCGGGGTTTCCCAAACGCAGCGAAAGCGAATACGATGCCTTCGGTACGGCCCACTCCAGCACCTCCCTCAGCGCAGCTCTGGGCATGGCGACGGCTTTCCACCGCGCCGGCAAAAGTGAACGCGCCATCGCCGTCATCGGCGATGGCGCCCTGACCGGCGGCATGGCCTTCGAGGCCATGAACAACGCCAAGAATACGGGGGCCAACCTGATCGTCGTCCTCAATGACAACGACATGTCCATTTCCCCCCCGGTGGGTGCCTTGCAACACCATTTGGCCCGTATCCTGTCCGGGCGCCTGTATAATTCGATGCGGCGGGGCAGTGAAAAAGTCCTGGGGGTTGCTCCCCCCATTCTGGAGTTTGCAAAACGCTGGGAAGAACACATGAAGGGGATGATGACCCCGCCCGCCACTTTGTTCGAGGAATTCGGCTTCAACTATATCGGCCCCGTCGACGGCCACGATCTGGATATTCTGGTCGCCACCCTGACCAATGTACGCAAGTTGGAAGGCCCCCAGTTTCTTCATGTGGTGACACGCAAAGGGAAAGGCTATCCTCCCGCTGAGGAAGACCCGATCCGGTATCACGGTGTCACCCCCTTCGATCCCGATCTGGGCATTCAACCCAAAATCAGCCCGGCCCCCACATACACGGATGTCTTTGGCCAATGGCTGTGTGACATGGCAACTGCCGATGCACGCCTGATCGGAATCACACCGGCCATGTGCGAAGGCTCCGGCCTCACCCATTTTGCCCAGCAGTATCCCGAACGTTATTTCGACGTCGGAATCGCCGAGCAACATGCCCTGACTTTTGCGGCCGGGTTGGCTTGTGAAGGCATGAAGCCGGTGGTCGCCATTTATTCCACTTTCCTGCAACGGGCCTATGATCAACTGATCCACGACATTGCCCTGCAAAACCTGCCTGTGGTCCTGGCCATTGACCGAGCGGGCCTGGTCGGTGCGGATGGTGCAACCCATGCTGGACAGTTTGACCTGACCTACCTGCGCCCCCTACCCAACCTGACGATCATGGCACCCAGTGATGAAAACGAATGTCGTCAGATGCTGAGTACGGCCTTCGCACTGGAGGGTCCCAGTGCCGTGCGTTATCCGCGCGGACGTGGGCTGGGAATCCCCGTCGACCCCTCGCTCTCGACCCTGCCCATCGGAAAAGCCGAAGTGCGGCAACGGGGGAGAAGCGTCGTTCTTCTCGCCTTCGGCAGCATGCTCGCACCCGCGCTGGAAGCCGGACAACGCTTGCAGGCCACCGTGGTCAACATGCGGTTCATCAAGCCACTGGACGAGGCCCTGGTCCTGGAAATGGCCCTGACCCATGATCTGGTCGTCACCGTGGAGGAAAACGCCCTGATGGGCGGAGCAGGAAGCGCCGTGGGAGAATGCCTGTCCCGCCATCAGGTCGCCATGCCGCTTCTCCACCTGGGACTTCCCGATCACTTCATCGATCAGGGTGAAGTCAACCAGTTGTGGCAAGAGTGCGGCCTGGATGCCCCTGGACTGGAGCGTCAAATCCAGGCGCGCCTGCAGTCACTGACCCAGCCGAATCGCGCCCTTGGTTAGAGGAGCCGGGAACTCCCGGAAGCTTTTCCACTCCCATCTGCTGGCGTTATCCTTTCTCATCCCCTGACCCCCCGGAGTTCTCATGAATGCCTTTGATCCCGACCTCATCCCTGACATCCAGTCCACCCCGGATACCCGCGAAATCGCCATCGACCGCGTGGGCATCAAGGGCATCCGCCATCCGGTGAAAGTCTCGGACCGTGCGCTGGGAGACGTACAACACACCATCGCCACATTCAACATGTACGTCCACCTGCCCAAGCATTTCAAGGGGACTCACATGTCTCGCTTCGTGGAGATTCTCAACCGCGAAGAGCGGGAAATTTCGGTAGAATCCTTCGGCCAGATTCTTCAGGACATGGTCCACCGCCTGGAAGCACCCGCCGGTTTGATCGAAATGAGTTTTCCCTACTTTGTCAGCAAAGCGGCCCCGGTGTCCGGCGTGAAATCCCTGATCGACTACGAAGTCACATTCATCGGCGAGTTGACGGAAGGAAAATCCTCCTTCTCCATGAAGGTACTGATTCCTGTCACCAGCCTTTGCCCCTGTTCGAAGGAAATCTCTGCCTACGGAGCCCATAACCAGCGTTCCCACGTCACCATCACGGCACGCACCCAGACCTTCGTCTGGATCGAGGAAATCATCCGGATTGCGGAAGAATCCGCGTCCTGCGAACTGTTTGGACTGCTCAAACGGGCGGATGAAAAATGGGTCACGGAACGGGCTTACGACAACCCGAAATTCGTGGAGGACATGGTGCGCGACATCGCCCACAAACTGGACGACGACCCCCGCATCGAGGCTTATGTGGTGGAATCAGAAAACTTCGAGTCCATCCACAACCATTCGGCCTACGCCCTGGTCGAACGGATCAAGAACGCACCCACGCATCCCGCAGGGTCACTGCACGGTTGAAGACGCGTCGTCCGGCGCAGGAGTCCCGGATATCCTGCGCGAAGTACCCCATGCGCTCGAACTGAAAAACCTGGGGACTGTCTTCCTCCACCAGGGCAGTTTCCACCCGTGCACGCAATTCCTCCATGGAGTTCGGGTTGAGCAGAGGTCGATAATCCTGTGCCGCCGCCGGATTGGGCGCCATGAACAGGCGCTCGTACAACCGGACGGTCGCTTCCCCGGAATGGGGTTGGGAGAGCCAATGGATGTTGCCCTTGACCTTGACCCGATCGGCACCCGCCGTGCCACTGCGCGTTTCCGCATCGTAGGTAGCATGGACCACGGTCACTTCTCCCGTCACCGGGTCGGTTTCAAACCCTGTACAGGTGATGACATAGGCATAACGCAAACGCACGGATTTGCCTGGAGCCAGACGAAAAAATCCCTTGATCGGCTCAACCATGAAATCTTCCCGTTCGATCAGCAACTCGCGGGTCAGGGGAAGAGAACGTTCGCCCCACTCGGGGTGTTGGGGATGGTTGGGGGCAGAGCAAAACTCAACCGATGCTCCAGGAAAGTTGTCCAGTACCAGACGCAGGGGACGCAAAACGGCCACCCGACGCGGCGCGTGCTCGTTGAGATCGCTGCGCAGGCAATCCTCCAGCACGCCGTAGTCAATGACGCTGTCCGCCTTGGAAATGCCGATACGCTCGCAAAACAGGCGGATGGCTGCCGGCGTGTAACCGCGTCGGCGCAACCCCACCAAAGTGGGCATACGGGGATCATCCCAACCGCTGACCCGACCTTCCTCCACCAGTTCGAGCAACTTGCGTTTGCTCGTCAGGGTATGACTCAAATTGAGGCGAGAGAACTCGTACTGATGGGGCTGTCCGGGGCCAGGTGTATTGGCCACCACCCAGTCGTAAAGCGGACGGTGATCCTCGAACTCGAGGGTACAGAGAGAGTGGGTAATCCGCTCCTCGGCATCGGAAACGGCATGGGCATAGTCGTACATGGGATAGATACACCAGGTCGAACCCGTGCGCCAATGAGGCACATGGCGGATCCGGTAGAGGGCCGGGTCCCGCAGATTGAGATTGGGGGAGGCCATGTCGATGCGTGCGCGCAAAAGATAGCGTCCATCGGGAAACTCTCCGGCACGCATGCGCCGGAACAGATCCAGACTTTCTGCAGCCGGCCGTTCCCGCCATGGGCTGGGTCGCCCCGCTTCGGTCAGCGAACCCCGGTAAGCACGAATCTCTTCTGCCGACAACTCGTCCACATAGGCTTTCCCCGCCTCGATCAGCCCTTCGGCGTAGCGATAACACTGGTCAAAATAATCCGACGCGTAGTAAAGGTGCTCCCCCCACTCGAACCCCAGCCAGTGCACCATGTCCATGATGGACTCGACGTATTCCATCTCTTCCCTGGCCGGATTGGTATCGTCGAAACGCAGGTGGCAGACTCCGCCAAAATCCCGCGCCAACCCGAAGTTGAGGCAAATGGACTTGGCATGACCGATATGCAGGTAACCATTGGGTTCGGGCGGGAAACGGGTCGCCAACCGCCCGCCGGTACGTCCGGCGGACAGATCCTCAGTGATCAGGTTACGAATGAAATTCGTGGGAATGACAGTGGGTTCGCTCATCCTGTGATGATAACCGGGTAACCCCCCGAGATCAACCCATTGACAAGCACCCTGCTTCCTGTCCAGACTCGAGCGCATGACCGTGCATCCTCCCTCACTTCTGCCTGCCCTCTTTCCGAATGTCGTTCCTCTGGAGCCTTTCCTCGACGGGGACGCCTTGCAGCAGGAGCTCGCAACCCTGCCCTCCGTGCCCGTGCTTTGGCAAGTGCAGTCCATCGACTCCACCAACCGGTGTCTGCTCGAATGGGGTCCCCGAGGGCTCCCCCAACACTTTTGTCTGGTCGCTCGCCAACAAAGTGCCGGACGGGGGCGGCAAGGCCGCGCCTGGGTTTCTGATGGCGAAGGTTCCCTGACTTTTTCTCTATGGTCGGTTTTCGACCGTTCCCTTCAGGAATTGAGTGGATTGCCCCTGGTGGTCTCGCTGGGCATGGTGGAGGCGCTTCATTCCCTGGGAATGACCAGCGTGGGGGTGAAATGGCCCAATGACCTGTGGCGTGAGGGACGCAAAGTGGCGGGCGTACTGGTGGAAACCACCCGTCTTTCCAGTGGACAGGTGGGGGCGGTCATCGGGATCGGTCTCAACGTTGCCCTCCCCCCCGCCGTTCAGGATACTTTTGCCCTTCCCCTGAACGACCTGCGGGATGAAGAAGGCCAAGCCCCCGCTCGCGCCCCGGTACTCGGGCGTCTCTTGAACACCTTGATTCCCCTTCTGGAATCCTTTGCTCAGTCGGGCTTTGCGCCTTTTGCAGAAACCTGGATGACGCATTGTGTGCACCGCAACCAGCCCGTCACCCTGCTTCATCCCAACCAAACCCACAGTCAAGGGGAATGTGTCGGTCTCAGCCCCCTCGGTGGCCTGATCCTGCGTGATCCGGAAGGTGAGACGCATATCCATCACGGGGGCGAACTGTCCCTGCGTTTTGGGGTTCCCTGACATGTGGCTGTACCTCGATCTGGGCAACAGTCAACTGAAATGGGGTCTGCGTCAAGCGGGCACCTGGATTCTGCAGGGTCGCCTGCCACTGACGCTCCTGGACCAACTCGAGGGCGAGTGGCACGCCTTGCCGCCCATCCGTGCAGCGCACGGGGTTTCGGTTGCCCGCCCGGATCTGCGGGCACAGGTGGAAAGCGCCTGCCTGAATCTGGGACTGGCCCCCTGCTGGCATTCCAGCCGTCCCGCCGAAGGGGGAATCCGCAATGGGTATGACCTCCCTGCCCAACTGGGCCCGGATCGCTGGATGGCCCTGCAGGGGGCATGGCATCTCCAGCACCGGGCCGCTTTGGTAGTGATGGCCGGAACGGCCACCACGCTGGACAGCCTGGATGAAAAGGGAAATTTTTTAGGGGGAATGATCCTGCCCGGGCTGAGCCTCATGCGCCGCAGTCTTCACCAGGGCACGGCCTACCTCCCGGCCATAGAGAAAGGAACCTATACCTTGCACGCCCGTTCCACCCGGGATGCCATCCAGAGCGGGGCATTGGCGGCCACCCTGGGAGCGCTCGAACTGGCTCGGGATGCGCTGGGACAGAGAGGAGATCGGGTTCCCGTCTTTTTGGGGGGCGGACATCACGCCGAACTCAGCCCCTATCTGGAAGACCCCCTATACGTCTACCCGGAACTGGTGCTGGAAGGCTTGGCCCGGCTCCTGGAAGGAGATCAGGCGCGAATCTGACGCAATAGCGCCGTGGTGGAACGCTCATGTTCGAAGGGAATGGAGAGCACCCGTCCCCCTCGTGCAAGCACGGACGGGGCCCCCACGATTGCCGACTCAGGCCAGTCCCCCCCCTTCACCAATACCTCAGGCTGACACTCCAGAATGCGGGCCAGCGGGGTATCTTCTTCGAACCAGGTCACCAGGCTCACACATTCCAGAGCGGCCACCAGCGCCAATCGATCGGCCAATGCATTGATGGGGCGATCAGCCCCTTTGCCCAGACGGCGCACCGAAGCGTCGCTGTTCAGAGCCACCACCAAAGCAGCGCCCTGCGCCCGCGCGCGCGCCAGATAGGTCACATGTCCGCGATGCAGGATGTCGAATACCCCGTTGGTGAACACCAGGGGACGGGCAATGCTCCCCAGACGCTCCTGCCAGCGTTCAGGCGCGATGATCTTCTGTTCGAAGGAGAGAGAAGCGTCCTGCACCAACCGCTCTCCTCAGGGAGATACCGGTTGAGTCGCGGCGGGAAGCCCCTCTTCCACAGGGGCGGGTGCCTGAACGGGAGAGGGCGGCCCGCTCTCGGCCTTGACTGCTTGAGTGGCTTCGTTGGCCGGTGTGGCTGTCGTCGGATATTCAAAAACCTTGACGACCTTCTTGACCCCACTGGTGGTACTGGCCAACTTGGCAGCGGCATCTCCTTCGCTCTGAGTCACCAGGCCCATCAGATAGACCACTTCACCACTACTGGTCACACTCACCTGCAGAGGCGAGAATTTACTGCCATTGTCGGTAATGAAGCGGGTATTGACCTTGGTGGTCAGATAGGCATCCTCTGCCCGCTGCGCCAGTGAACTGGGCGGTCCGATCCGGATGTCGTCGATGACCTGTCGCACGTTCGTCAACTTGTGCGCCATGGCGTCCACATCACTCCGCGTCGCGTCGTCCGGCACCTGACCGGTCAACAGCAGGTTGCGATTGAAACTGGAAGCGTTGACATTGACATCGCTGCCGTATTTTCTTGAAATGGCTTCCGACATGTGCACCTGAATGTCTTCATCATCCAGTTGGGTGCCCGTGGTACGCCGATCCTGCGCCACCAGTCCAGTTCCTACCGCTCCCGTCGCCACCAAAGGCACGCATCCTTGAGTCAGAGGCAATATGCCCAGCATCATCCACAGAGACCAGTTTTTTTTCATTCGTCCGCTCCTACCAGGATACAATCGATGGCGTCGCATAAACAATGCAACGCCAGAATATGAACTTCTTGAATCCGTGCCGTGTTCTGGGCCTCCACTGAAAGGTGGACATCATTCCCCGTCAGCAACTCGGCCAGTTTCCCTCCCCCCTTGCCCGTCAGCGCCACCACCACCATGTCACGCTCATGCGCTGCCCGAACGGCCTCGAGAATGTTGGGAGACTGCCCACTGGTGGAAATGGCCAGCAAAATATCCCGCGCCTGCCCCAGGGCCTGCACTTGCTTGGAAAACACCTTGTCGAACTGGTAATCATTGGCAATGGAGGTCAGGGTCGAAGCATCCGTGGTCAGGGCAATCGCCGCCAAAGGGGGGCGCTCCACCTCGAAGCGGTTGAGCAGTTCGGCTGAAAAATGCTGCGCGTCCGCCGCCGAACCGCCATTTCCACAGACCAGAATCTTGCCTTCTGTCAACAGGCACTGCACCATGCGCTCCGCCGCCATGGCAATCGGGGCGGCCAGCACTTGCGCCAGCGTCATCTTCAGTTGGGCACTTTCCTGAAAGTGCCGGGTCATACGAGCGATCAGATCCATCCGCCCATTGTAAACCATATCCCCGCAATGCAGGTGGCCCCCCGCTCAGGACCCTTTGAGGCGTAGCGCTTCGGCATAGAGCGGATTGCGCGGCAAGCCCGTCGCCTCGCCCATCACATGCACGGCTTCCTTGACCGACAAATGGGCCAATAAAACGGCCAACCAGCGTTCCTGGGACGGATCCAGCACCGTGCTGGCCTGAGCGATCTCGGGGGCCGGCTCGATGGCCAGCACAAATTCCCCACGCTGCTGGTTGGAGTCGGCCTGTACCCAACGGACGGCCTCTTCGAGTGTAGAACGGTGCAGGGTCTCGAAGCGCTTGGTCAACTCGCGCCCCAGGGTCACGCGGCGGGCTCCGCCCCATTCCTGGGCCAACACCGTCAACGTGGCCAGAATACGGTGGGGCGCCTCATAAAAGACCACTACGGCAGTCAAATCCGCCAGGGATTGAATTTGACGTTGGCGTTCACCCTTTTTGGCCGGCAAAAACCCATGGAAATAAAATTGGGGGCAGGTCATCCCCGCTACCGACAGCAACGTCGTCACCGCACTGACCCCGGGAATCGGCACAACCTTCGCGCCGGCCTTCAGGACCTCATCCACTACCCGTGCGCCGGGATCACTGATGGCAGGAGTTCCCGCATCGGAAATCAAGGCCACAGACCGCCCTTCCTGCAATGTATGGATCAGGAGTTGTGCTTTTTTGCGTTCATTGTGCTGATGCAGGGATACCAGGGGCGCCATAATGCCGAAATGATCCAGCATGGGACGGGAGGTACGGGTATCCTCGGCCGCAATCAGGTCCACTTTGCGCAATACTTCGATGGCGCGCAGGGTCATATCTCCCAAATTGCCGATGGGAGTCGCGACCACATAAAGCGTGCCCTCTGATCCGGGAAGTGTAGAAGCGTGCGAGGGAAAATGTGTCAAGGAACTCTCCATGAACCAGAAAGGCAGTACAGCAGAAGAATGGGCCGCCCAGTTTCTGCAACAGCAGGGACTGACCCTCATCGCCCGCAATTACCGATGCCGATTCGGTGAAATCGATGCGATTGCGCGGGACGGCACTACCCTGATTTTCATGGAAGTACGCTGGCGGCAGCGGACCAGTTCCCTTTTGATCGAAAGCATCGACGCCCGCAAACAGCGGTGCTGGTGGCTGACCGCACAACACTACCTGGCACGCCACGGTCTTCCTGCACACTGTCGTTTCGATGTCCTGCTTCTGGAAGGCAGCCACTGTCACCTGCGACATTGGCTCCAGAATGTAGAGCTCGGCGCCTTCAGTCGCGGAAGTTATTGAACTGGAGAGGAATCTCCAGTTCACTGGCGCGCAACAGAGCGATGGCTTCCTGCAAGACGTCGCGCTTGGCCCCGCTGACCCGCACCGTGTCCCCCTGCAAACTCCCCTGCACCTTGAGTTTACTGTCCTTGAGCAATTTGACGATCTTCTTGCCCAATTCGGTTTCCACCCCCACCTTGATCGTCACGACCTGCTTGACCTTGCCGCCACCAATGGTTTCTTCCTTGCCAAAATCCAGGGTGCGGATATCAATGCCCCGCTTGACCAATTTGAGGCGCAAAATTTCCTTGACCTGTTCCAACTTGAACGCATCGTCGGCGTATACCGTCAACACATACTCATTTTGTTCCACCCGGGCATCAGAGCCCTTGAAGTCGAAGCGCGTCCCCACTTCCCGGTTGACCTGTTCCACGGCATTGCGCACTTCCTGCTTGTCCACTTCGGAAACGATATCGAAAGAAGGCATCTCTATTTACCCCTGGCGCTGCAAACGGGCGGCAATGCGCATGCGCAGCGCGTTGAGGCGAATGAACCCCGCCGCATCCGCCTGCTGGTACGCGCCCCCATCGTCCTCGAAGGTGGCGATGGTCGGATCAAAGAGGGAATCCGTCCGGGACTCGCGCCCAACTACCATCACCGTCCCCTTGTACAACTTGAGGCGAACCCACCCATTGACGGTCTGCTGCGTATGGTCGATCAGGGTTTGCAGGGCCCGCCGCTCCGGACTCCACCAGTACCCGTTATAAATCAGGGCCGCATAGCGGGGCATCAGATCATCCTTGAGGTGCGCCACTTCACGGTCCAGGGTCAGCGATTCGATGGCCCGGTGCGCCTTGAGCAAAATCGCTCCGCCGGGTGTCTCATAGCACCCGCGCGATTTCATTCCGACGAAGCGGTTTTCCACCAGATCCAGGCGACCAATCCCATGCTGTCCACCCACGCGATTGAGTTCGGCCAATAAAACCGCAGGCGTCATGGATACCCCGTTCAAGGTGACGGCGTCGCCTTTCTCGAAGGTCAGTTCCAGATATTGGGGTTGATCCGGTGCCGCTTCAGGTGCCACGGTCCAGCGCCACATGTCCGCTTCGGGCTCGCGCGCCGGATCTTCCAGGCCTTTGCCTTCATAGGAAATGTGCAGCAGGTTGGCATCCATGCTGTAGGGACTGCCGCCGTTCTTATGTTTCATCTCCACGGGGATCCCGTGGGATTCGGCATAGGCCAGCAATTTTTCGCGCGAAGTCAGATCCCATTCACGCCAGGGGGCAATCACCTTGATGTTGGGTTCGAGCGCATAATAGCCCAGTTCGAAACGCACCTGATCGTTTCCCTTACCCGTTGCTCCGTGAGAAACCGAATCGGCGCCCACCTGTCGGGCGATCTCGATCTGGCGCTTGGCGATCAAAGGACGGGCAATACTGGTCCCCAGCAAGTACTCGCCCTCATAAATCGTGTTGGCGCGAAACATGGGGTAGACGAAGTCACGCACGAACTCCTCGCGCAGGTCCTCGATAAAAATCTGCCGGATCCCGAACTGCATGGCTTTGCGCCGCGCCGGCTCCAACTCCTCCCCTTGCCCGATGTCTGCCGTAAAGGTCACCACCTCACATTGGTAGGTATCCTGCAACCACTTGAGAATGACCGAGGTATCGAGCCCCCCGGAATAGGCCAATACAACTTTCCTGATATCACTCATCACCGCTCTTTCCTTGTCGATCATTGCCGTGAATCACGCTGTCTCCAGACGACCCAGAAGCAAATATTCCATCAATGCTTTTTGCACGTGCAGACGATTTTCTGCCTCATCCCACACCACACTTTGTGCCCCTTCCAATACTCCGGCAGACACTTCTTCTCCCCGATGGGCGGGCAGGCAATGCATGAACAAGGCCTCGGGATGGGACCGCCCCATCATTTCCTCATCCACCCGGAAATCTGCAAAGACCTCGCGCCGCACCTCGCTTTCAGCCTCGTAGCCCATGCTGGTCCAAACATCCGTGGTCACCAGATGTGCTCCCCGCACCGCATCCATGGGATCTTCAAAGACACTCAGATGCGCCAATTCTTCGGAAGTGGCGGCCTGGGTGTCCAAGGCATAGCCGTGTGGAGTCGAGACGTGCAACTGAAACCCGAACAAGGCGGCCGCCTGTAACCAGGTGGCGCACATGTTGTTGCCATCCCCCACCCAGGCCACGGTCTTGCCCGCTGGAGAACCACGTTGCTCCATGAAGGTGAAGATATCTGCCATGATCTGGCAGGGATGATATTGATTGGTCAGCCCATTGATGACCGGAACACGGGAATGCACCGCAAAACGCTCGAGGATGGACTGATCGAAAGTACGGATCATGACGATGTCCACCATCCGCGACACCACCCGCGCCACGTCCTCGATGGGCTCTCCGCGTCCCAACTGGGTTTCCCCTGTGGTCAGGTTGATGGCCGAACCGCCCAACTGGTGAATGCCGGCCTCGAAGGATACCCGCGTGCGCGTGCTGTGCTTCTCGAACACCATGGCCAACATGCGATCCCTGAGGGGATGGTAGATGGTGTAGGACTTGAAAAGCGCCTTGAGATGCCGGGTACGCTGAAAAAGGTAGTCGAATTCCTCTTGAGTGAAATCCTTGAACTGAAGAAAATGCTTCATGCCCCCTCCAAAAACTGCCGCACCAGAGGAATCAAATCTGACAGCAGCCGGTCGATTTCCGTTTTTTCGATGATCAACGGCGGAAGCAGCCGAATGACGTTGTCCGAGGTGACATTGATCAACAATCCCTTCTCCAGAGCCAATTTGACCAAGGCACCACAGGGACGATCCAGTTCGATGCCCACCATCAATCCCTGCCCGCGAATCGCCACGACTCCCGCCATCGAAGCCAGCCCCGTTTCAAGTCCGGCACACAATTGTTCCCCGCGTTCCCGTGCATTGGCCAGCAATCCTTCGGATTCCATGATCTCCAGAGTGGCCAGGGCAGCCGCGCACACCAATGGTCCGCCTCCAAAGGTCGTGCCGTGATTTCCGGGCTTGAACACCTCGGCCGCTCTCCCGCGCGCCAGACACGCGCCAATGGGGACACCGGAACCCAGACCCTTGGCCAGAATCAGGACATCGGGAGAAACCCCGGCCTGTTGGGTAGCAAACCAATCGCCGGTCCGACCGATGCCCGTCTGGACTTCGTCCACCATATAGAGCCACTGGCGTTCTTCGCACAGTTGCTTCAAACCTCGTTGGTAGGCGTGATCCGCCACATGGATGCCGCCCTCCCCCTGAATGGGTTCCAGCAGAACCGCAACCACATTGGGATTACGCTCGGCCACCGTCGCCACGGCGTCCAGATCGTTATAGGGAACGCGCACGAAACCGGACACCAGCGGTTCAAACCCCGCCTGGGCCTTACGGCTGCCGGTCGCCGAAAGGGTGGCAATGGTCCGCCCATGCCAGGCTCGTTCCATGACAATGAGGGCAGGCATCTCGATGCCCCGCTGATGTCCGTACAAGCGGGCCAGTTTGATGGCCGCTTCGTTGGCCTCTGCCCCCGAATTACAGAAAAAGACCCCGTCCATTCCGGCAATGCGGCACAACCGTTCCGCCAACTGTTCCTGGCGCAACACGCGATAAATATTCGAGGTATGGATCAACTGACCCGCCTGGTCGGCAATCGCGCGCACCAGACGAGGATGCGCATGGCCCAGCCCATTGACGGCAATGCCCGCCAAGGCGTCCAGGTAAACGCGCCCCGCCTCATCCCACAGCCAAACTCCCTGACCATGGGTGAAAGCCACAGGCAACCGAGCATAGGTATTGAGTAAATGGTCCATGCACTCTCCCCATTCAAGAAAGCGATAAAACAAAAACGGCGACGATATGCCTACCGCCGCCGCAGGGATTCACCCCTTCAACCGGAAACCAAAGGGCAATCAGGCACTCATTCCCTTGATCGCGGCAGACAACCGACTTTTGGTACGCGCCGCAGAATTCTTGTGAATGATTTTCTTGTCGGAGATTCGGTCAATGGTGGAAGTAGCCGCTTGAAACACCTTCTGTGCAGCAGCCTTGTCTCCTTCCAGAACGGCCTTGCGCACCTTCTTGATGGCGGTACGCAACGTGGAACGCAAGGACATGTTGTGCGCGCGCTGGGCTTGGGCCTGACGGGCGCGTTTTTCGGCTTGAGCGGAATTGGCCATTTTGGATCACCTCTGGCGGACGGAAATACTGTCACGCATCATTAACATTAACGGAAACCTCGGATTCTAACCTGTTAGCCAAGGATTATCAATCCCGCAGAAAGAAAAAATCCAGGGAAATTGAAATTGGCAAGGGGATAAGGTATAGTCGAGACTGGATCTAATAGTAAGGTAAGGAGAAGGGAGTGAGCATGGTACCCGATCGCGCTGAGTTGGTGGATCGCTTGCGGACTTTCGACATCATCCCCACGCACCAGCGTCTGGTCATTGCCCAGGCATTGTTTTCCCGACGCCAGCATGTGTCGGCCGATCAGTTGCTCAGCCAGGTCAATCTGACCCATGCCGAAGTTTCCAAGGCCACCATCTACAATACGCTCAACCTGTTTGAAGAAAAAGGCCTGGTCCGGCGCGTCGTCGTCGATCCGGAACGGATTTTCTACGATACGTTCATGGGCTCTCACCCCCATCTCTTCGACGTCGAAAAAGGCGAACTGTATGACATCGAAGCGCCTGACCTGCAGATCGTCGGGCTTCCGCCCCTCCCGCCCGGCATGCGTCAGGAAGGGCTGGACATCGTCATTCGCATGCGCCCCGTCGCTTCCCTCAATTAGGGATTGCTGACCCTCCCCTTTCGCCGCATCCGGAATCCACCGGAAGGAAAACCAGCCTGAATCATGCCAGGGCCTTGGGCAGGGGGAAAACCACGCGTTCCGGCGTCCCCTCCAGTTCCTGAACCCCCTGCGCCCCCAGTTGTTTCAGACGGGCGACCACTTCCTGAACCAAAACGGCAGGAGCGGAGGCCCCGGCGGTGACTCCCACGCGGTGTTTCCCCACCAGCCAGGCCGGATCCAAATCATCGGCGCGGTCCACCATATAAGCCTCGAGGCCGCGATGGAGCGCCACTTCGCGCAGACGATTCGAATTGGAACTGGTGGGAGAACCCACTACGATGACCAAATCCGCGCTCCGTGTCAAAACCTTGACGGCATCCTGACGGTTCTGTGTGGCATAGCAGATGTCGTCCTTGCGCGGGCCCTGGATGGCCGGATAACGAAGGCGAAGGGCATCGATCACGCGCTGTGCATCATCCACCGATAAGGTAGTCTGTGTGACATAGGCCAGTCGCTCCGGATGACTGACCTGCAAATTTTCCACATCCTTTGGCGTTTCCACCAGATAGATGCGGTCAGGAGCCTGCCCCAGCGTTCCTTCCACCTCGGGGTGTCCGCGATGGCCGATCATGACGATTTCCTGGCCGGCTGCATGCAAACGGGCCACTTCGGTGTGGACCTTGGTGACCAGAGGACAGGTGGCATCGAACACATGCAGGCCGCGCGCCTCCGCTTCGTCCCGCACAGCCATGGAGACCCCATGGGCACTGAACACGACCGTGGAACCCGTGGGCACCTGGGCCAACTCATCCACGAAAACCGCCCCTTGACGACGCAAGTTTTCCACCACGAAACGGTTATGCACCACCTCATGCCGCACATAGATCGGCGGACCGAAACGTTCGAGGGCCCGTTCCACGATCTCGATGGCCCGATCCACCCCCGCACAGAAACCACGGGGATTGGCCAGAATCACAAAAAACTGTTGTCCGCTCATGGGGTAGGCCTCCCTGAATCCTCTTTCGCTTTGGCAGGCGGACGCTTGCCCTGCCCCTCCAGCAACAGCATGACCACACCCACCGTGATGGCTGAATCCGCTCCGTTGAAAGCCGGCCAATAATGTTGCCCCACATGCCATTGCACGAAATCCGTCACCTCTCCCGCCACCAGACGGTCCACCAGATTGCCCAGGGCCCCGCCCATGATCAGCGCCAGTCCGGTGCAAAACCAGTGCTCCGTGGCATGGCGCCAGATCAGGATGCTGAGCACGACGATGGCAAGCACGGCGATGCCACTGAACAACCCTTTCTGCCACCCCCCTGAAGTGGCCAGGAAACTGAACGCCGCACCCTGATTGAAGGCCAGCACCCAGTCGAACCAGTCGGTCACCCGCACCACCTGCCCCGGCACGAGATGTCCGCGCACCCAGGCCTTGCTGACCTGATCCACCGCCACCACCCCCAGGGCGAGCAGCCAGCCCAATCCCAAACTACGCATGCTGGCGATCCTCCCCCGTCCCGAACAAGTTGCGGGTACAGCGGTCACAAAGGTGCGGATGTTCCGGCAAGGTCCCCGATACCGGGCGATAATGCCAGCAACGAGGGCATTTGGTGCCCTGCGTCAAGGCAATCTGCAGCCCCACGCTCCAGGTCCCCTCCGGCCCGGGCACCTCCAGAGCAAGGGTACCCTCAGGCCAGTCCGACATTGGGTCAAAGACCACCCTGGCCTGCGACGTGATGAACAGAAAACGAAGATCGTCGCCCAATGCCTGCAATGCCTGCCAGGATGCCCCCTGGGCGTGCAACGTCACCTCTGCCTGAAGGGAGGAGCCCAGGGCCCCTGCAGCACGCAGGGGTTCCAGATGTTTTCTGACCTGTTCGCGCAACGCGCGCAATTGATCCCACCGCGAACGCAATGCCGTCTCCCCCGTCAACCCTGGCAGTACATGCCATTGTTCCAGAAATACGGAAGAGGCCGTTTCCGGGGTCTTTCCCTGCAAGGTCGCCCAGACCTCTTCTGCCGTAAAGGTCAGAACGGGGGCCAGCCAGCGCGTCAACGCCTGGGTGATGTGCCAGAGGGCATTCTGCGCCGCGCGCCGGGGTCGGGAATCCTTTCCTGCGGTATAGAGCCGATCCTTCAGAATATCCAGATAAAACGCGCCCAGATCCTCGGAACAGAAGGTCAGCAAACGTTGGGTGACCTGATGAAACTCGTTTTGTTCATACCCTTTCCGAACCATTTCATCCACTTCGCGGGTCAAGGTCAACGCATAGCGATCGAGGGTGAGCCAGGACTCCGTCGCCAGGGCATCCCTCTGAGGATCAAAATCCACCAGGTTGGCAAGCAGGAAGCGCAGGGTATTCCGCAGGCGACGGTAGGCTTCCACGACCCGGTCGAGGATCTCCTTCGACAAGCATAATTCTCCCGAATAATCCGTACTCGCTACCCAGAGACGCAGACTATCCGCACCCAACTCTTTCATCACGGTCTGCGGCACCACCACGTTGCCCATAGACTTGCTCATCTTGCGTCCCTGCCCGTCCACCACGAAGCCATGGGTCAACAGGGCCCGGTAGGGCGCATACCCGTGAAGGGCCACGCCGGTCAGGAGCGACGACTGAAACCAGCCGCGATGCTGGTCCGAGCCTTCAAGGTACAGATCTGCCGGGAAACCCAGTTCAGGACGTTGTCCCAGGACGGTCGCATGGGTGGAACCAGAATCGAACCAGACATCCAGGGTATCCGTCAGAGGACGATATTCTTCGGTTGCCGCACCCAACCAGATTTCCGGCGGCGTGCTGAACCAGGCCTCAATTCCCTCCTTCTCCACGGCCAAAGCAACTTTTTCCGCCAGTGACGAGGTCTCCGGGTGCAAGGCGCCCGTTTGACGATGGACGAAAAACGGGATGGGCACCCCCCAGGCACGTTGGCGCGACACACACCAGTCCGGCCGATTATCGATCATGGCCGACAAACGGGCACGCCCCCAGGCGGGATAGAAACGGGTTTCCGCCACCGCCTTCTGGCTGAGTGGGCGCAGTGCAGGTTTCTCCGTGCCCGGCGTATCCATGACGATGAACCACTGCGGCGTGGCCCGAAAGATGATGGGAGTCTTGTGACGCCAACAATGGGGATAACTGTGTTGAAGGGGCACATGGGCAAGCAGCCGTTCCCGTCCCGCCAGTGCCTCCACCAGCACCGCATTGGCCGCCCAAACCTTGAGCCCGCCCACCAAGGGCACCTCGGGCAGAAAGACGGCGCGGTCATCCATCAAATGGTCGACACTCAATCCATAGCGCAAACCCACCTGATGATCTTCCACGCCATGGGACGGCGCCGTATGAACCAACCCGGTTCCCGCCTCCACAGTCACGTGTTCGCCACAGATCAGGGGAACGGTGCGTTCCGCCAGGGGGTGCTGCAGGGGAAGATGTTCAAGAAGTGCTCCCTTGACAGGCCCCCACACATGCTGCGCTTCCAGCCCGTAGCGCAGGAGCGCGCTGGCCCGCAGACTTTCCTGCAGGAGCAGCAGTCCGCGCGTCGTCTGCACCAGTTCGTAAGCCAGTTCCGGATGCACCGCCACCGCCTGGTTGGCCGGCAGGGTCCAGGGGGTGGTCGTCCAGATCACGGCAAAGGCAGGGCCCGGCAAGACCTTCAAGCCAAAACAGCGGGCCAACCCCTCCCCATCCTGCACCGGAAAAGCCACATCGATGGCCGGTGAAGTACGTTCCTCGTATTCCACTTCGGCTTCCGCCAGGGCCGAGCCACATTCCGGGCACCAGTTGACAGGTTTGAGACCCGGTTTCAGGTACCCGGCTTCCCAGATCCTGACCAAGGTTCGAAGAATGCCGGCTTCCGTTTCCGGATCCATGGTGAGATAAGGATGATCCCAATCTGCCATCACCCCCAGGCGAATGAAATCGGCTTTCTGCCGGCTCACCTGGGTTGCGGCATAGGCCCGGCAAAGTTCGCGGAAACGGGCAGGGGGAAGGTGGCGTCCATGCTCCTTTTCCACTTGCAGTTCGATGGGCAGACCGTGACAGTCCCAGCCTGGCACATAAGGGGCATCAAAACCGGACAGCGTGCGACTCTTGACGATGATGTCCTTGAGGATCTTGTTGACGGCATGACCGATATGGAGGTTACCGTTGGCATAGGGAGGACCATCATGAAGGATGAAGCGGGGTCTCCCCTGGCAATGGTCCCGCAATTGCCGGTAGCGTTTCTGTTGCTGCCAGGTTTCCAGCCAGCGCGGTTCCCGTCGCGCCAGATCCGCACGCATGGGAAACGAAGTTTCCGGCAAATTGAGTGTGTCCTTGTAATCGGTCATGATGCATCCTGAATGAGTGACTGAGCAAAGTAGGCACGCGCCGCTTCAGCGTCCGCACGCATCTGTGCCACCAGTTGATCCGTGTTCGCAAAATGCCGTTCATCGCGCAATTTATGCAAAAAGCGTACTTCCACCCGTTGCCCATAGATCGTCCGCTCGAAATCAAACAGGTGGACCTCCAGCAACGGGGCATCGAGGGGGTTCACCGTGGGCCGATGCCCCAAGCTGGCGACCCCGGGCAGAGGGTGAGGGGCGGGACCGCACACTTCCACCACGAATACCCCTGACAGGGGAGGCCGATGCCGCAACGCCAGATTCAAGGTCGGAAACCCCAGGGAGCGACCCAACTGATGGCCATACCCCACTCGCCCCACCAAAGAGAAGGAACGCCCCAGCAAGGTCGCTGCCCGCGTGAGGTCACCTGCGCTCAAACAGGCGCGAATGGCGCTGCTCGAAATACGTTCGCCTGCAATCTGCACGCTCTGCAATGCTGCGCATTCAAAACCCAAGGTCCGGCCCATCTCGCGCAATAGAGAGAAATCTCCCTGGCGATGGACTCCAAAACGAAAATCATCCCCTACCAACACCCAGCGCGCCGAAAATCCCTGCACCAATACGCGTTGTACGAAATCGGCGGCGGACAGGGCAGCCAGGGCTGCATTGAAGCGCAAAACCCGCACCTGGTCCACCCCCATCTGCGTCATCCACAGATACTTGCGCGTCAGGGAAGTCAGGCGTGGAGGAGCGGAAGCCCCCTCAAAAAACTCCCGGGGATAAGGTTCGAAGGTCAAGACCATGGGAACCAACCCGCGCACGCCGGCTTCTTTCACCAGACATTCGAGCATGGCCTGATGACCTCGATGAACGCCGTCGAAATTGCCCAGAGTCAGGGCCGTACCCACGGTCCCTACCGGCAAATGATCGATGGAGATGCGTTTCATGGGTCAATTCAAAAGGTAAGATTCTATCATGAGAGCCTTCCCGCCTCAGGAACTCTCGTCATCGGAACTCCCGGCCGGGGTAGCCAGGGCCTCCTCGACTCGGGCACGATCCAGCGCGGGCGCAAAAAGTTGTATGAAGTCATACACGAAACCCCGCAGATAGGTTCCTGCCCGCAGGGCGATGCGGGTCAGACTGGGATCAAACAGATGCGCCATGTCCCGCGCCCTCAGATCCTGATCCAGGTTCTGATCATAGGCCATGGCCGCGATGACCCCCACACCCATCCCCACGCGCACATAAGTCTTGATCACGTCGGCGTCCAGCGCCGTCAGCACCACGTTAGGCGATAGCCCATGGCGCTCGAAGGCCTGATTGATCCGGGCGCGTCCCGTAAAGGCATGGTCATAGGTGATCATGGGGTACTGGACCAATGCCTCCAGGGTCAAATGTTCCAACGCCAGCAGGGGATGATCGGGCTTGGCCACCAGAATGCGGTTCCACTGGTAACAAGGCAGAATGCGCAAATCGGGAAACAGGTCCAATCCTTCCGTGGCAATGGCCAGATCCGCCCGTCCCGCCACGACTTCCTGCGCCACATGCAGGGGATTCCCTTGATGAAGCACCAACTTGACCTCGGGATAACGCTGTGCAAACTGCATGATCACGGGAGGAAGCACATACCGCGCCTGGGTATGGGTGGTGGCAATGGTCAATTGGCCTGCCCTTTGACGGCTGAACTCCTGTCCTGCCGTCTTGAGGTTACGCGCTTCCAGCAAGACCCGGCGAGCCAGGGTCAGAATTTCTTGCCCCGCCGGCGTGACACTCACCACCCGCTTGCCATTGCGCACGAAAATCTCTACGCCCAATTCATCTTCGAGCAAACGAATCTGCTTGCTCACGCCGGGCTGTGAAGTGAACAGGTTGTCGGCTGCCTGGGATACATTCAATCCAGCCTCAGCCACTTCCACCAGATAGCGCAATTGCTGTAATTTCATGAGACATCCTCCCGTCACAGGCCCAGAGTTCATTATAATCATTGGTTAGGTACATACAATAACTTATTACTTAGTTTTCTATAACACCTCGGGTATGCTCTGTTCCAAACTCTTCATCACTCTTTCGGGGAACCCCCTGGCATGCTCGTCAATTTCATCCTGTCCGGCGCTGCGGGGGGACTCCTGATCGGAATGACCGGAATCGGAGGGGGATCCCTCATGACCCCCCTGCTGGTCATGGGCTTTGGCATCCCCCCCGCAACGGCCATTGGAACCGACCTGCTCTACGCAGCACTGACCAAGGCCGGGGCCGTTGCCTGCCACCAGCGCCACGGCAATGTATCCTGGCGCACGGCGGGTTGGCTGCTGGTGGGCAGTCTGCCGGGAAGCGGACTCACCCTCTGGATTTTGCAGCGGATTCCTGCCAGTCCCCTGCTGGATCAAACGTTGCGCCAGGGATTGGTCGTAGCCCTGACACTCACCACCCTGGCCCTCTGGAAACGGCGCACCCCACCCAAACAGGCAAACACCCCGCACGCGTGGGTCTGGACTCCGATACTGGGATTTTTTATCGGCATTCTCGTCACCCTTTCTTCGGTGGGCGGTGGCGCTCTGGGGACTGCACTGCTGCTGGTTCTCTACCCTGGTTTCAGTTTTTCCACCATTGTCGGCACGGAGTTGGCCCATGCGGTGCCGTTGACCTTACTGGCCGGATTGGGACATCTGCGTTTGGGGCATGTGGATGGGACCTTGTTGGTTGCTCTCCTGGCAGGATCACTCCCAGGGCTGTGGGTAGGCACCCGGCTCAACCATCATTTACCTGAAAGGGTCACCCGTGCAGGGCTCTCCCTGTTACTGCTCGGTTTGGCTTTCGGCTTGTGGCACAGCATGCCGGGAAAAATCGCGTAACCGAAACCCCAAACCCCACAGGGTTGCAAAGTAACTGCCTGCAGCCCCTACCAGCAATGGGGCCAAATGCCCCAGCCGGGCACCAAAAGAAGCCGTCAACCAGAAAGACTTCGCTCCCTGGCCGATCCAGAGCACCGCTCCCATCACCCCCAGCGCCATCCCCAGTTTCAGCAAAAACCCGGACCAACCCGGCCCAGGCCGATATACGTCACGTCGACGCAGCCCCCAATATAACAAACCGGCATTACCACAGGCCCCCAGGCTGGTCGCCAGGGCCAGACCAGCATGATGCAGGGGACCGATGAACAGGGCGTTCATCCCCTGAGTGAGCACCAGGATCAGCAGGGCGATCTTGACCGGGGTCTTGATATCCTGACGGGCATAAAACCCTGGCGCCAGAATCTTGATGCTGATCAGGCCCATCAACCCGAAACTATAGGCCAGCAGCGCCAGATCGACCTGCAGAACATCCTGGGGACCAAAGGCCCCCCGCATGAACAAGGTGGAAATCAAGGGCACCCCGATCAAAGCCAGCGCCAATGCGGCGGGCAACGTCAACATCAGGGTCAGCCGCAACCCCCAGTCCAGCAAGGCCGAATAACCGACCTGATCGTCTGTCGCATGGCTGCGCGCCAAACTGGGCAACAGGATCGTACCCAAGGCCGCCCCCAGCAATCCCGTGGGAAACTCCATCAGACGATCGGCATAAAACAGCCAGGAAATGCTGCCGGTCGGCAAGTAGGACGAAAACAGGGTACTCAACAACAAACTGATCTGTCCCACCGACACCCCGATCACTGCCGGCCCCATCAATTTCAATACCCGTCGCACGCCCGGATCAGAGATATCCCAGCGCCATCGTGGCACCATCTGCAACTGGCGCAGGAAGGGCCACTGAAAGAGAAGTTGCATCACCCCTCCCGCAAAGGCGCCCCAGGCCAAGGCCGCAATGGGGGGCGTGAAAAATCGGGAAAATGCCAGTACAAAAAGCAGAAATCCGATATTCAGCCATACCGGAGTGATGGCCGGGACCCAGAAACGGTTCCAGGTATTGAGGATCCCGGCAGACAAAGCAACCAGGGCAATGAAAAATATATAGGGGAAAGTGATGCGCAGCAATCGGGTGGTCAGGGTAAATTCGGCCAAATTCTGGTGAAACCCGGGAGCCGTCACCCATACGATCTGCGGGGCAAACAGAACACCCAGCAGCGTCGTCACCAACAATGCCACCATCAATACGCTGGCCACATGGTCCACCAAACGCCGCGCCGCCTTGTCCCCATGTTTGGCGCGTTGGGCCGCCAATAATGGAACGAAGGCTTGCGAGAAAGCCCCTTCGGCAAACAGGCGACGCAACAGATTGGGGAGCCGGAAAGCCACCACAAAAGCATCCGTTTCACCCGCTGCGCCAAAGGCGTGCGCCACCACCACATCGCGCAGAAAGCCAAGGATGCGTGAGAGCAACGTCATGCTGCTGGTTTGGGCGAGAGATTTGAGAAGATTCATGACATACCCAGAATCCGGTATAATACCCCCGTTCAAGTGCTGATGTAGCTCAGTTGGTAGAGCAACTGATTCGTAATCAGTAGGTCAGAGGTTCGATTCCTCTCATCAGCACCATGATTCGGACCTCGCCGGGATAGCATCATGTCCCGGATTGAGCGAGTTGGGGTTATAGTTACGGTCGGTCCCCGCGAGGAAATATCGTGTATATCCCACCCCTCTTCGAAGAATCCCGAGTCGAGGTCCTGCATCGACTGATCCGTTCTCACTCCTTGGGAACGCTGGTGACGCTCTCGGCCTCCGGGATGGAGGCCAATCACATTCCCTTCCATCTCGCGCCAGAACCGGTTCCCTTCGGCACTTTGCAAGGCCATATGGCCCGCGCCAATCCGGCGTGGAAAAATATCCATCCGGAAATTGAATCCCTGATCATATTCCATGGCCCGGATGGTTATGTTTCACCCTCTTGGTATCCCACGGCAAAGGAGAATGGTAAGGGGGTTCCCACCTGGAATTACGCCGTCGTCCATGCTTATGGTCAGTTACGCATCATCGATGACGCAGCATGGGTCCGGGAACAGAGCCGATCACTCACCGTACAACAGGAGTCGGCCCTTGATTCCCCCTGGTCAGTGGCGGACGCGCCCCCTGACTTTATCGAACGCCTGACGGGTTCCATCGTCGGCATCGAACTCACCATCACCCGTCTGCTCGGAAAATGGAAAATCAGCCAGAATCAGCCTGAACCAAACCGGGATGGCGTACTTCAAGGGTTGCGTGCCCGAGGAACCCATCGAGCCCTGGAACTGGCAGAATCCATGGAGAAGTTTTTCGGGAAATGACCCAGACATGAACCTTGAAATCTTTCAGGTGGACGCCTTCGCCTCCCGACCTTTCGAGGGGAATCCGGCTGCCGTTTGCCCCCTGGAACAGTGGTTGGATGATGAACTGCTTCAGTCCATTGCAGCGGAAAACAATCTTTCGGAAACTGCATTCTTCGTCCCTTCCAAAGACGGACTCGAACTGCGCTGGTTTACCCCGACCAGGGAAGTCACCCTTTGCGGCCATGCCACCCTGGCCACGGCTCATGTGATGTTCGAACATCTCGGTTATCCTGGAAACTTGCTGGTATTCGATACCTTGAGCGGAAAACTGTCGGTACAAAAAAATGCGCAGGGCCTGGAAATGGATTTTCCCGCCTTGCCGTCCAGGCGGCGCCCCTGTCCCGACCGACTGGCGGAAGGTTTGGGATGTGCGCCAGTGGAGGTATGGTGCGCCGAGGATTATCTGGCCGTCTTCGAGGACGAGGAGACGGTTTTGGCCCTTCAACCCCATTTCGACCTATTGGCACAACTGGATCTGCGGGGTGTCATCGTCACCGCGCCAGGGAGGTCAGTCGACTTCGTCAGTCGCTTTTTTGCACCCAAATACGGTGTTCCCGAAGATCCGGTCTGTGGCTCTGCCCATTGTGAACTGGCCCCCTACTGGGCTCAGAGGTTGGGCAAAACCCTCCTGAATGCCAGACAGATCTCGAAGCGAGGCGGCTCAATAGGGTGCGAACTCAAGTCGGCTCGGGTATTGCTGACTGGGCAAGCGGTGACCGTCATGAGTGGGATCATGACGGTCTGAATGATCGGCGAGGAAAAATTCAGACCAATTCGGGAGGAGGTCATGGTCTACAAGAAGATTCGGCGGGAGCGGCAACATCAGGGGATATTATGTTTGGGGAAGGAAATTAAAACGAGTTCAAAATGGATAAGTCTTTTGCCGAGAATTTTGCGACAGATTGGGTAGATTCATGGAATACGCATGATCTCAACAGAATCCTTTCGCACTATGCCGATGACTTTGAAATGTGCTCGCCTGTGATCATCCAACTCGCAGACGAACCCTCAGGAGTGCTACGAGGAAAAAATGCGGTTGGGGCGTACTGGAAGAAGGCGCTCGAACTAATTCCGGACTTACGGTTCGAACTCATTTCAGTTCTCATCGGCGTTAGTAGCATCACCCTTTATTACAAAGGCGCTCGTGGCTTTGTCGCGGAAGTATTTCACTTTAACGCCGACCTCAAGATCATACGAGCCTTTGCTCACTATGCCGTTTACCTGCCATAATGTCCGAAAATTCGTTGTACAAGTATATTTCTGACATTGTCCGCAGCCCGACGACAGCGCTGTGCGCTTTTGCGCGGTTCCGCTTGAGTACTACACCTCAACCTTAAAACCCAGCTCAACATCACACCCTGCTTGACCCCCGCGAATGCCCCAATTTTCTTTCGCAATTTCTCTGAGGAGAATTTTCACGTGGTCCTTAGGTATACCAAAGGGTTCAAGGTTGTTCACAATGGCCTTGTACAGGTTTCGTTTTGCATCAAGAGAGCGACCAGCAAATGCATCAATACTGATGTGCGTATAAAAATCTGGTTTCTCCCGACCGGGTGGGTATGCAAAGCGATGAGGCTCATGCACGATTAGACGAACATTTTTGTCACCAGGCACAATTTTGAAAGCTTCGCGCAAGGCCAGGTGGACTGCCTCAATGAGGGCAACCTCTTGCTCAAGTGTGTATTTCCGCCGCACTTCAATTAAGACACTTGGCATTTTTGCTCCTTGCTAATGGCCGTTTGCGATGATTTGGCAAATTTGGATAGTTACCGAGAAATAAGCACTTCGTTGACTTGAATAACCGGCTCGATGTCCGTGTAGTTTGGCATGTCACCTTGGAGAACTGTCGCGTTGGTCGTGAAGGCGACCATGAAGTTTTCTATCGAGTCAAACAAGAAGTGGCACATGGCAATGTATGCCGCGTCTGTCCCCGGAATTCCACCTCCGACCCCGCGCTCTACAGAAACACCTCTGAACCCCGGGTGAGCGCTCAGGAGTTCAATGGACATTGGCATGTGCGTTTCAATGTAGTAGCGTAGATCGAACCGCGAGCATTTGTCGTTCGGGTACAGGATGCTGATTTTTATCATTGATGTCTCGTAGGTCGCAAATCAAATGAAGTATGGTACCATGGGGTTCAGTCTACCTACCCGCAATTGGATGTTACATGTTGCCACCGTCTTTCCGTGACAGGATTCTGCCCTAATGAACGAGTTATGGAGCGACTGTATTCGCAGTCTCGAGCCTTACACACCGGGCGAGCAACCATCGATTGCCGGCTTGATCAAGCTGAACACGAATGAAAATCCCTACCCTCCGTCGCCAGCTGTCTTGAGCGCCCTACAGCGCATGATTAATGCGGACTTGCGCCTCTATCCAGATCCCGAAGGCTGTGCGCTAAAACAGGCGATAGCCGAAATGTATGGCCTGCGCCAAGCCAATATTTTCCTTGGAAATGGCTCGGACGAGGTTTTGGCGCATGCGTTTCACGCGCTGTTGAAGCACGAGCGGCCCATTCTTTTCCCTGACGTCACCTATGGTTTTTACCCAGTCTACTGCGCTCTTTATGGGATTGAATTCGAGACCATCCCACTGGATAACGAATTTCAGGTCCATATAATGGATTATATTCGCCCGAATGGCGGTATTGTATTGGCTAATCCAAACGCTCCGACAGGAATCGCACTGAGTCGCTCGCAACTCCGGATCCTACTGGAGAAATGCCCGACATCCGTAGTGGTTATCGATGAGGCCTACGTGGACTTTGGGGCGGAGAGCGCCGTCTCCCTGGTGAATGACTTTCCAAATTTATTAGTGATTCAAACCGTTTCAAAGTCACGAGCGCTTGCCGGGCTCCGGGTTGGATTTGCTATCGGAAATACTGATCTTATAGACGCATTGAATATCGTGAAGGACTGTTTCAACTCTTATCCATTAGATCGGCTTGCCCTCGCAGGGGCTGAAGCCGCAATCTGTGACCTCTCCTATTTCGAAACGACACGTCAGCAAGTCGTAGACAGTCGGGAATGGCTCACGATACAGCTTATGGACATGGGCTTCAGCGTGCTGCCATCCAAGGCAAATTTTCTTTTCGTGATACACAAGTTGCAACCTGCTCAGGAGATACAACATCAATTGCGGCAACGCAACATTCTGGTCCGACACTTCCCAAAACCCAGAGTTTCCAATTTCCTGAGAATCTCGATAGGGACGGCGGAGCAATGCGAAATGCTTGTGCATGCACTTCGGGAAATCATTGTGTCTGATACGTCAGATGTTACTTGCTGACGTGCCAGAATGCCTGACTTGAATGGGTTAACAAGAAATATACAATGGTTGTATCTGGCAATAGCAATCGTATCCGAGGTTGTTGCAACTTCTGCACTCAAGGCAGCAAATGGCTTTACCCGCTGGGAAGCATCGCTCCTTGTGGTGGCCGGATATGCGTCAGCGTTCTACTTTCTTTCGCTCGCGCTACGTACTATCCAGCTTGGTGTTGCCTACGCTATCTGGTCTGGTGTCGGTGTTGCCTTGATTATACTGGTCGGTTGGATAATTTACCGTCAGCCTCTTGATGTGGCATCACTCATCGGTATCGCGCTCATTGTCTCTGGCGTGATAGTGCTCTATCTTTTTTCCAGATCGGCAACACACTGAACACCGGCCAGATGACTTGACCGCAATAGATCGGTGTCAGTGCGCCGGGTGCATCGGTTGCGCGATCAGGCGCACGCCCAAGGCCGCGCAAACGCGGCTGATCGTCTCGAAGCGCGGCTCACTGCCGGGCCGAAGGGCTTTGTACAGCGCTTCGCGTGCAATGCCGGAATCCTTCGCAACCTGCGACATCCCACGTGCGCGGGCAATGTCGCCGAGGGCAGCGGCCAGCAGCGCGGGGTCGTTCTCTTCAAGAACGGCCGTCAGGTATGACGCCACATCTTCGTCGCCGTTCAGGTACTCAGATGCATCGAACTCGGCAAGTTCAGAAACCTTGATCCTCTTGGTCATGGTCAATCCTCCAAAAACTTCGCCAGCGCAATCGCTCGACGAATGTCGGCCTGCTGAGTGGACTTGTCGCCGCCAGCGAGCATCACGATCAGCATCTCGCCACGCTGGACGCAGTACATGCGCCAGCCAAGCCCGAAGTGTTCGCGCATCTCGAACAGGCCTTCCCAGACTCTACATGAATGTGAATGAGTGTGGAATTTGGCCAGCGGGAATAATCAAAAGCCTCACAGGAGGTCGTGCTTGGCGCTGCGCCGAACATCCTCGAATTCCTCATGGATGGCAGCGATGACTGGATGGAGTTTACCCAACTGCCGATGGCGTTTGTGGGCCACCAAGAATAGTTCAGCCTGAAGATTGAAAGCCGACCCAAGAGGTATCTCAACCAGTTCTTGCGGCAAGGTGCGACGCATCATGCCCCGCGCCAGAAGGAGCGCGCCCACGCCAGCCCGGCATGCTGCGATCAGGATCAGGAAGTCGTCCGCAGTGAAGGCTGGCTTAAAATCCGGAATATGAGCCTGAAGGTCTCTGTTCAGTTGCAGGTGCTCATAGGCGGGTGCCCAGGCGATCCAATCGATTTGATCGAGGCGAGGATTGGCTGGCAATCGCGCGATGTACGACGGTGCTGCGTATGCGCTCAATGAACCGTCGACCTGATCGAGAATTTCCAGGTCAGGGTCAGATGGGCGGTGTGTGCGAAGCGCCAAATCCGCCTCGCCACGAGCAAGATTCAGAATCTCAACGCTGGCGAGAAGTTGAATATGCAGGTCGGCATGGCTGACGCGCAGTCGCGCCACGAGTGGCAGCAGCATTTCAGCGGCAACGCCTGGCGGCGCAGCGATTCGTACTGTGCCCTGAGTTCGCTTGAGACTCCCGGGACTTAGGTTGGCTTGTGCCTCTGCCGCCCATTCCGCCATTCGCTGAGCAGCGGGCAGCAGGCGCTGACCAGCGAGCGTCAGCGGGCTGCCCTGTGAGAGCCGGTTGAACAGCGGTTCGCCGACCTGCAACTCCAGTTCATGCATGCGGCGACTCATTGTTGGTTGGCCCAGCCGCAAACGCCGCGCGGCGGCGCTCAGGCTACCTTCCGTCGCGACCATTAGAAACAACTGCAGATCGTCCCAACGCAACATCGACTTCATTGAACGCACCGCCATCTTGGCCCATCCGCAAATGGATGGTGACATCAATAAACAACCAATCGCCATTTTTAAAATGATGCGCTAGTATACCCATCAGTCCTCCGAATCCCTATCATTTACTTACCGGTCATGCATCGAAAACACTCCATGGGAATCAAATTTCTGCTTCTTGGCGCGTTGGTGGGGCTCCTGCTGGCCCTCCAGGCCTGCACTGCCACTTCCCATTCCGAGGAAGCGGGCACTCTCGGGCGCCCTATCTCAATGGCGGCAATGGAGCGGATCCTGGATCATGCGGACCAAGCGGGTCCCGTCGAACTACAGACCTTCAACAGCGCGGATTGGATTGCCGACCTATCGGGCTTGGTCAATCTCGATAACCCTGAAGCCAAGTCTGCGGGTCTGAGCGCGCGCGAGGAACCCATCCAGGTCTACTTGTACGCGCTGCGCCATCCAACTCGGGGTCTGTTCCTGATCGATACGGGGTTCTCGGCTCAAATGGCCCACGATCCGGGCAGTTTGGGGGCCGGCCTGGTCATGCGGCATGAGATGCATCTGGATCGACTCAGTTTCCATCTTGGGCCGGCCAATGTTCTGAAAACGGAGAATGAGCCACTGCGGGGCGTGTTTCTGACGCATATGCATCCGGATCACATTGGCGGGCTCTCGGAAATACCTCTCGACACACCAATATATGTTGGCCCTGGAGAGACGAAAGAGAGGCATTGGACCCATTTCTTCACTCGGGCAGTGACCGATCGCGCATTGGAGGGTCGCCCCGCCTTGAAGACCTGGAACTTCGCTGGCGCAGCAAACGATCCGGCGCAGGAATTAGCGGCAGTCGACATCTTCAGTGATGGATCGGTATTTGCCCTCAGCGTGCCCGGACATACGCGCGGCAGCGTGGCATACCTGATACGGACTACTCATGGCCCCGTGCTCCTGACCGGCGATACGAGCCACACACGCTGGGGCTGGGAGCACAGTGTTGAACCGGGCAGTTTCAGCAGCGACAGAGTACGAAATCGAATCAGTTTGCTTCAACTCAAGGCCCTGGTTGCACGGCATCCCCAGATTCAGGTGCTGGTCGGTCATCAGCCCTGATGGCGATCGTCGTATCTCAGATTCAAATTAATCACCTGAACCGCAACAATTTCATCTATAATTTTCAACCAGTGGGTCAGAGGTGCTGATTCCTCTCATCAGCGCCATCGTTTCATCCTGTGCTTGGGAAAAAACAACGAAGCCGTCCCTTTCAGCCCCTACTTTCCAAGAAGTCACTGTGGCGTGATCCTACCCTGCTCTCCCCTTTTCCTGCGCACGGCAATCATTCATAAACCGTGGCGCGACCGTCTTCCCCTCAGGCATCTCCTCCGCCTACTGATCCTTCTCTGCTTCCTTCCGTTCGACTTTCCGGCTCAGGCTGCCGTATCCACGTTGACGCAAGGCTACTTCATCTTTTCTCCGGAAAGTTCTCTGCCCACCGAAGATCCGGCGCATTGGAACCCGGTCACGCTCCCCGACAATTGGAATTCGAGCCACCCCGACCAAGGCGGAACCGGATGGTATCGATTTACCTTTTATCTCGATCGCCCGAGTCACGATCTTTGGGGAATCTATTTACCCCGACTGAGTGCCAATGCTCAAGTTTTTGCCAACGGAATTCTGGTGGGTTGCGGTGGGCGCCTGACCGAGCCGATTTCTCTCAACAGTTTCCGCCCCCTGCTTTTTCCCGTCCCCGGCAGTCTTTTACACCCGGGAAACAACATCATCTCCGTTGCCATACTGGGCTACCCCAATGAATCGTCCGGCCTGGAAAGCGTGCAATTCGGCCCCTTCACCGAACTTGCCTCGCGCCATGAACGTCGCCATCTGATTGAAGTCACGACCCCCATCACGATCTGCGTGCTGAACGTCTCCCTGGCGCTGGGTTTATTTCTTCTCTGGAGACGGCATCGCTCGGAGTCGCTTTATCTCATGCTCTCCCTGGGAAGTTTATGCAGTGGCATCTATACCTCCTCATTTTTCCTGACGGAAGTTCCCGTACAGCACAGCCTCTGGTTATGGTTCATCTATACCCTCACCATGGGGTTTTCTTATATCATCCTACTGGTCATCCTCCGCTTCGTTCGGGTCAAAAACCCCGTTTTGGAACGTTGGGCCGGTGCGTATACCCTGATTATGCCTTTCCTGATCGCCTGGGCCGGCCCATCGCACTATCTGAAATTTTTCGGATACATGGGAGCCAGTTATGTGCTCATCTCCCCCTATCTGTTTTATCTGGTCATCCGACACCGAAAAACAGGGAACAAGGTTGAATCTCTTCTCCTGCTTCTCGTACTGTCGATACTGGCCGGGATAGGCGTTCATGACCTGGATCAGATGATTCTTCCCCACAGACACCTTCCCGATTACTATGCGTATTGGGCCGCTTCCTCCGTGGGACTGGCCATCACTTTTCTGGTGATTCTGCGTTTTGATCGCACGCTCAACCAGTATATCCTGCTGAATTCTAATCTAAATCGCCAGATCGAGGAAAAATCCCGGGCCTTGGCCTCCAGTTATGAGGAACATCACGCCCTGCTCACCCATACTGCGCTGCTGGACGAACGGGAACGCATTCTGCGCGACTTGCATGATGGATTGGGAGGATATCTGATCAGCGCACTGGCACTCGTCGACCGGATGCCTCTAACCACCCGCGCATTGCAAAAAACCCTGCATACCGCCCTGGATGATTTGCGCCTCATGATCGACTCCATCGACGATAAAAGTGGGGATTTGTCCCTCTTGATCGCCAGCGTGCGTGAACGCCTCGATCTTGCCATGAATGCCTGTAACATCACCCTCCACTGGCAAGTCGTTTCCCCCCCTCAACTGCCTCATCCCAGCCCCTCTCGCCACCTACAACTGGTCCGCATGATCCAGGAAATATTCAACAACGTGGCCAAACACAGCCAAGCGCGTCATGTAAATTTCATCCTCACGGCTTCCTTCCTGGAAATCAGGGATGATGGAATCGGTTTTGACCATCGATCCCTGAAGACCGGACGGGGTCTGACCAATCTGAGGCGACGCGCTACGGAATTGGGCTTGATCCTGACCCTTCAATCAGGCAAGCACGGCACCTTGATCCGACTGGAATGGCCCCTTACTCTGTCGACTCGATGACTTCCCCATAGGCATCTTCAAGATAATGAATGGTCCTGAATTCGCCATTGCGCACAGAGACCCAATCATCTTTCACTTCCACCTCATATTCGGTTTGTCTCATCAACTGTAGAAGGGTAAACCACACATGGGGATCTTCAGGCGCTACCAACGGAAAATCAGCAAGTTTATCTTTGGCGTAAACGGAAATGAGTTTCCTGAAATGATCCCATTTATCCTGATCTGATGTGTCGAATTCCTCTATGTAGGTCTTGACCACCGTGTGGAATTCCTGCTTGGTAACCTGGAAAGTTGGCATACAGATCACTCGCTGAAGTAAAGCCACCATCCTACTATAAAATGGGTCTGTCGCAAGGCCAGTCGGTCGGTGAATGAGAGGGCACTGGCAGTAAATCCCGAAAGGGGGACGAAGGCTTTAGGCAGTATTGGGAGGAGAGAAACCAAATGAGTATCGATGGTATTCCCACACAGATCGTTGCCAAAAGTGGTTAGCCGTTCGGACCTGAAAAATCACCCATCTACTTTGGCATAAAGGAATAACATATAGGCGTCGGATCTCCCGGGGAGTGCCCCCATATGAAAAGTGTGCAGACTGGGGCGAGGACGTATGTACCGGTCGAAGCACTGGCTGTCCCCATTGCCGCAGATGGTCAGATACTTGCCTCATTTCGCAAGATAGCCCTTTCCTGCCTCGCACATCTGGAAGTCAATCTCGAGGGCATGTTGAATAGCGACGATCCGGAATTCATTCACCAGATGCGAGTGTCAGCAAGGCGGCTACGCGCGGCCATACGTCTGTTTGCACCGCGCCTTCCGCCGGGTTTTTCCAACGAACTGCTCCCTCCGTTGCGACAATTGATGGATCACCTCGGCAAGGTGCGCGATCTGGACGTACTTCTGGCAGAAATCGCCATGCCTGTTGTGCAGGCTCTGCCTGATGAGCCGAGATTGGCAACTTTGGTCAAAACCGTAACCGAACGCAAGCATGCAACAAGAAAGACTGCCCTGCGCTATTTTCGTTCGACCTCATATGTTCGCCTGATGCTCCTGGCTACCAAACTGTTGCATCACCCCTCTTTTGTAGAGCAGGCTGCAGAGGAAACAATCGCCAGTTTCGTCACAGACAGGCTTAAACGACTCAGGAAGGAGGTTCTCGAGTTGGCTAAAGTGGCGCGAACAGACAACCCTGCCTCATTGCATAGTCTACGCATAGGGATCAAACAGTTACGCTATGCCCTGGGGTTTTTCGAGTCACTGTTACACACTGGAAAGCCCTTTCGGAGGGTACTCAGCCAGTTGAGTGCTCTGCAAAACGATCTGGGACAATTGAACGATTTGGCAAATGCCGGTCCGCTTCTGATGCATTGCGCCAATGACAACACCCGTCTTCGAGAGATGGTTCCGTTGGTGAATGACTGGCACAACCCACGCCGTCGCAAACTGCTGGCGCGAATGCCCAGGAGGCTGGAGAAGTTCCAGCGGTTGCATCTGCCTACCCCTAAACCTGTCAAGCCAGCACCCTAGACCAATTCTGTCCCATTTCGTGGCAATGGTTTTCCCTTTCGAAATTCACTGCTCAAAGTTTTTCCACAGTGCGCTCACGGCATTATTTTTCTTCTGGGGATGGGATGTCACCCTCAACCTCAAAGGGTTCCTGCCACAGTTTCTCTGGCCCCTGCTGAGCGCTTTGTTCCTAATTTTCATCGATCTTTACAGCATCCCGAACTTTGATCTCACCACTAACCCGGTCGGAATCAGCGGTATCCTGATCGGCATCATTCCCTACGGACTCAATCGACATCGCCGCAACACCTTGAAAAAACGGAGCGCTTCATGAAAGCCAACAAATCGGCCTTGACCGCAAAAGAGGTTCTCCCCGTCGTCACGATTTCGCGTTTGCCGCGATCCATGCGGCATAAGCCTGCATGAAATCCTGCAGGAACTTGCGCGTGCTGTCGTTGGTAAGTTTGCCGTCCGCATCGAACAGTTTGTCTGCGCCTCCTATATAGGCTTCCGGCTGCGCCATCGCAGGAGCGTTGAGAAAAACAAGCGATTGCCGGAGGTGGTGATTGGCGCCGAATCCGCCAATCACCCCGGGCGATGCACTGACCACCGCAGTTGGCTTGCCGCTCCATGCACTTTTTCCATAAGGCCGCGAGCCAACATCCAAAGCGTTCTTCAGCACAGCAGGTACGGAACGGTTGTACTCGGGCGTAACGAAGAGAACCCCGTCAGTTGCCTTGATTCGATCACGGAATACCGTCCACTCCGACGGAGGATCTTCATCAGAGTCCTGGTTGTAAATCGGTAATTGTCCAATTTCGACGATGCCGAGTTTCAAGCCCGCCGGGGCCAACTCGATGAGCACATTGGCAACTTTACGGTTGATCGAATCCTTCCTCAGGCTGCCGACGATCACGGCTATGTTGCGCATCTTATCCATTTGTTTTCCTCACTTGTTTGGTCAATAAACGGAACACCACGCACCATCGGTG
>JAKBLB010000026.1 GCA_021832305.1 Pseudomonadota bacterium | reverse complement strand
GCGTTCGTAGGCCAGTTCGGACGGAATCCGCACCGCCTGCGAATTGCCGTTTTTGAAAATCCTGGTGGTCGTCATGATCCGTGATCCTTTGCGTGTGTACAGGTACATCCTACGCCAGCTTGTGATTCAAAGTAAATCCTGAATCCGTGTTCGTTATAGAAGAATTTTCACCCGAGACCAAATTCCAGGTTCAGCGGAACAGAGCATACAAGTCCCTGTTACTCCTTCGTCGAGAACAGATGGCTCTTTAATACTGAAAAGTGGCAGGCCAACCCCAACGGAGATTTGGCCATGGGGACAAAACCGGGCATTAACTCGATCCGTTGTAACCAGTCACGCAGTGCAGGGTAAGGATCAAGAGAAATGCCTCCTTCTGAAGCATGGGCTGTGTAGGTGTAGTTGGCAATATCTGCGATGGTGGGAACATTACCAACCAAAAATGGCGAGGTCTTGAGGTGTTTCTCCATTACATCGAACAGGTTTTTGGCGCGCCCAATTTCTTCTTCTGCCTTGGCCGATGTCACGAAGAACTTCAGTCGTCTGGCTGCTGCCGGGCCAAATGCCAATGGCCCAGCAGCCACAGAAAGCCAGCGTTGTACGGAAGCAGCCAAAAGGGGGGCGCGCGGAAGCCACTGGGCCCCGGCTTAGTTACTCGCCAGATATACCAGAATCGCATTGGAATCGGCCAGAGTAATATTGCCGTCCTGGATTACCGGAACTTGGCCAAAAGGGTTCAGAGCCAAAAATTCCGGCTGCTTATGGGCTTTGGCAACGAGATCTACCTCCACCAGTTCATAAGGAAGTTTGAGCAGGGATAGAAACAACTCGATACGATGACTGTGACCAGAAAGAAAGAATCGGTAAAGTTTGATAGGTTGCACAGGCAACGAGTTGGGACGGGAACTATTCATCAAGAAACTCCAATTTCAGATTAGCTGACCAAGTGTCATATTTCCAGCCCACCGGCATGGGTATTGGAATGAATGTGATAGAGTGGACCCCTGATACTCCTATCTGGTGATCTGAGTGTTACCTGGACATTTCAGCATGATGTGCTTCCGCTCTTGCCAATTCCTCCGGGGTATTGACATTGAGGAAATCGTCACCATCAGGGAAACCCACCGCCACATGGCGATGGCTTTGCACCCACCCCAGTACTTGATGCTGACCACTGTCCAGATATTTTTTCAGTGAATCCTTCAGGTGGGTGCGACACAGCAAAAAAGCCTGATGACTGTGCCCCCCTGAGACCGGAAAAACGATTTCGGCATCTTGGGTTGAAAGTGCCTGGAACAAACGATGAAGAAGTGGGTCCGGGAAAAATGGGGTATCGCAGGGAAGTGTCAGGACCAAAGACGAAGCCGCGTGGGTCAGACCGGCATACAGGCCTGCCAGAGGGCCTGCCCCCAGGTATTCTTCTTCATCTGCAATGACGGAAAATCCCCAACTCCGATAGAGATCATGGTGGCGGTTGGCACTGAGCAAAATCTCCGTGACCTGGGGACGAATTCTTTCCCTGGCATGAACCACCAGGGGATACCCCCCCAAATTCAACAATCCCTTGTCCTGCCCCCCCATACGTCGTCCCTGCCCTCCTGCCAGGAGTAACGCGCAGACATCGTGACTCTCATGCATTGTGCCAATCACCGGAATATCCTCCCGATTTTTCCAGCAAGTGAATGTCTCCGATGGTCATACCGCGATCCAGTCCTTTACCCATGTCATACAATGTCAGCAGGGCAACACTGACGGCGGTCAGGGCTTCCATTTCCACCCCGGTACGTCCGAAGGTTTCGGTAGTGACAATACATTCCAACCACGCTTCCTCCACGTTGTGAATGAAGTCCACTTGGGTATGGGTCAATGACAGTGGATGGCAAAGGGGAATCAGGTCAGAGGTCCGTTTCGCCGCCATCAATGCAGCGATTCTGGCTACGCTCAAGGCATCTCCCTTCTTCAAGGTAACCTCGAGAAAGGCTTGCAGGGTCTGCGGTTGCATGCGGATTCGCCCACTGGCCCGGGCAACCCGCCGGGTTTCGCTCTTGTTCGCAATGTCGACCATTTGGGCTTGGCCTTGATCATCGAGATGGGTAAAGGATTGAGTCATGAGTATCGTTTTCGAAATGTGGGGACGAAGTGCCATGTCTGGAAAATCGCAAAATCATCATGGGCTGATCGTTGCCGGGAATGGTACACCAGTTGAATCAAGGGTGCCTCTCGTAACTCCCCAGTTTGCGGGTATTGATCGTATCGAACAGGTTAAGTTGCCTCAGGTTCTGTTGGACTGTCCTCTCGCCAGCGCTGTGCAACCCGTTCATCGCTTGCGCGGGCGTCGACCCATACCTCCTTTTCGGGAAATCGTTCTTTTTTCCAAAACACGGCCCGTGTCTTGAGGTAATCCATAATGAACTCGCAAGCTTCAAAGGCTGGGGCCCGATGGGCGCTGGCCACGATCACCAGCACGATGGCATCGCCTGGGGCCAGCGCCCCGACCCGGTGAATGACTCGCACACCCAACAGGGGCCAGCGTAAGCGGGCTTCTTCCAGAATCGCCTCGAGAGACTTCTCCGTCATACCGGGATAATGCTCTATCCACAATTGAGTGAGGGCGGCTTCTTCGCTCATGTCACGTACCGTTCCCAGGAAACTGACCAAAGCTCCGGCTCCCGGACAGAGCCCCCGTAGTCGTTGGATTTCAGCGCCCACATCGAAGTCCGAGGTTTGAATGGAAAGGATCATTGGATTGGGTAAATCGTGATGAGAGAGACGGCTATCTTACCTCCTCTCCCAGAACAAAGGAATGGCATGGTCATTGCTTATCCCTTCGGCGTCATGCTCAAAATTCTCATTATCGACGAACATCAACAACCCACTGCCGACCTCTGCGAACAACTTGCCCGGGCAGGCTATCAGGTTGCTGCGGTTTTGCCTTCCTCCGAGAATCTTCTGGACAAGGTCTCACAGTTCAAGCCGGATATCATTCTGATCGATACGGATTCCCCCCGTCGGGACACCCTGGAACACCTCGCGGTGATGGATCGCACCGCTCCGCGCCCGGTCATCCTGTTTGGTTCCGATGACGATAGCGAGACGATCCACCGGGTGATTCAAGCCGGGGTCTCCACCTATGTTGTCGACGAACTGGACAGCTCCCGACTCAAACCGGTCATTGACATCGCCTGTGCCCGTTTTGAAATGATGCAGGGACTGAAGAGCGAACTCGCCCGTGCGACCCAAAAATTGGATGAGCGCAAAATCATCGATAAAGCCAAGGGAATCCTGATGAAACAGCGTCACCTCGAGGAGGATGCGGCCTACGTTTCCCTGCGAAAACTGGCCATGACACGGGGCAAGACGATTGCCCAGGTGGCCCAGGACCTGATCGACAGCGCCTCATTGCTGTTTTGAAGTTCTGAAACCGCACCAAAACAGCCCTTTTTGAAAAAATCCGCACCATTTCCGTGCGTGTTATTTCCATGACGGCCGCAGACCCGCCATAAAAGTCCCCGGCGTCCTTCTGTAACCCGGAATCAATGCGCTAATAACGCTTCCCCATGATCCTGTTTGGGGTATTCAAAATTTTGGCATGACTATTGCTTAATTCCCCATGACATCAGAACAACGGCGTTCCGATGTGGGTGTGAGATCGAGTCTTGGACAACGGCGTCCGCGGCAATGGGAAGGGCAGCATTCCCGATGCAGCGCATGCCGTTTTTTTATTCTTTCGAGTTTTTAGGAAACCCTATGAATACTTGGCTGACAGGAACCGATAAACCGGAAATCGAAGAGGTTCGCTTGGGCTTCATGCCATTGACGGACTGTGCCAGTTTGGTGATCGCTTCGCTGGGACAATTCGATCGTCGTCATGGAATAAAGATTTGCCTGTCCCGGGAAAACAGCTGGGCCTCGATCAGGGATCGACTACTCAATGGTAGCCTGGATGCTGCTCAGGGCCTTTATGGCCTGGTCTACGGCGTCCAGTTGGGAATCGGTGGTTTGCAACGGGACATGGCCGTACTCATGAACCTCAACCACAATGGCCAAGCCATCACCTTATCCCGGGCGCTGGCCGATAGCGGCATCACTGGAGGGGAAAGCCTGGCCGACGCCATCACCCACAAAAAACAACGCTTCACCTTTGCCCAGACCTTTCCCACAGGAACTCATGCCCTGTGGCTCTATTACTGGATGGCTGCCTGGGGTATTCACCCCCTGCGCGATCTCCAAACTTCCAGTGTTCCGCCCCCGGAAATGGTGGAACGCATGAGCGCGGGCCAGATGCAGGGATTTTGCGCCGGAGAGCCCTGGAACGCCCTGGCAGTCGAACGGGGTATCGGAGTCACCGTGGCAACCAGTCAGTCGATCTGGCCTGATCACCCTGAAAAGGTGCTGACCACGACCGCCGCTTGGGCCCAACACCATCCCCACAGCGCCCGCGCCTTGATTGCAGCTGTCCTGGAAGCCAGTCGCTGGCTTGATTCTTCCCCGGAAAACCGGGCCATCGCCGCCGCCCTGATGGCCCAGCCGAATTTTCTCGACCTCCCTTCGGAATTGATCTCGGCACGACTTCAGGGGCGATATCAGGATGGACTGGGTCACCAATGGCAGGATTCGCACGCGCTCAAATTCTTCGCCGATGGCGCCATCAATTATCCCTATCTCTCCGACGGCCTCTGGTTCATGACGCAGCACAAACGATGGGGAATGCTGACGGAACACCCCGACTACCATGCTGTGGCACAACAGGTACAACGGCTCGACCTTTACCGTGATGGTGCCGAGGCTGCTGCCGTCTCCCTGCCCGATCATCCATTCCGCCGCTCCTGCCTTTTCGATGGCGGAGTATGGGATGGTCAGGACCCGAAACGGTACGCCGACCAATTCACCATCACTGCTCAGGAGTGACATCGATGACTGCCCACCCCCCCCTCAATAGTCTGCAACCAGGTCCGATAGTCGAGCGTACCCGCCCCAAACTGGTCATGGTAGGCAACGGCATGGCGGGTGTTCGTGCCCTGGAGGAACTGCTCAAGTTGGCTCCGGACAAATATGACATCACCGTTTTTGGTTCAGAACCCCACCCCAACTACAATCGCATTCTTCTGTCGCCAGTATTGGCGGGAGAAATGACCCTCAAGGAAATCATCCTGAATGATGTGGACTGGTACGAAGATCATGGTATCAAACTGAATACCTCGAGTCGCGTCACTCGTATTGATCGGGTCTCACGTCAAGTTTTCAGCGCAGATGGACGAGTCGAAAAATATGACCGGTTGTTGTTGGCCACCGGTTCAACTCCCTTCATTCTGCCGATCCCCGGTCATGACTTGCCCGGTGTCCTGAGTTATCGCGACATCGCCGATACCGATGCCATGATCGAAGCCGCTTCCCGTTATCACCATGCAGTCGTGATCGGTGGGGGTTTGCTCGGACTGGAAGCCGCCAACGGACTGCGTCAACGGGGGATGACCGTGACCGTCGTCCACGTCATGCCCTGGCTGATGGAACGCCAACTTGATCGCCCTGCCGCCGAACTCCTGAAAAAATCCCTGGAGGACCGCGGGTTGCAGTTCAAACTGGGCTGCGAAACCTCCGAATTGATACGCGGTGAGGATGGACGGGTCTGTGCCCTGCGGTTCAAGGATGGAACCACCCTCGCGACCGAGTTGGTCGTGATGTCCGTGGGAATTCGCCCGAACACGGCCTTGGCTGAATCGGCCGGACTATTCTGTCACCGGGGCATCGTGGTCAACGACACCCTGCAAACCTTCGATCCCCGCATCTATGCCGTGGGCGAATGCGTTTCTCATCGCGGCATTGCCTACGGACTGGTCGCTCCACTTTTCGAACAGGCCAAAGTTGTTGCCAATCACTTGGCCGAATATGGCATTGCGCGCTATAAAGGCTCCGTGACCTCGACCAAACTCAAGGTGACGGGCATCGATCTGTTCTCCGCTGGTCAGTTCATGGGAACCGATGACAGCGAAGATATCGTGCTTTCCGATCCTGCCGCAGGGATCTACAAAAAACTGGTACTCGAGGGTGACCAACTGGTGGGAGCCGTTCTCTATGGCGACACCGCCGATAGTGCCTGGTACATGCAACTGCTCAAGGATGCCCGGAAAGTCACGGAATTGCGCCCCCATCTGCTGTTCGGCCAGCACCACCTGGGTGACAGCGGCCATAAAGGTGAAACTCAAGCAGCCAGCCTTCCCGATCATGCGGAAATCTGCGGTTGCAATGGTGTCTGCAAAGGAACCATTGTCAAGACGATCAAGGAAAAAGGGCTGTTTACTCTTGAAGAGGTGCGCCAGCATACCAAGGCGTCCAGTTCCTGCGGGTCTTGTACCGGATTGGTGGAACAATTGCTGGCCTCTACCGTGGGCGGAGCCTATCAGCCCACCGAAGGATTGCGTCAAGCGCTCTGTGGCTGTACCGACCACACCCATGAGGAGGTTCGCAAGGCGATTCGCGAGGAACATCTGCTCACCATCCCTCAGGTCATGGCCTTTCTGGTGTGGAAAACCCCCAACGGCTGTGCCACTTGCCGTCCGGCACTCAATTATTACCTGATTTCCAGTTGGCCCCATGAGGCACGAGACGACCCCCAGAGTCGCTTCATCAATGAACGCGCTCACGCCAATATCCAGAAGGATGGCACTTTCTCCGTAGTTCCCCGGCTATGGGGCGGGTTGACCACACCGACCGAACTGCGCGCCATTGCAAACGCTGCCGAGAAATATGCCGTGCCCACCCTCAAGATCACCGGCGGTCAACGGATCGACCTGCTCGGCGTCAAAAAGAAGGACCTGCCGCACATGTGGGCCGATCTGGCAGAAAGTGGCCTGGTTTCCGGCCATGCCTATGGAAAAAGCCTGCGCACCGTCAAAACCTGCGTCGGCTCCGAGCATTGTCGTTTTGGTACCCAACGTTCCATGGCCTTGGGTGTGCGCCTGGAAAAAATGCTGTTTGGAATGTGGAGCCCTCACAAAGTCAAGTTAGCGGTCTCCGGCTGCCCGCGCAACTGCGCCGAATCCGGCATCAAGGATGTGGGCATCATCGGAGTGGACTCGGGTTATGAAATCTACGTCGCTGGCAACGGCGGGATCAAGACCGTGGTTGCCCAGTTTCTCTGCAAGATCGCCAGTGACGATGAAGTCCTGGAAGTGGTGGGTGCCTTTCTCCAACTCTATCGCGAGCAAGCGCGCTACCTCGATCGTACCGTGCACTGGATCGAACGGGTTGGTCTCGACTTCGTGAAGCAACAGGTGGTGGAAGACCTCGAACAACGACGAGCCCTTCACGAACGCCTCCTGTTCGCTCTTCAGAATGCGAGTGATCCATGGACGGAGATTGCCGCCAATCCATCGCATCTGAAGGAATTCGAAGTGATGTCCTTTTAAAAACCGGAGCTTGTCATGACCCAATGGAAAAAAATTTGCACTCTGGATGAGATTCCCCGTCTCGGTGCGCGTGTGGTTGCGCGTGAAACTTCTCCCAATATCGCACTGTTCCGCACGGCAGAGGACCAGGTGTTTGCCCTGCTGGACCAATGTCCCCACAAACAGGGCCCGCTTTCCCAGGGACTGGTCACGAATACCCATGTCACCTGCCCGCTTCATGGCTGGAAGATTGGTTTAGTCAATGGACAAGCACAGGAACCCGATGTGGGTTGTACCGCGACGATTCCCGTACATCTGGAGGACGGTTGGATCAGCCTGGAGTCGGGACCTGAGTCGCACTGACTTTTGCTGCGATGAAACGGAGTTACTGTCAATCGGTTGGTTTGGTCAATGGAATGACGACATGGACATAAAAATATTTCTGAAGTCGGGACATAGTCCGACATTGCTGGCTTCATTTCTCTACTTTGATATTTCCTTCATGGTCTGGGTGATGCTGGGGCCCCTCGGCGTCAATATCGCCAACGACCTCCATCTCGACCATCTGCAGAAGGGTTTGATGGTGGCCACCCCCGTACTCTCGGGTGCCTTGCTGAGGATCGTGATGGGGCTTCTGGTGGATCATCTTTCACCGCGCAAAGCCGGCATCATCGGCCAGATTCTGGTTCTGACGGGTCTTGGCTTCGCATGGCTCCACGGCATCCACTCCTATCAGGAAGTACTGATCCTGGGAATGTTGCTGGGTGTGGCTGGGGCCTCCTTTGCCGCCGCCCTTCCTCTGGCATCGCGCTGGTACCCTCCTGCATACCAGGGTACGGCCATGGGAATTGCCGGTGCCGGAAATTCCGGCACTGCCCTGGCCGCACTCTTTGCACCAGGTCTGGCTGCCCTCTTTGGCTGGAACAATGTATTTGGCCTGGCCCTGATTCCGCTTGCCGCGGTGTTCATGCTTTTCATTGCGCTGGCGCGGGATGCGCCCAATCCTCCTCCCCCGAAAACCTTGACCCAATACCTGGCTGTTCTCAAGGATCAGGACGCTTGGTGGTTCATGTTCTTTTATAGCGTGACCTTTGGCGGATTCGTTGGCCTCGCCTCCTCGCTGGTCATCTATTTCAATACCCAATATGGCCTTGATCCAAAAACCGCCGGTCTGTTTACTGCTGCCTGCGTATTTGCAGGGTCTCTGGTGCGCCCCTTGGGAGGAAACATAGCGGATCGGGTGGGGGGGGTCAAAACCCTCACCGTCGTGTACGGAATTGCCGCTCTGACTTTGTTCCTCGTCAGTTTTGGGCCGACCCATGCCTGGGCGACCTTGGTCATCTTTGTCATCGCCATGCTGGCCCTGGGAATGGGCAATGGTGCAGTCTTCCAGTTGGTCCCCCAGCGCTTTCGCAAGGAAATCGGGGTAATGACCGGGCTGGTTGGAATGGCGGGGGGAGTCGGTGGCTTTTATCTGGCATCATCCCTGGGTTACTCGCGTCAAATGACGGGCAGTTATCAGGTGGGGTTTCTGGTCTTCGCTACCCTGGCCCTGTTGGCACTGGCTGGCATCAGCAGGGTCAAGAGCCGCTGGCGCACCACCTGGGGAGCCAGTCATCTGACCGATGCGAGGATCTGAGTCAGGTCATGACATGAAAACTTTCAAAGAAAACCCGGTGCCACGCCGATCTCAACTCGAGGTTACGGTGGGCGGAACCAGTCGCGTCGGTGGTCGCGCCGACAATCAGGACTTCCTCGGATCGACCCTTCCTCAGGGTGAAACCCTGGAACAAAAGGGAGCACTCTTTGCCATCGCCGATGGTGTCGGGGGCCATGCCCTGGGGCGGGAGGCCGCCGAGTTTTCAGTGCGGAGCCTGTTGTCGGACTATTACTCCACGCCAGAAACTCTGGGGGTGGGTCGTTCCCTGGATTTGGTGCTGAACGCCACCAACCGCTGGCTGGTAGCGCAGGGACGGCGTTGCCGGGAATATGCCGGGATGGCCACCACTCTGACTGCCATGGTCCTGCGGGGCAATCGCTTTCATTTGGCCCATGTAGGTGACTCTCGAGCCTATCTGTGGCGTAACGGACAACTCACCCAACTGACGGAAGATCATGTCTGGCCTCATCCCGAACTGACCAATGTATTGAGTCGCGCCATTGGTCTCGATGAACATTTCAAACTGGATCATCTGGAGGGCGAAACTCAACCAGGAGATCGCCTCCTGCTGGCAACCGACGGGGCCTGGAGCGTGTTGCCCAAAGCCCGGATCGGGGATCTCCTGGCGTGCAATCCGGATCCTCAGGACGCCGCCGATGCTCTTGCCGACCAGGCAGAGACCTTGGGGAGTCATGACAATTGCAGTTGCCTGGTGATCGCTATCACGTCAGTTCCTGGTCCCGGCTTCGATCATTGGCTGGAAACTGCCTTGCAACGACCCCTGCCACCAACCCTGGGCATTGGCCAGACCCTCGACGGGCTCACTGTCGAGACATTGCTTCATCGATCACGGGTCACCCTACTCTATCAAGTCTCGCGCCCGACGCTCCAGGGTCCGGAAAAGCTGGTTCTCAAGACGCTCCAAAGCGGGACTGGCGATGAGGCACGGGCTGCACTCAGTCACGAAGAATGGTTGGCGCGACGGGTAGTCAACCATGCCTTCCCGCAGGTGGTCAGCCACCCCGAGCGTAGCCACCTCTACTATCTGATGACCTGGCATGAGGGCGAGACCCTTGCGTCGCGCCTGCAACGGGGTCATCGCTTCGATCCTGAAGAAATCATGAATCTGGGATTTGGTCTGGTCAAGGGGTTGGGGTATCTCCACCGTCTCGGAATCCTGCACCGCGACATCAAGCCAGACAACCTCCATATCGATACGGAAGGTCACCTGCTCATTCTGGACCTTGGCGTTGCCGCTTCAGAAGGCAACCCGCTATCTGAAATCAATAACCCGGGCACTCCCTCCTATATGGCTCCGGAACTGTTCACCGGAACGCCCTGTAGCGAGTCGAGCGACCTCTACGCTGCCGGAGTGACACTCTATAACTTGCTGACCCGAAAATACCCATACGGCGAGATCGAACCCTTTCAACACCCTCATTTTGGCCCCCCTGTGCATCCCACCCGGTATCGTCCGGATACTCCGGAATGGTTGGAAAATATCCTGCTGACGGCCTGCGCCCCTCATCCCGGAAACCGTTTTGAAACTGCCGATGAATTCTTGATTGCCCTCGAACGTGGAGCCCATCGCCCCTTGACTCGCCCCCGCCCCATCCCTCTGATGGAACGTCATCCTGCCATGACGTTGAAGATTTTTGCGGGATTGTCACTGCTCGGTAATCTGGTGGCCCTCTACTATTTTTTTTCCAGACTTCCGACGGGATTACGATGAATATAACGAATCCGCACACTGCGGACAGAATGGCGAGTCCCTCTTCCGTGCGCAGTACCGCCGCTACTTGCCCCTATTGTGGCGTCGGTTGCGGGGTTTTGATCGAGCATGACGACAGCGGATTGCGTCAGGTCATCGGCGATCCAAACCATCCGGCCAATTATGGACGGCTTTGTACCAAAGGAGCCACATTGCTCCAGTCGGTTCGACCCGAAGGCCGTCTGCTCACTCCCGAATGGCGTCCCGATCGCACTCGATCGCCCATCCCCTTGACCTGGACCGAGGCACTCGACAGGGTTGCCCGCCAATTCGGCCAGATCATCCGTGACCATGGCCCCAATGCTGTCGGATTTTACCTGTCCGGTCAACTGCTGACAGAGGACTACTATGTTTTCAACAAACTTGCCAAGGGTCTGATCGGCACCAACAATGTCGATACCAATTCACGACTGTGCATGTCGAGCGCCGTAGTCGCTTACAAGGAGACCCTGGGGGCCGATGCTCCGCCCTGCAGTTATGAAGATCTGGAACTGAGCGACTGCCTTCTGATTGCCGGCAGCAACATGGCCTACGCCCATCCGGTGCTTTATCGCCGCATCGAGGCCGCGCGCGAAAAGCAACCCGGCCAGCGCACCATCGTGGTGGACCCGCGGCGCACCGAGACCGCCGCAGCGGCCGATTTGCATCTGGCAATCTTGCCCGGTACCGATATCTGGCTCTATAACGCCATGCTTCATGTACTGATCTGGGAGGGATTGCTGGATCATGATTTCATCCGCGACCATACCGACGGTTTCGAAGTTCTACGTCAGCATGTCACCGAAACCACCCCGGCCGTTGCCGCCGACATTTGCGGGATCTCTGCGGAAGACATCATCAAGGCAGCGCGCTGGTGGGGAAAATCTGTGGCCCCCTTGAGTTTATGGTGTCAGGGGCTCAACCAATCACATCACGGCACCCATAACGGCACGGCCCTGATCGCCTTGTCCCTGGCAACCGGCAAGATCGGCAAGCCGGGATGCGGGCCCTTTTCCCTGACCGGACAACCCAACGCCATGGGGGGACGGGAGGTCGGGGGACTCTCCAACCTTCTGTCAGCCCATCGCGATCTCGCCAATCTCCAACATCGTGCAGAAGTGGCCCAACTGTGGGGAGTTCCCTCGGTACCCGACCAACCCGGTTTCTCCGCTGTAGAGTTGTTCGAGGCCGCGCGTGCAGGCCAGGTCAAGGCGTTGTGGATCGTTTGCACCAACCCCGCCCACTCGATGCCCGACCAAACCTTGATTCGGGAGGCCTTGACCCGTTGTGAACTGGTGGTGGTGCAGGATGCCTATGCCCATACCGAAACTACCGCCTATGCCGACTTACTGCTGCCCGCCTGCACCTGGGGCGAAAAGGAAGGTACGGTCACCAATTCCGAACGCTGTATCACCCATGTCAGACCCGCCTTGGCCCAGCCTGGCGACAGTCGTGCCGATTGGCGCATCGGTCGTGATTTTGCCCTTGCCCTTGGACGCGAATTGGGACGCCGTGAAGAAGCCGAACGCCTGTTTCCCTATGGACATCCCCGCGAAATTTTCGAGGAACATTGCCGCACCACGGCCGGTCGAGACCTCGACATTACCGGTTTGAGTTACGACCTGCTCGACCGACGGGGACCGCAACGTTGGCCTTTTCCTCAGGGAGCCACCCAGGATCGCGTGCGACTCTATGCCGATCACCGTTTTGCCACTGCCAATGGTCGCGCCCATTTCGTAGTTCCAGTCACCTCGCTCACTGCGGAGCGTTGCAATGCACGTTATCCCTTTCATCTCACCAGCGGTCGGTTGCGCGATCAGTGGCACACCATGACCCGCACAGGACGGGTGGCCCAACTCGGCAATCATGATCGCGAACCCTGCCTGCAACTCAATCCTGCCGACATGACGCGACGGGAGCTGGCTCCAGGGTCTCTGGTCAACGTATCGAGCCCACGAGGAAATCTGGTGATTCGTCTCCAGGCTTCCCAGGAAGTTGCCCCGGGACAGGCCTTCATGGCGATGCATTGGGGACGCAACCGACTCAATAGCCACGGGGTCAACGAACTGACTCTGAAAACTTTCGATCCCTATTCCAAACAACCCGAACTCAAACATGCAGCGGTTCGGATCGAACCTGCCATACTCCCCTATACCACGGTGATGATGGGAAGTGCCGCCGACAGCGAGCAAGCCCGACGATGCACACTCCAATGGCTCGACCAGATTCCTTCCCTACTGTCCCCCTTTGGCTATGCCAGCGTCTCGTTGGTAGGCCGAAACCATCCCGCCGTGATCCTGAATCTGGCCCACGACAAACCCATTCCCGCATCCTGGCTGGAGCCCATGGACCAACTGTTTGGACTGGTCAGTGGAGTCTGCATGGAATACCATGATGCCCGTGCCCATATCGCCAAAAAAGTCCTTTTGGTGGATCAGCAGTTGATTGCGGCACGTTTGACGGGCGAGACGGTGGCGGCCCCCTGGCTGGAAAGCGCTCTTCTGGAAAAGCAAACAGTGGCTGGGATTCGGCACTGGCTGTTGGCGCCTTTATCGACTCCTCCAACTTCGATTCGGGTGGCGAGCCGGACGGTTTGCAACTGTCTGGAAGTCAGTGAAGAGACCCTGCAAACCGCCATCGGGAAAGGCGCTACCCTCGCCGATCTGCAGGCTTCCCTGCGCTGTGGCACCCAGTGTGGTTCCTGTCTGCCAGAGATCCGGCGGATGCTGGGCCAACCCTGAAACGAACTTGCTTGCCCGGAAAGAGGTTACCCGCCTGTCACCGGGGGAATCAGGGCAACCTCATCCCCGTCGCGCAACACTACGGATTCCTCGATGAGAATGGTTTGGTTGAGGGCAACCCGGAAAGGACGGCTCAAGGCCTCGCGAGTCGCCAGGCTACGCGCCCGTAACTCGTCCAACAATTCGCCCACGGTCTGATCCGGGTGACTCAAGGAGATCATTTCAACCCTGCCAAAAACGTCCTGCATGCGTCCAAAATACAGTATTTTCATATCAACAACCCGGAAAATGGCATGAAACGGACGGTATCTCCTCGAGCTACTGAATGCCCGGCGGGTATTTCCACCAATCCATCTGCCTGAACCAGTGAGGTCAAGGAAGCAGAACCCTGATTCGCCACCAAGGTCAGAAAACTGCTTCCCCCATCGTTATGCAACCGTGCCCGCAGCCATTCGGTCCGTTCCCTTGCCTGGGGCCAATCAAAATCAGCCCGAATCTGGTAGGTCAACGGTTGCCAATCCAGGGATCCCTGGCTGGAGAGGATGAAGGGGCGCACAAACAGGCAAAAAATGACAAAGGCCGAGACGGGATTGCCGGGCAAACCCAGAAACGGCACCCCCTTTACCTGCCCGAAAGCAAAAGGTTTTCCCGGTTTGATGGCCACTCGCCACAGGTCGATCCGACCGATATGTTCCACCGCCGTGCGCACGTGGTCCTCCTCCCCCACGGAAACCCCACCACAGGTCAGTATGATGTCGGCCACGGATGCAGCCATCGTGAGGGCCGAGAGAGTCTGATCGAACCGGTCGGGAACCACGCCAAGGTCCACGACAGTGCAATGGAGTGCTTCGAGCAGACCATGCAAAACAAAACGGTTGGAATTGTAGATTTGCCCCGGTGCCAGAGGATGGCCGGGTTGCACCAATTCGTCCCCGGTAAAAAACACGGCGATGGACAACTTGCGGTAAACCACGACCGACTCGATTCCGACCGCTGCCAGCAAGCCCATATCCTGGGGACGAACACGGTTTCCCGCACGCCGGACGACATCCCCGACGCGAGCATCTTCAGCTCGCTGACGAATGTTCTGGCCCAGGCGAGGACTGCGGGTAAAGTGCACTTCCGTGCCCACCCTCTCGCTGTCCTCCTGCATCACCACCGCGTCTGCCCCCGGAGGGAGACAGGCCCCGGTAAAGAGACGGGCCACCGACTGAGGGGCCAGGGGTTGAGCCTTCTGACCCGCAGCAATGCGCTGGGAAATCGGCAAGGGACGATCGAGGTCGGCGAGACGAACGGCATAACCGTCCATCATGCTGACATCATCTGGGGGCAAATCGCACCGGGCGCAGATATCTTCGGCTAGCATTCGCCCTTGGCTGCGCTCCAGGGGAATGGTTTCAGTGGCGGGTCGGGTCTGGATGCTCGCGATCAATCGTTCGAGGGCAGCCTCGGGAGTTAGTGGATTCATCGTGATAATTCCAGTCGTTGTGCAATGAAAAGCGCAATGGGCTCGGGTCGATTCAAGTCGAATCGTGGCAGAATGCTTGCCAGGGGGCGATCCGAGGCCACCGCGAGAATGTGGGTATCACCATGAAAGATCGGTGGTTTTTCAGTGCTGGCGCGCCAAACCTCCAGTTTGGGCATGGGTTCATGCTTGAAACCCTCCACCAACACCAGATCACAGGGTGCGAGACAGGCAGTAAGGTCTTCCAGGCGGGGCTCCGGGCGTTCCCGATTTTCGTGCATCAGGAACCAGCGCCGGGATGTGGCAAGCAATACTTCCTGGCTCCCTGCTTCGCGAAAACGCCAACTATCCTTGCCGGGCTGATCGAGATCCACCTGATGATGGGCATGCTTGATCACCGACACCCGTAACCCCCACTCCCTGAACAAGGGGATCAACTTTTCGATGAGAGTGGTCTTGCCGCTCCCGGAATAGCCAGTAATACCGAATAGCTTCATTTTTTTGGGCGGAAAGCCGTGATCACATCGGGCCGTGTCTCCAGACGTGGCCCCCCGATCAGATCGATGCAGTAGGGTACGGCCGCAAAAATTCCATCCAGGGTCTGTTTGATGGCCCTTGGCTGCCCTGGCAGATTGAGAATCAGGGTATGTCCCCGGGTAGCCCCGATCTGGCGCGAAAGGATGGCAGTCGGGACATATTTCAGGCTGATGGCGCGCATCTGTTCGCCGAAACCGTCCAGCACGCGATGAGCAATATTTCGGGTAGCATCCGGAGTGACATCACGAGGCGCCGGTCCGGTTCCGCCGGTGGTCAAGATCAGGGCGCAATCCTCCCGATCACAGAGTTCGATCAAGGTTGTTTCAATCACGGGTTGTTCATCGGGAATCAATCGGGACAGGGCCTGCCAGGGCGTGACCAGTACTTCGTCGAGCCAGGTTTGCAGAGCCGGTAAACCACGATCTTCGTAGATGCCCTGGCTGGCCCGATCACTCACACTGACCAATCCGATCCGAATGGGAATGAGAACTGACATGAAACAGAAAACTCCTGAAATTCAAATTGAAAAAAGGGAGAATCAGCCACCCGTGGACGACATGAAGCGCATGATTTTTTCGGGGAATTCCCTGAATTCATGGCGCTCAGGTTTGAGTTCGATTGCTGCTCTCAAGGCCATTGTCAATTCTTCATCACTGGCCCCCGAGCGCATCAGGATGCGGAAATCGACCCGCGCTTCCTGACCCAGGCAAAGGTGCAATATTCCATCCACCGTCAGACGCACACGATTGCAAGTAGTGCAAAAATGACGTGAAATCGGCGTGATGAAACCCACATTGAAGGTCCCTTCGGGATCTTGCAGATAATACGCCGGGCCGCCACCGGGAATCAGAGCGGGAATCAGGTCAAACCGTTGCGTCAGGCGTTGCCGGGTCTCCTGCAAATCATAGGGAGCGATGGTTCGTCCACTGTCCCCCATGGGCATGGGCTCGATCAAGCGCAGAATCAGTCTGTGATCCCGACAAAAGGCCACCATGTCGTCGATTTCGCGGTCGTTGACGCCGGGCACGATCACCATGTTGATCTTGATGGGGGAAAACCCTACCTGCCGTGCCGCGTCGATGCCCGCCATGATTTTTGCGAAGGCATCCTGCCCGGTCAGACATTTGATCTGTTCCGGTATGAGGGAATCGAGGCTGATGTTGACGCGATTCACCCCGGCCTCCCACAGGGCCCGGGCGTGATCTTCGAGTTGTGTCGCGTTGGTACTGAGGGACAATTCTTCAAGCCCCGGCAGGGCCGCCAAACGCCGAGCCAGCAAAGGCAATTGGGCGCGCAGCAACGGTTCACCTCCCGTCAAACGGATGCGACTCACCCCGGACCTGACAAAAATTGCCATCAGGCGTTCGATCTCAGCGAAGGTCAGCCAATGGTCAGGAACTTCAAACCCTTTGAACCCTCTGGGGATACAGTAGGCACAACGCAGATCACAACGATCGGTCACCGACAGGCGCAGATAGGAAATCTGGCGGCCAAAACGATCGATCAGCGCGGGAGAAGTCTTCATCAGATCTTTATGTTTGATTAAACCGGCAGTTGTTGGGACAGTTGGCATGTCGACCAGTCTCGAGCGGCACTTGACCCGCATGGTTCCTCGGCCAAGTTTCCTGATTCCCCATGGGATACCCGGCCAGTATCCCACAATCTTCCCTCCGACGTTGCAGGGGGCACGAGCAGGGACAATGATCCATTGGCTCAGGGTCCGGAGGATTCAGAATAGCAATCGGGAGGTAGCGACCCACCCACTTCCGAAGGTGCTGAATCCACTCATGTTGGCCGTCTGATAACCGATGCCCAGAGTCAATTTGGTTCTTCCCCCGAGGTTAATCCGACCGAAATTGATCCCGTAGGTGACGATCAACTGATCTTTCCCGGAAAATTGACCGCCTTTCCAATGGGTCAAACTGGTTTCTATTTCCGGCCAGAAATAGTTGGAAAAATGCCCTTGAAAAGCGGTATTCCAGACGACGGGCTCACCCAGGTAATTCTGGTTTCCGGAGGGAAAACTTTCGCTGAGAGTGCTCATGACGGCCACACCTTGTCCCCGGCTTCCCCACCCCTTTCCAACGGCCAGGGTCGGGGTGGTCACGGTAGCGTTCTGAGTAAAGGGGGTGCTCCCTGTCGGAAGACTAACCCCCATGAAGCCGGAGACGACGTAATTGCCATTTTCTTCATTGGCAGCCAGGAATCGGTATTTCATGAGCAGTGTTTCATCGGTCCATCCTGATATCGTGGTTTGAGGAGTTTGGAGATTCATGTAACCCGGTTGCCCAATCAGGATCTCGACATGCTCGGAAGGAATCAGTTCCAGTCCTCTTACCCCACCACCATCGTTGCTCAGCGTGACCCCTCCCACCTTGTTTTGCACGATTTCATCGTAGCGATATTCCTCTACCAACTGCGGGAACACAGTCACCAATGGGCACACCCAATGGGGTTGTTCCTCGAGGGTCTTGTCTACGGTGGCAAACCAGCCGCCATTTGCGTCCGACTCGGAAGCACCCGGAGGGATGACATCTGCGTATGCTGTTCCGGTTAGCGTTGTCCATGTTGCCAATGCCGTAACTAATGATTTTTGCATTTTAATTTCCAAGGGTTATTAAACATGGCAAACAGTCCTGAAAAATCCCGCAGGGACATGGCCACAAAATAAAAAAACGGCGTACGCAGCATTGGGAATGTTGCTTTTCCCTTTGCCGCGGACGCCGTTGTCCGGATTTAGATCACTCCAACTCCAGAACGTCGTTGTTCTGTTGTCGTGGTGACTGAAGCAATTGTTATGCCAAGTTATGCATTAAATGAGGGAAGAGGAGGAGTCGTGATCGACGCTCAGGCCTGGAACGCAGAAGGGTGGCCGGAAGTTTTGTACGGCAGGTATTTCAGGGACACGGGAACAAGGCTCCAGGAGTCCGCCGGATCCACTGGACCTGCGGTGACATGAGCCAATACGGTGCCTCTCGTCACGCACCGCACCGACCTGGTGCCCGGCTTGCCGCACGCTGTGGGAGCAGCGATGCAACATCGCTCAAGTTCGATTATTTTCCTGTGATCATTTTTTCAAACTCTGCTGCAGGTACGGCAGGTGAATACAGGAATCCCTGAACGAAGTCGCAACCGCATGATTTCAATATATCGCGCTGTACTTCTGTTTCTACGCCCTCAGCAATGGTCCTGATGCCCAGCTTATGTGCCATGACGATGATCGCCTCGGTCAGCACATTGTCGTCCGTATCCTTATCCAGATCCTTGATGAAGGAGCGATCGATCTTGAGGTAATCAATATCGAACTGTTTGAGATACGACAACGAAGAAAAAGTAGAATAATCGGTTTCCATCGAAAATGAAAAATTCTCCTAAATCTCCAGGCGAATGTCCACATTCCGCGCCAGCCAACCCAATGTTGCCGCACGAAAAGCGCTATCTTCCGCTTCATTCCAGACCAGACAATAAAATGCCTCATTTTTGGTCAGGAGTTCATCATTGGCAAGTTTTCGCGCGGCCAGTTTGCAATCTTCAGGATCGACACCCTGCTTTTCAAACACTTGAAGAGCCGCAGAGAGTCCTGCTCTTACCTCATCTTCCGAGAGAAGGGCGGCATGTTCGCCCACAAATTCCAAGCAGGCAGGTTTTTCGAGTTTCATTGGATGTGACATGGTTATATCCTTGCAAGAATGACGGTTGAACCGGTAAAAATTGCTTGTGCAGGAGTTCCCACCGCCAACTCCAATTTTCCGATGGTTTCGAGCGTTACGATGGAAGTCACCGTTTTTTCATTTGGCAGCACCAACGATACCGCCGCATTCACTTCTCCCGCCTGAATCCGGGAAATCACGCCGCATAGCCGGTTTTCCGCGCTGAATTGCGTGGATGCCTCCGTTGTCAGGAGGACGGAAGGGGCCTTGATCAAAGCATACACCTCCACCCCAACCTCGAGGTCCATGAGTTCCGCGCTTTCAGTCGTGATCATGGAGACAATCTCGTTATGGTCATCGAGACTGATTTTTATCTCGGCATTGACCGAACCCCTGGAAATTTTCTTGATTTTCCCTGCAAACTGGTTCCTGGCACTGGTTCTCATCGAAAACCTTTTATAAATATTTTGGAGATGATCAAAACTTTCCCCATCGGTCGCCAGATCCTCCATCACCCCCTGGAATTTCTTCTCGCCTTCCCGAAAAATCTTGACCAGCCGCTGACCATGCTCGGTCAAGGCCGTTCCTCCGCCATGCCGCCCTCCCGTGGACCGGCTCACCAGAGGATGATCCGACAGATTATTCATGGTGTCCACAGTATCCCATGCTGCCTTGTAACTCATTCCGATCGCTTTTGCGGCCGAGGTAATCGATCCATGGGTTGCAATCGCTTCAAGTAACGTTACCCGGTGATCTCCAAGAAAGGACAGACCATTTTTTTCGAGCAGAAGACGGGCTTTCAACTTTGAAAAATTTTCCATGGTTCCTTAAAACGAAAAAACAGGTTCGGTGTGAAGAGTGATTCGCCCCAGCAATTCAGAGACCCGTTCATTCAGAGGATGCTTGATGATTTCCATGGGCTCGCCTTCCTGCACGACGCGACCCTGTTCGTAGATGATCAACTTATCCGCCAGGGCCAGTGCCTCGCTTAAATCATGGGTGATCAGAATCATGGGAATCCCCAACCGTCTTTGAAGCAACTTGAGTTCCATTCTGATCACTTTTCGAACTGCAATGTCCACTGCCGCCAGTGGTTCGTCCAGGAGCAGGATCCTGGGTTTTCTCATCAGGGCTCGAGCCAGGGCCACCCGCTGCTTTTGCCCCCCAGAAAGTTCCGTGGGGTAACGATTCTCCAGTCCTTCAAGTTGAAACAACGTGATCATTTCATGAAATTCTTCGATCGCCTGCCCTGGCGCATGATGACCATAAAGAATATTTTTGCGAACGGTCATATGGGGAAACAGGGCATAATTCTGAAGCAAGTATCCAACCTCTCTCCTTTGGGGAGGAAGATCGATGCAAGTGGACGAATCAAAAAAAACCCTCTCACCCACTCGAATGTAGCCTTCATCGATCGGTGCAAATCCGGCAATCGCCTGCAGGGTCATGGACTTGCCCGAACCCGATGAACCAAAAATCACCACGATCCCCTCCTGGGAAGCCCAGTGGACATCGAGCGTGAATCCTTCAAAACTTTTCTTGAGGCGGATCGTTACATCCATCTGCCACGACTCAACTTGCCCGACAGGTAAATGACAAACACTGAAATGCCGGTCAGTACCCAGGCAAGTTGCTCAGCCTTGGCATCATCGCCAGCCTGAAAGGCGGAGTAGATGGACAGGGAAAGAGTGCTGGTCTTTCCCGGAATATTTCCTGCAATCATCAGTGTCGCCCCAAATTCACCCAATCCTCGAGCAAAAGCCAAAACCACACCCGCCATGATCCCGCCCCGTGCCAATGGCAGGATCACATGGACAAAGGTTTCCCACTCCGACTTGCCCAGGCTGTAACTGATCCTGATCAGGTCTTCATCAACGGACTCGATGGCAGACCTGGCCACTCTGACCATGAGCGGTAAAGAAACGATAAAAGCCGCAATCGCCGCCCCTTGCCAGGTAAAGACGAAGGACCATCCTGTCAACCGGTATAACGGCGCACCGATAATCCCCTCCCTTCCCAATAGCATCATCAAACAGTAACCGACCACCGTGGGCGGTAGCACCATGGGAATCGTCACTACCGCATCAATGAAATTTTTTCCCCTGAAATGGCAGCGCGCCAGAACAAAAGCCAAAGCCAGTCCAAATAGGGCGACCAGCAAGGTGGAACTGGTCGCAACCCACAGCGAAATTTTCAAGGCAGAGAGAAAAGAATCCATGTTGTCCCACCCATCACCACTTCATGATCACTACTTCATGATCATCACTTCGGTCGATTTGATCAACGCTACCACGTGGTCTCCTATCTTGAGTCCCATCTCCTCGGCGCTGTCCCGGGTAATGACCGACACGATCATGTTTTCTCCGGATTTCAGGGTGATCTGACACTCTATTTCCCCTTTTTTGATCGCAAGAATTTCACCTGCCAGTTTGTTCTGTCCACTAATTTTCATGCTTGTCTCCTTCTGTTGGATTGACACGGTGATTTCCCACGATCTGAAAACCGAATCTGGAAAAAACTTCTCTCCCTGCAGGCCCGGAAATGAAATTTATGAACTCGCGCGCCCCCTGAGGGTGAGTGGAGAGTTTCAAGATAGCCACCGGATAAAGGATCGGCTCATGAGATCCTTTGGGCGCAGCCGTGACGATCTGTACTCGATCTTTCATGACCAGCGCATCAGTGGAAAAGACCAACCCTGCATCGACCTCTCCTCTGGCCACATACTCCAGAACCTGTCGTACATTATCCCCGTAAACCAGACGATCTTCCAGCAACCCGAAGAGTCCTTCAAATTTCAGGACCTCTTTGGCATACTGACCCGCAGGCACAAAACCCGGATCCCCTATGACCAAACGATGGACCTTCGGCAGATCCGAAAATCCTTGTATCGAAGCGCGATTGGATCTTGGAACGATCAGAACGATCTCATTCGATAATAAATCGTCCCGGGATCCCTCCAGAATCAGTTGCTTTCGTTGAAGCACCTCCATTTCCTTCACGGAAGCACTGATAAACAAGTCTACCGGTGCCCCCCCCTCGATCTGCTTCTCCAGGGATCCGGACGCTCCAAAATTAAAAAAAATCGTTTCATCGGGATGCCTGGACTGATAAATTCCCTTCAGGACATTCAAGGAATCCGTCAAACTGGACGCTGCCGATATCACCAGTTCAGCGGCTTCCCCCTGTGCTATCCACAGAAAAAATAGTGCAAAGAACCAACTCGACTTCATCCCTGTAAACCTTTTGTCAACATAAACCCACGGATAGCACAGGATACCTCCCATATCAAGCAGAGAGGCGTTGAATCAACTCAGCCTTCGGTCATTCGGTTTTTCATCTCATTCAAATTCCGGTAGGCCGTGAAGGTTTTCTGTGCCACTTCCATGATTCGCTCCCATCCGGTTGGCAGATCCTCCGACAGATCATGCAAATCCATCTTCAGTGCTGTCGCCTGAGCATTGAGTTTCTTCAATACCAGTTTCATATTTTCGGCTTCATCCATAATTCAATGTCCTTTAACTGAATTGAGCGACTTCTGGAAATTGGGAGATCATGGATACCCCGGCTTCCACCAGTTTTTCTCCTTCCTCCGCCAATTTTTCCATACTGGGAAAACCGAAGCGATGTACATCTCTCAATTGCTTATTGACAACGATCAAACGTCCTGCAATCAGAACCATCCGGCCAAAACCTTCATGATGCATTTTCATCATGGGGCTCACCATGACCTTTGTCTGTTGTTCAATAGCCATCCCAACCGCATTGTAAAATAACTCCAGACGCCAGATGGTTTCGGGGTCGGGGTCTCCGATGATCGGCAGGGTCTTTCTCTTTTCCTTGTCAACGAGATAGGGCTCCAGTAGTACCTCATCGCTTTTCTTTTCCCAGGTTCCATAGGAATCCTGAGCCCGCCACTGCTTGACCAGTTCCTTGATGAACATGGATTCCATTGCGTTTACCTCCTTGACTTCAGCCAATACATGACTCATTCAGACCCCCTCGATGATCAACCAAAGATGCTCTCCATAACTCAGAGCCCACATTGCGACACTCTTCAAACTTTTGCGCATACCAGAATCAAGAAAAGCATCTTTACTCCCAAGGTGCCGGCTTCCTCACCTGTTCCCATATCGGGTTATACAGTGCCTTGTCGATTTCATGAACCAGTGCCACCATGCCGTCATAACCGGCATAGGCATGATGCCGCTCCTGATTGATGTCAAGCCAGGGCATTTTTGCCTTGAGAGCCACAAATTGTGACCGCCCACCCGACAACATGATCTCGGCCTTGGCATCCTTGAGCATCGTGTACATTTCCCTGGGGGACATGTCATCGATCATGTGAGCGTCCTCTCCCATGAGTTCCTTGATCCTTTCCTTATCCTCCAGGGTGGATTTCTTGACACTCGTTCCGACGATCTCCATCCCGACTTCCTGTAAGGCAGAGACCACGGACCAGGATTTGACCCCCCCCGTGATCAACAACACCTTGCGCCCCGCCAGACGTTCGCGATAACGCTCGAGTTTTTTCCAGGCCTTTGCTTCTTCTTCGGCAATCAACGCTTCAGTCCGCCCCAACAGGTCATCAGGCGCCCCCTGCCGGACGAGCAACTGCGCCGTCTGCCGCAGAGATTCACTCATATCGGAAATCCCATAAAAAGAACCTTCAAAATAGGGAATCCCATAGCGTTCTTCAAGTTTTCTGGTGATGTTGATCATGGCTTTCGAACACACCATCATGGTGGCACGAGCCCGATGCGCCCAAGCGACCTCTTTGTATTTGGCATCACCGGAGATGCAGGACAAAACACGGATTCCCAGACGTTCGAACAAGGGTTTGACCTGCCACAGTTCGCCAGAGAGGTTGTATTCGCCAATGATGTTGATATCGTAGGGAGTCGTGTATTCGGGTTCTTCAGTTCCAATGACATACTCCAACAAGGATTCCCCAGCCAATTTATTACCGAGGTTCTTGTTTCCCACAAACCCGGGTGAGTCAACGGGAATGACAGGTTTTCCAAATTTTTTGGTCGCCGCCTTGCATACGACTTCGATATCGTCCCCAATCATGGCAGTCACACAGGTCTGATAAACGAAGATGGCCGGAGGATCATATTTTTCGATGATTTCGCGAATGGATTTGTAGAGGCGCTTTTCACCCCCATAAACCACATCCAGTTCACTGACATCGGTCGTGAACCCGGTCCGATAGAGCCGTGATCCTGAAGACATGGCGCTACGGTTGTCCCAGGAATTTCCTTCGCATGCAATGGGTCCATGGACTAGGTGGGCCGCATCAGTGATCGGCTGCAATGCAATCTTTGCTCCATCAAAAGCACAACCACCCGCCGCAGCACCAGGGACAAGTTGTTTGGTGCACCCTTTCTTTCGTTCCTTTTCTCCCTTTCCCTGGTTTTTCTCACAGCCAGGCTCATTGAATACTTCCTGTATCTTGATGTTGAGTCCAGCCATGGTCAATCCTCCAGAATGATGGTGACCCTGCAAATGGGGTGACAACCAAAGAAAAAGCAATTACCATGCCATTTTCAACCCATTGATTTTGTTAAGAGCAAATATTGTCGAACAACGAACAATTGGAAGAAACAAAACAATCATCCAAAGAAAATGAATCTCCGGATCCACCCGCCCACTGATATCTGCCGGACGGCTGAAATCCCCCGCCACGTTGTTTTTCATGTTGAAAATTTACCCAGCGCGGAAAAATGTTCTAGAAGACCACCAGGATCGGCTCATCTGAAACGATATACTGGCAGGCCAAACGCCATCGTGGAGGAATGTCCTTGAACATGAGTTGTTCGCTCTCCGCCTTGGACAGTTTTCCATCCCGGATGAACTGTATTCTTTCCAGACGCCCTATACTGATCCACTTGGGTTTCCGCCTCATTGGAACTATTTTCACGGCACAAGCGCCGCACTTCCCCTCCCCGCACACACAACGCTTGGGCAGGTCATACTGCTCCATCAATTCCAGCAAACTAAAACCGGGAGACGTTTCCACGACCAACTTATCCTGCATCGGTGGCGTTAAAAATGTCACCATCACCATGGCTCACCCCAGAGTTTGGAACGCGATAAAAGAGGAGGAGAGCCGTCCGGCCCTCCTCCCAACCCACTTTAACGGATGATGTCGAAACTGTAATCGCTCTTCGCAGGAATGTTGGTGTTCTTGTCCATCTCGTCAAATATCTTGTCGAGTATCGTCACCAATACCTTCATCCCGCCCTGGTAACCCCACACCGGATAACGGTGATGATGGTGCCGGTCAAATATCGGAAACCCGATCCGGATCAAGGGGGTTCCCGTATCCCGTTCCAGGTACTTCCCATAGGTATTCCCAATCAAAAAGTCCACCGGCTCCGTGAACAGCAGTGAACGCATATGCCACAGGTCCTTCCCCGCATAAGCATGGCACCCTGCCCCAAAGGGTGAGGAAGCCAGCAGAGCAGTCATCTTCTCCAGCCAGTCGTTGCCCCCGTTGGTCGACAGCACATGGACCGGCTCCGCTCCCAATTCCATCAAAAAGGCCGCCAGACCCAGGCAAAGATCCGGGTCCCCGTAGATCGCAAACTTCTTGCCATGAATATGGGCGCTCGAATCCGCAATCGCATCCACCAGGCGTCCCCGTTCCTTCGTCAGCGTGGCCGGAATCGCCTTGCCCGTGATCCGCGCCACTTCCATCAGAAACTTGTCCGTCCCAGCCACCCCAACCGGATGATTGAAAGACACCACTTCCTGTCCATGACTCGCCGCATACGCCAGCGTCTTCTCGGTGCAATACTGTTGCATCGAGATCGTCGCCTTCGCATTCAATGCCGCCGCCGTATCCTCCAACGTCGTGCCGCCGTCATACATCCGGAATTCCCCGTCCGCAGGCGTATCGAACACTTCGCTGTTGTCCGCCAGAATCGTGTAGTCCACCCCCATCGCGTCCAGCATCCGCTTCACTTCCCGCGTATTCCCCACAGTGTAGCCGTCAAATCCCCCGATCAGGTTGATCTTCCCGTTCGCCTCCCGCGTCTTCCCTTCCCAAAAATTCGACAGAATCCCCTTCA
>JAKBLB010000046.1 GCA_021832305.1 Pseudomonadota bacterium | reverse complement strand
TTTGTACAAATGACGCGGTACGCATCGCATCATATCATAATGAGTTAATGAGTAAAGGTGTGTTTGCGCATTACTTCACTGCTCGATGTCTGTACCAAGGGCGCGGGTGCTGCGCGCCAAGCGGTCAAGCCTAGTCACTGTCGCCATGTCGCCAGCCAGCGCGAAGTCTGAAATGCAACACTTTTTTTAGTCACATCATAGCCTCAATCAGATTCATGCTTTTCTCGGTCATCGGGTGTCAGATCACTCAACCGCACCCGCTGCCTTCCCTGCCCATCAAAGTTGTCAGGTGCAAGCCAAACTTCGAAAGCCTGACGCAACTGAGGCCAATCCTTATCTATGACCGCATACCAGGCCGTATCCCGGCTACGATCTTTGTACACCGTTGCCTGTCGGAAGATACCCTCGAACCGGAACCCAAGCCGCTTCGCCGCAGCACGCGAAGGGGCATTGATCGCATCGCATTTCCACTCGTAGCGGCGATAGCCCAGCGCAAAGGCGTGCGCCATCATCATGACCATGGCTTCCGTTGCAGCCGGGCTACGTTTTAGGACTTCGCTGTAGTGAAGGTGGCCGACTTCGATAGAACCGCTGGTCGGAGTGATCCGCAGATAACTGGCTACGCCGAGCGCTTTTTCTTCGGGTTTGGTGACGATGGCGAAAAAGCGCGGGTCAGGGCCGTCCTGTACTGAGCGCAACCAGTCGCGGTAGACCTCAATCGATTTGAACGGGCCATACGGCAGGTAGGTCCAGTTGCGGCCTTCGGCATCCAATTGGTTGGCGGCGTAAAGGTCGACGGCATGGCGATCCACGTCGAGCGGCTCGAGTCGGCAGAAGCGTAGCCGGTGCCGACACCAGAGAGGGTCCGGGAGATTCGAACCGACGCCGGTTGCCCGACGCATTGGCGGTTTTGTTCAGGGGCTGAATGGCACAGAGTATCTGATCATTGCGGGGATCCACCATATCCACCCGACTGAGGTCCCAGCGGGCATAGCGCAGATGAACCGTCTCGAGGTTGCGGTAGCGCGAAGGAATTTCGAAACGCTGTCCTTCCAGCATGAGGGTCCCATCACAACGGCGTTGCTTTCTGGCAACTTTCAGGCGAAAGGCACGGTCGAGTTCTTCAGAAGAGGGACTGGGTCTTCCGACATGCCTCCCCTGCAGGTACCGTTCCAGGGGAGTGGAGCGAATCTCGCTATGGAGAGTGCGGTTGTATTCCTGTTCTACCCAGGCCTGAGTGGCCAGATTCAGGGACTGCAGGGTAAGGTTCTCTTCTCCTTCGAGCATGGCCATCAGACGAGTTTCCACCCGGGACCAGAGAAACTCCTGCTTGCCGTTTTGGTAAGCACTATAAGGCAAGGTCTTGTGGTGGAGGATGCCGAGGTCTTCGAGCCCCTGAACCGTTTCGGCAGCAACCATGGCGGCGCCATTATCGGTCATCAGGCAACGGGGCAATCCTCGTTTCATGATGGCTTGAGATAAGCCGTGCACCAGATGTTCGGCGGCTTCTCCCCAATACCACTGCAAATGACACACCAGACGGGAGTGGTCATCCAGGATACCCAGCAACAAAGGTTTGTCCCATTCTCCGGAACGACGCAGGATCTGGCGTGAGCAGTGATGGAAATCCAGATGCCAGAGTCCATGAACATGAGCCACTTCATAACTGCGTACCTCCCGTTGTTCGAGCCGTTCCTGTGCTGCCAGAGCCCCGGGGGTCTGTCGTTTGGGTCGGTGGGCACGAAACAGTCCGCGCGCTCTGAGGAAGCGCCGGATGGTGGGATAGGAGGGAACTGCCATCCCATTCTCCCGGTTACGACTGATCAGGTTGTCATGGTGCAACTTGACGGTCCAGCCGGGATGTTCCTGATACTGCCCCACCAGTTGTTCACGGACTTCCAGGAGCAGACAGGGGAAGGTCCCGAAATGACTGCCCGGACGATTCTTCAACACCCCTACGGGGTCGTCTGCCTGACGGGCACGGTAATACCAGCGCTCGATGGTGGACAGCCCGAACCGAATGGGGAGTCCCGTCACGGGATGGATCCAGGTTCGGCTGGCCAGTTCGTTGAGTTTGCTGGAGAGTTCCCCCTCGGCTGGGGGGGACGCAAACAGGGGGCCGATGATGGCGAAGCGCAACTGCGCCCAGCGATCACGGCGGTTCGGATCGTGTGGTTTCAAGGTCAGTCTCCTGATGACGCGGTGCCGGTGGCAACCAAGCGTTGGAAATGAGGTTAAGGAAAGACCTTGGAAGTTGATAGAGACATCTTCTGCGCGTGTGGCTCAACCCTCGCCGATCATGATCATGGGACCGATGGTGATCGGCCGCAGAAAGCGCAGACAGGCCACCGTTGGTTCCGTGCCCGATCCTTCAAAAGACCGGTACAGTGACAGCGGGAGTGCTTGTGGATCGGGGGGTGGCATGAAACGCCCACGGACCTCCCGCCAGAACGAGGTGGAAGGGAAGGTCTTGCGCCAGAATGAACGCCAGCGCTGCAAGGTACGCAAAGACACGCCCGTGTGGGCCGATACCCTGGAGAACCAGGCATGGATACGTCCCCGGCAACAGGAGGCAAGAACCACCACCAGGCCGACATAGACCTTGCGTCCAAGAAAGCGCAGGGACTCGCTGGTGCTTCGGCGTCGACACTGGGCACAACAGAAGCTGAAACGGGATGAAAAGGCCTGCCGATGAATATCCGGGACGCCACGGGGCTTTCTGGGATAGTGCGCCTGATGCAGTACCCCCCCGCAAAAGGGGCATCCCTGTGCCAGGGTCTCCTGCGCCAGTTCGGCATCAAACTCCTGCAGACGTGAAAAAATAGTGGGGTCGGAAAAGAGGATGTGAGACAATTTGGGTGGTCTTTATTGGTTGGGAAACCAAAGACTCGCTCAAACGGGGGTTGGAAATCAACCCCCGTGAGGGCGTCACCCCTTCAACCCTCATCCAAAATGATCGCCAACCCCTGAAAATCCATCAAAATAACTGATCATACTCACAAGACGGGCTTATGGGCCAAACAGTTTTCCGGCCGTTTGTGCAATGAGTTTGCCTTGGTGGCGCGCACCCTCCAGTTCAATGGTGCTAGGCTGACGCTGCCCCTGTCCACCGGCAATGGTGGTTGCGCCGTAGGGGCTTCCGCCTACAATCTCGTCCAAGGTCATCTGACCCTGATGGCTATACGGGAGACCGACAATGGTCATGCCAAAATGCAGCAGGTTGGTGATGATGGAAAAAAGCGTGGTTTCTTGTCCGCCATGCTGCGTTGCAGTCGATGTGAAGGCGCCACCGACCTTGCCATTGAGAGCGCCGCGTGCCCACAAGCCGCCTGCCTGATCAAGAAAACTTGCCATCTGGGATGGCATACGGCCAAAACGGGTCGGACAGCCCACAATAATGGCATCGTAATTGGCAAGTTCAGCGATGGTTGCCACCGGCAATGCTTGGTCAATTTTGAAATGTGCCGCTTGTGCGATCTCCTGAGAAACCGTTTCGGGTACGCGCTTGACGTCGACGGAAGCCCCGGCTGAACGGGCACCTTCGGCAACTGCTTGTGCCATGGTCTCAATATGGCCGTATGACGAATAGTAGAGGATGAGGACTTTAGGCATGCCAATCTCCTTTCAGGTGAGGAATAGGAAGTATTCAGGTAATTTCTTCAAGTATTATAGATCATGGCTGGGAGAGTGTACTCCTGTCATAACGCTTTATGAAGGCCCCTCAAGCCGTCAGATCAAACACCAGAACTTCAGCATCGGCGCTCCTGCTCAAAGTGATTCTGTTTTCGTGTTCCAGCATAATGGCGTCACCCGTGTTAATACACTGACCATTGACTTCCAGAACGCCGCGTACCAAATGAACATACGCTTTTCGCGTCGGGTCAAGGGGCAGTTCCGCTTGCTCGTTGCTATCGAGCAGGCCCGAATAAAGCTTCGCATCGGCATGAATGGTGACTGAGTCCAGCGCGCCATCGGGTGAGGCGATCAGCCGCAGCAGGCCCCGCTTCTGACTGGCGGGCAACGACTTCTGTTCGTAACTGGGTTTGATGCCGGTTACATTGGGCTCGATCCAGATTTGCAGGAAATGAGTGGTCTGTCCCTGAGCGTGATTAAACTCGCTATGCATCACGCCGCTGCCCGCGCTCATGCGCTGCACGTCGCCTGGCGGAATACCCTTGACGTTGCCCAGGCTGTCTTGGTGCGCCAATTGGCCCGAAAGTACATAACTGATAATTTCCATGTCGCGGTGACCGTGCTTACCAAAACCAGTGCCGGGTTCGATGCGATCTTCGTTAATGACGCGCAGGTTTCCCCAACCCATGTGGTCGGGATCGTAATAACGTAACCGTTAATCAAACGGCGTTCTGTTTATCCCTCTAATTTTTTGTCAGGATGTGGGCTCCCACGATATACGGAGTTTGCTTTCATGACAACCCTTCTCATCGGTTCCACCACACGCAGTCGTCAC
>JAKBLB010000025.1 GCA_021832305.1 Pseudomonadota bacterium | reverse complement strand
CCATCCCGAACAGGGACGTGAAACGAGATAGCGCCGATGATAGTGTGGATTACCCATGCGAAAGTAGGTCACCGCCAGACACCCTCTACCAAAAAAGCACAGTCCACACGGATTGTGCTTTTTTTTTTCGGACCACCCTTCGATTAAGCCTATCTTTGTGACAACATGAAAGATGTGGTTCGCACTCGGTCATGCCGAGTCAATTCTTGATATCATTCCCCCCTATGTTCGGCACGGGAGACTCCACTGGCTTCGTTTCATGAAATATCCAAATTTCTCGCAAGTGTAGAGCGACGCGCATTCAAACAGGCGGTATATGCGGTGCAGGATGATTCTGCGGCTCTGGATATCGTTCAGGACACCATGCTCAAGTTGACCGAAAGTTATTCTGATCAGCCGGTGGATGAACTTCCTCCGTTGTTTCAGCGCATCCTTCAGAATACGATTCGAGACCATTATCGGCGTTTCAAGGTTCGTTCCACCTGGACCCCCCTGGCAGGTTCCTTCAGTCGAAAAATGGAGGATGGTGAAGATGAGTTCGATATTCTCGATTCGGTGGAAGATTCAGGAGAAGGCCGACACTTGTCTTTGGTGCCGGATTTACAATTAAATCAAAAACAAACCCTCATTTTGATTGAGGCAGCTTTACAAAACCTTCCGGCGCGTCAACGAGAAGCCTTTCTGTTGCGTTACTGGGAGGAGAGAGATGTGGCTGAAACTGCGCAAATCATGGGCTGTTCGGAGGGGAGTGTCAAAACCCACTGTTCGCGTGCCGTGCATGCTTTGGCAGGTGTGTTGGCTAGTCAGGGACTAAAAAACCATGGATGAACGAACCTTTGCAAAAATAGTTTGCCAGCAACTGGATCGAGGGGTCAATGACCTCGATCCCATGCTGTTGGCGCGCTTGCGTACCCAACGTCAGAAGGTGCTTGCGCGGATGTCCTTACCTGCGGGGCGGACTGGCTGGTCACTGGCTGGAACTCATTTTGCCGTGGGCGATTATACGGGGCGCTGGTCACTGGTGACGGTTTTACTGGTTTTTTCCCTGGTCTTCTGTGGTTTCTGGTGGCAGACCCAACACCAGGAGTCAGAGGAAGATGCAGGTTTTCTCGAGGCCAAAATGCTGGCAGCGGAAATACCTCCTCAGGATTTCGCCCAAAAGGATTTCACTGAATGGCTTCAGGAAAAGCGCTGATTGCGGTTTGTCTGTTGCTTTTGTGGAATACAGCATGTGCGCAAGGGACAGTTCCAGCGCCGGTCTGGTCTTCCCTGACACCCCAACAGAAAATCATTTTGGCACCGGCAGCCCAGGACTGGGATCACCTTTCTTCTTTACAGCGCAAGAGATTGTTGAGTGCGGCCGAACATTACCCAAAACTTTCCCCGGTAGAACAGGCGCGTTTTCAGAAAAATATTCCGGTCTGGACCCATTTATCAAAGGCAACCCGCGATCAGGCGCGTCACAACTATAAGGTATTTCATGCGCTTCCTCCAGAAAAACGTGCCGCTATCAAATCGCGCTGGCGCGCGCATCATCCTCCCGTGACCGCCAATGGCGCACCCGTTCTGACGAAAACCGCGCCTGTTTCCGGTTTTCAGACGCCTCCCTCCTCCCCTACGACTACGGTCGTTGGCGGGGAGGCGCCTCCGTCCGCAGCCTTGCCGGGGAGTTCAGTCACCGCAGGCAAGACTCATTGACTCCCGGCCCAGGGATCCGTTTGCCTTTGCGGCCCCGCCTGATCTGTTGGGTCTATGAGGCTGTGTTGGTGGTGGGCGTTCTCATTGCGGCGGCTCTTCCTTTCGTTCGATTGACCCATTATGTGCTACATCCCGAGTTACGGGCGTGGTACCGTCTCTATTTGTTTGGCGTGGTGGGTCTCTACTTTTCCTGGTTTTGGCACCGTTCGGGACAAACCATTCCGATGCGCACCTGGCACCTTCAATTGCTGGATTCCGGCGGACATCCCCCCTCCTGGGGACGTGCCTTCCTGCGCTATGTTCTGGCGATTCCCGGGTATTTGACGGGAATCAGTCTCCTGTGGGTCCTGGTGGACAAGGAAGGACAATTTCTTCATGATCGCCTGCTGGGTTTGACCATGCGTCGATATTAGGCGCGTTTTTCTCCCCACCAACCCAGGAAGAGCGCCAGCCCCAGAAAAACCAGGCTGGGCGCCGTGGTGCTGTAAATGGGACCCCAGTTGTTGAGTTGTCCCAGATAGGAAAAAAAACGGTTACTCAGATAAAACCCCAGACCCAGGCCAATTCCAATCATGATGCGTACGCCCACGGCGCCCGCGCGCGGACGTTGCAGTCCAAAGGGCAAGGCCAGCAACATCATGACGAGACTGGAGAAAGGGTAGAATACCTTTCCCCATTGGGCGACTTCGAAACGCAAGGTTTGTTGGTGATTGTCGCGCAAATGCTGGATATAGGTATGAAGATTCCACAGGGCCATTTGCTCTGGTTCCACCAGCAAGGTGGACATCACCTGGGGAGATAAAACGGAATCCCAGCGCACATGGTCTTCGTGTACCACCGAGACACCCTGAGGCGTGAAGAGGGTTCGCTCCACTTGCTTCATTTCCCATTCGTGATCTTGCAGGTAGAGTGCCTGGTGTGCAGTGCTGATGCGTTGTAGACGGCGATGGTTGTCAAATTCGTAGATGCGCAGATCTTGCAGGGAATTATCCGGCATCATTTCGCGAATATTGATGAAACTTCCCTTGTCCTTGATCCAGATGCCCGAACGAAACTGGGTGGCGACCAGGTTGTTGAGCGCTTTCAAGCGCCATTGTTGTGCGGCTTCCTCCGTGAAAGGCATGACCAACTCCCCCAGAATGAAAGCCAACAGCACAAATCCTGCGCCGATTCGAAGCAAGGACTGCGCCAGTCGCTGGCGGGACATGCCTGAACTGCGCATGACGGTGATTTCGGAATGCTGGGCAAGATTGGTCAGGGCATAGAGTGTGCCAATCAGGGTGGCGATGGGAAATAATTCATAGGCATGGCCCGGCATGGCCAGGGCAACGAATACGCCGATCTGCCACAGCGTATAGCCTCCCTTGCCGATGTCGTTCAGTTCGTGGATGAGATCGAAGAAAGAAAACAGAAAGAGCAAGGCAGTGAATACCAGTCCGGTGCCTGAAAAAACTTCACGTGCCAGATAGCGGTCGATCAGTATTCCGCGCCAGCCTTTCACAAGGTTTCTCGCAACTGATCCAGGATCGTTGGGTTTTCCAGAGTAGAAACATCCTGTGTTATGGGTTCTCCACAGGCCAGGGAGCGGAGTAAACGGCGCATGATTTTACCGGATCGGGTTTTAGGCAGGTTATCTCCAAAACGAATGTCACGGGGTTTGGCAATGGGGCCGATTTCCTGGGTTACCCATTGGCGCAGCGTGGAAGCCAATTGTTGGGCTTCCACGCTGGTGGGGCGCTGCTGTTTCAGGACGACAAAGGCGACGATGGCTTGCCCTGTGACGTCATCGGGTTTTCCCACCACGGCGGCCTCTGCTACAAGAGGGTGGGTCACCAGTGCGGACTCCACTTCCATGGTGCCCAGACGGTGACCCGATACATTAAGGACGTCATCGATGCGCCCGGTGATGGTGAAATAACCTGTCGCAGCATCCTTGACTGCCCCATCTCCTGCCAAATAAACCCCTTTCAATTCGGGAGGAAAGTAGGTTTTCTGGAAACGTTCCGGATTGCCCCACAGATTTCGCAGCATGGCGGGCCAGGGGCGGCGGATGACCAGCAAACCGCCGTGCCCGGGGGGGACTTCCTGTCCTGCTTCATCGACCACTGCCGCATCGATGCCGGGTAAGGGCAAGGTGCAGGAGCCAGGGACGAGAGCGGTGACTCCGGGCAGGGGCGCGATGACATGGCCTCCGGTTTCCGTTTGCCAGAAGGTATCGACAATCGGACAGTGACTGTTACCCACCTGTTGGTAGTACCACATCCAGGCTTCGGGGTTGATGGGCTCTCCCACTGTACCCAGAAGGCGCAAACTGGATAGATCAAACCGTTGGGGATGACTCTCGGGGTCAAGATTGCTGGATTTGATTAGTGAACGAATGGCGGTGGGCGCGGTATAAAATACGGATACCCGATGGCGCGAAATCATCGACCAGAATCGTCCGGCGTGAGGCCAGGAAGGAATTCCCTCGTAGATGACCTGAGTGGCTCCTACAGCCAGAGGCCCATAATTGACGTAGGTATGCCCGGTAATCCAGCCAATATCGGCGGTACACCAGTAGACATCTTCAGGGTGGTGATCAAAGACCCAGATCATGGTCAGGATGGACCATAACAGATACCCGGCGGTGGCATGCTGTACGCCTTTGGGTTTGCCTGTGGACCCCGAGGTGTAGAGAATGAACAGAGGATGTTCTGCTTCTACCCAGGTGGGAATACAGAGCGGTGACTGGGCTTCTTCGAGTGGTTTCATCCACAGATCCCGAGCGGAGTTCCAGGGGATGTTTTCTCCCGTTCGCGCATAGACGATGACTTTGTCGACCGTTTCGATGCCCATGCTCAGTGCTTCATCCACGACGGTCTTGAGTGGGAGATTCTTACCCCCGCGTTGCTGACCATCGGCGGTGATGATGAGACGTGCGCCCGTATCCAGTATTCGTTCATGCAGGGATTTGGCCGAAAAACCGCCAAATACCACGGAATGGATGGCCCCAATCCGGGCGCAGGCCTGCATGGCGACGATTCCTTCGATGGACATGGCGATATAGATGATGACTCGATCTCCCTTGCTGATGCCGAGGGACTTGAGCGCATTGGCAAAGCGACAGACGCGCTCATGAAGCGCCTGATAGGTGAGGGTGGTGACCGTTCCATCGTCGGCTTCAAAGATCAGGGCGGTTTTTTTACCCATTCCGCGCTCGATGGGGACGTCCAGACAGAGATGGGAAGCATTCAGCGTTCCCTCTTCAAACCAGCGGTAGAAAGGAGGGTTCTGGTCATTCAGGACGGTCTGGAAGGGGGTTTTCCAGACCAGGTGGGTTCGTGCCAGGCGTTCCCAGAATCCCTGGGGGTCACGTTCTGCCTCGCTGACCAAGGCCTGATAAGCGCCTTGACCTGAAATATTGGCTCGGGCAACCCAAGTGGCATCCGGTACAAAGTGACGGTGTTCACGGTGCAACACTTCGGTCGACATGATTTTTTCCTCTGAGGTTCTGCGGATCTGGCCGTTGGCACGAGCGGGAATTCCCTTGTGCCCCGCTTTGGGGCACGAAGCGTTATTATAGCCACAGTCGCATAGAAGGTTTTCCTGCATGAGTGTTATTTTACGGGGGGAGAGAACAGGTGGTCACCATAGAAGAAAAAGATCTGGTCCAGAGTATTGCGGATGCGCTGCAGTACATTTCCTATTACCATCCCGTGGACTATGTCCAGGCTCTGGGGGTCGCCTGGGCGCATGAGCAGTCTCCTGCTGCGCGTGATGCCATGGCTCAGATTCTGACCAATTCGCGTCTGTGTGCCGAAGGTCATCGTCCCATTTGCCAAGACACGGGTATTGTGAATGTCTTTCTCAAGGTGGGTTTGAAGGTACGCCTGAACTTGTCCGGTTCGTTGGATGATGCGGTGAACGAAGGCGTACGGCAAGCCTATCTGAATCCTGATAACCCGTTGCGGGCATCCATCGTGAGCGATCCCGCCGGAAAACGGCGTAATACCCGAGACAATACTCCCGCAGTGATTCATGTATCGCTGGTTCCGGGAGAGACGGTGGAAATCATCGTGGCCGCCAAAGGAGGGGGGTCGGAGAACAAAGCCAAAATGGTGATGCTCAATCCTTCGGATTCCCTGGTGGATTGGATTCTGACCACCGTCCCTACCCTTGGAGCCGGGTGGTGTCCTCCAGGACTCCTGGGGATCGGCATTGGAGGAACTGCTGAGAAGGCCATGCTCCTGGCCAAGGAATCACTCATGGCACCCATAGACATGAGCCTGCTCAAGGCACGGGGGCCCTCCAATACGGTGGAGGCCTTGCGCATCGAACTGTATGACAAGGTCAATGCCTTGGGCATCGGTGCTCAGGGATTGGGCGGAATGACGACGGTACTCGATGTCAAAATCCTTGACTATCCCACCCATGCGGCGTCATTGCCGGTGGCTCTGATTCCCAATTGTGCTGCCACACGCCATATTCATTTCACCCTGGACGGCACTGGCCCCACTTCTTTGATGCCTCCTCGTCTTGAAGATTGGCCAGCGGTAACCTGGCACGCCGCTCCTTCGGCTCGTCGGGTGAATCTGGATACCGTGCGGAGGGAAGATCTGGCTGACTGGAAACCGGGTGAAACGCTTCTCTTGAGCGGTAAATTACTCACTGGGCGCGATGCGGCCCATCTGCGCATCCAGCAGTTGTTGTCACGCGGGGAACCCTTGCCCGCAGGGCTGGATTTCACGCATCGCTTCATTTATTACGTGGGCCCCGTGGACCCGGTGGCGGACGAGGTGGTGGGGCCTGCCGGCCCTACCACGGCCACGCGCATGGACAAGTTTGCGGATTTCATGTTGGAACGGACTGGGTTGATAGGGATGATCGGCAAAGCAGAGCGTGGTCCCCTGGGAATCGAGGCCATCCGCAAACACCGTTCGGTTTCCCTGATTGCCGTGGGTGGAGCGGCTTACCTGGTCTCCAAAGCGATTCGTGCTGCACGGGTGGTGGCATTCGCTGATCTGGGCATGGAGGCGGTCTATGAATTTGAGGTGGAGGATATGCCCGTTACGGTGGCAGTGGACTGTGCGGGCAATTCGATTCACCAAAGCGGTCCTGCCGAGTGGCGGATTCGGTTGTCAGACATCGCGCATCACGAAAACTGAGGCCCTGTTTTCCCACTGTGAGGTGCGTCAGGAGAAAGTGATCCCTCTTCCGACGGTTCGGCAGAAAGGCAGGACGGCAATCATGAGGGAGGCAGGATCAACGTGGTCAAGGTATTCAGGACCAGAGCGACCTGCCGGGCGCGTTCCAATGCCCCTGGTGCCTGATACAGCACGCGTAGGCGATCGTTACCTGCCAAACGGTAGCGGGGTTGCTGTTGCAGCAAGCGAATGAAATCCAGGGGATCGAAAGGAGGCTGGGAAGAAAATTGAAGCAGCGCGCCTTCTTCGTGGGCATCGATCTTGCGGATGCCCAGGGGCCGACCCAAAATGCGCAAGTGGTGACTTTCAATCAGCGTATGAGCCTCCTCTGGCAGCAAACCGAAGCGATCGATCAATTCTTCCTGCAGATCGGTCAAACTATCGACGGTGTCGCAGTTGGCCAGGCGCTTGTACAGAACCAGACGTTCCTGAATGTCGCCGCAGTAGGCAGCGGGAAGCAGGGCCGGAGCGTGCAGGTTGACTTCCAGGGCAATGTCGAGGGGACGTTCCGGATCCCAGGGCTTACCTTGCTGAAGGGCTTTCACGGCCTGGGTCAGCATCTGGGTGTAGAGGTTGAATCCGATTCCCTGGATGTCTCCGCTTTGGGAATCCCCCAGGACTTCACCGGCGCCTCGAATTTCGAGATCCTGGAGTGCCAGGTAAAATCCGGCCCCCAACTCTTCCATTTGCTGGATGGCTTCCAGACGTTTTCGGGCGGTGGCGGTCAGGGCGTCTTCCGGCGGCGTGAGCAGGTAAGCATAAGCTTGATGGTGGGACCGGCCCACCCGTCCCCGCAATTGGTGTAACTGGGCCAACCCGAAGCGATCGGCGCGATGGATCAGGATGGTATTGGCGTTTGGGACGTCGATGCCGGTTTCGATGATGGTGGAACAGAGCAGGAGGTTGATCCGTTGCTGATAGAAATCGCGCATGACCTGTTCCAGTTCTCGCTCACGCATCTGCCCATGGGCCATGGCGATGCGCGCTTCCGGAAGCAGCGCGCTCAGACGCTGGTGCTCGTTTTCCATGGTCTCTACTTCGTTGTAGAGAAAATACAGTTGTCCTCCTCGCTTCAATTCGCGCAAGACTGCTTCACGGATCAGACCATCTGATTGAGGGTGTACGAAGGTTTTGATGGCCAGACGTTTTTGTGGGGCAGTGGCGATGACCGAGAAGTCCCGCAGTCCCTCGAGCGCCAGAGAGAGGGTACGAGGAATGGGGGTGGCCGTGAGAGTGAGTACATCCACTTCGGCACGCAGGGCCTTGAGACGCTCCTTTTGACGTACCCCGAAACGGTGCTCCTCATCGATGATGACCAGCCCCAGGCGCGCAAAGCGCACGTTTTCTCCGATCAGTTTATGGGTGCCGATGACCAGATCGATTTTGCCTTCTTTCAGGGCCAGCAAGGTCGTTGTGACTTCCTTGGCAGAGCGGAAGCGAGACAATTCGGCGATCCGTATCGGCCAATCGGAAAAACGGTCAGAAAAGTTCTGGTAATGCTGTTCAGCCAGCAAGGTGGTGGGAACCAACAGGGCAACCTGGCGCCCCGCATGGATCGCCAGGAAAGCGGCGCGCATCGCCACTTCTGTCTTGCCAAATCCCACATCGCCGCAGATCAGCCGATCCATGGGTTTGGCGGCAGCCATGTCGGCGCGTACGGCTGCGATGGCGGCGGTCTGATCGGGGGTTTCTTCAAAGGGAAAACCGGCAGCAAAGGCGGCATAGGACTGATCGTCCAGGGGGCAGGCCCAGCCGGTGCGGGCGGCACGCCGCGCATAGAGATCGAGCAGTTCAGCTGCAGTATCGCGAGCCTGGCGAGCAGCCTGACGTTTGGCCTTTTCCCATTGTCCGCTGCCCAATCGATGCAACGGCGCCGCTTCAGGTGGGCCTCCCGAGTAACGACTGATCAGATGCAACTGAGCCACTGGGACGTACAGGACATCGTCACCGGCATAGGATAATTGCATAAATTCGGCCGACCCTTCTCCCAGGTCCAGATTCACCAGTCCCTGGAAGCGTCCAATGCCGTGGTCCTGGTGGACGACCGGATCTCCCACATGAACTTCGGTCAGGTCGCGCAGAAGATTGTCGCTGTTGGTTCTTTGGCGTTCCCGACGCCGGGTTTGGCGAACTTGACTTTGGAACAGTTCGTTTTCGGTGACCAGTGCCAGTTGGCCCAGGGAGAAACCTTCCAGGAGGGGACTGACCCCCAGCATGAGCGGAGCGGAGGCGTCCTGAAACTCGTTCCAATCCGCCGCATTTTCCGGGATCAGGCCTTGTTCCAGCAATAACTGACGCAACGTTTCGCGCCGCCCCAGACTGTCTGCCAGGATCAGGATACGTCCATCAAATGAACTGCGGAAATTCTCCAGTTTCTCCAGGGGACGAGGCGAACGACGCAATACCTCGAGCGGGGGGAGGGCTTGCAGGGAATCTTGTCCTGATTCCTGTTTCCTTGAGAATGGCTTCATCCCCAGAAAAAATTCTTCCTCTTTCAAGAACAATGCCGCAGGATCGAGTACCGGATAAGAGCGATCCCCCTTGACCAGTTCCCAACGGCTGCGAATGGATTCCCAATAGGTGCGGATCCCTGCCGTCAGATCGGTGAGGGTACACAGGACGGAGGAGGAGGGCAAATAATCAAACAGGCTCGCGCACTGGTCGAAAAAGAGGGGCAGGTAATATTCGATCCCACCCGGAATCAGTCCGTTTCCGACGTCGCGGTAAAGGATGCAGCGCGAGGGATCTCCTTCGAAGTGTTCACGGAAACTGGAGCGGAAATGTGACCGTGCGGCTTCGTCCAGGGGAAATTCACGGGCGGGCAGCAAGCGAATCTCGGGAACCGGATAGAGTGAACGTTGGCTGTCCACATCGAAAGTGCGCAAGGTTTCCAGGATGGTGTCAAAGAGGTCGAGACGGTAGGGCAGTACGCTCCCCATGGGGAACAGGTCGATTACCCCGCCGCGCAGACAGAATTCTCCGGGCTTGAGTACCTGCTGAACGGCACTGTACCCCGCCTTGACCATCTGTTGGCGAAGGGCTTCGGCGTCAAGGGTTTGCCCCTGTTTCAGGACAAAGGTATGTCCTGCCAGATGGCTGATGGGGGGCAGACGCTGGAGAGCGGTGCTGATGGGGATCAATACGACATCGCACTGGCCCTGTGAAATTTGCCAAAGTGTGGCCAGGCGTTCCGAGACCAGGTCCTGATGGGGAGAAAACCGGTCGTAGGGAAGGGTTTCCCAATCGGGCAGGCAGGAAAGACGCAGGGAGGGATCGAACCAGGCCATCTCCTCGCGCAGACGTTGGGCTTGGGCCGTGCTTTCGGTCAGGACGACCAGAGGCCCTGGGCTGCCTGCGTTTCGGGACAATCGCCAAGCAGCGCCCAGCAAAGGTAAAGGGGACATGTGGAACCGAATCAGTGACGAAGACGCATATCCCTCAAGCTGCCGTACGCGTGGTGAAACTTTCTCCGCATCCGCAACTGTCAGTGACATTGGGATTGTTAAATTTGAATGAGGCATTGAGCCCGGTGCGCTGGTAGTCGATGACGGTTCCATTTAAAAAAGGGAGATGATCCTGATGCACGACGACCAGGGTTCCGTCCGTTTCGAAAGTCACTTCGCCTTCACGCACGTCATCGGCATAGTCCACCACATAAGCCAGGCCGGAACAGCCGGAAGTTTTGGTGCCGAAACGCAGTCCGATGCCCTTGCCGCGTTTGGCCAGCGATTGGCGGATTTGCTGTGCAGCAGATTCGGTCAGGGTAATGGTCATGGGAGTTCTCCTTTACACGTCTTTCTTGAGGCTGTGGATCTGGCGAGAAAGTTCCGCCACTTGCTGACGCAACTGCTCATTGAGGCGCACCAATTCTTGCACCGTCACGGCAAGAGGATCTTTTTCGTCGCGCGAAGAACCGTAGGCACTGAACTGGGGATCGGCTTTGAGGGGTTGGTGCTGCTCGTCTTCCAGCAGGCGTCCGGGAATTCCGATGACGGTGGCACGGGGGGGGACCGGCTTGACCACTACGGCATTGGACCCCACCTTGCAGCCTTCTCCCAACTGGATCGGTCCAATGACCTTGGCGCCCGCGCCGATGATGACTCCGGGAGCCAGGGTCGGATGGCGTTTGCCTTTGTTCCAGGAGGTTCCTCCCAGCGTGACCCCTTGATAAAGGGTGCAATCATCGCCGATTTCTGCGGTCTCTCCGATCACTACACCCATGCCGTGGTCGATGAATACGCGCCGCCCCAGCGTTGCTCCGGGATGAATTTCGATACCGGTCAAAAAACGGGAGAATTGCGAGACTGCCCGTCCCAGCCATTTGGCATTGCGCTGCCATAGCCCATGGGCTAACCAATGAAGCAGGACGGCATGAAAACCGGGGTAGAGGGTGACGACCTCCCAACGGCTACGGACCGCTGGATCGCGGTCGAAGACACAGTCAATTTGTTCGCGGATGCGGGACAGCATTAGGGGAATTATCCTCGATTCAAGGGAGAACTGCCATTATCGGCGGGATACAGGGCTTTCAGGATACCACGCAGGATGCTGATCTCCTCTTGTTCCACCCGAGCCCGAGAAAACAGGCGGCGCAGACGGGTCATCAGGCGCCCGGGGTGTTGGGGGTCGAGGAATCCGCTGCCGGTCAGCACGCGTTCCAGGTGGGCATAGAAACGTTCCATGTCATCATGGGTGGCGGGCGGGTATTCCCGCGCCTGTGGTCCGCGCTCCTGACGCAAGGCATGGCGCAATTCATAGGCCACCAACTGTACGGCGGAACCCAGATTAAGGGAACCAAAGGTGGGGTCGGTGGGAATATGGGCGAGCATTTGACACAGGTCCAGTTCAGCATTGGACAAGCCGGACATTTCCGTTCCAAAAACCAGTGCGACTTCCCCTTCCCCGAGGACTTCCTGCGGCAAGGAGGAGGCCAGTTCGCGCAGTGGCAGCATGGAGTGAGACAAGTCGCGGCGCCGGGCAGTCAATCCCACGCTCAAGGTGACGCCTTGCAGGGCTTCGTCCAGTCGAGTGCAAACCACCGCCCGCGCCAACAGGTCATCGGCCCCGGCCGCCCGTGCACTGGCTTTGGGATCTGGAAAGTGACGGGGGTTGACGAGGACCAGACGGCCAAATCCCATGGTTTTGAGGGCGCGGGCGGCGGCCCCGATATTGCCGGGATGGGTTGGGGTACAGAGGACGAAGCGGAAACGCTCGAACATGGGGCTCAAGCGTTTTGCAGGATGGGTAAGAGTTGCCCAAATATTTTGGGAGACCCGGCGACCACGTTGCCGGTTTCCAGAAACCGTCCTTCCCCATCCAGATCGGAGACCAATCCCCCCGCTTCCTGAATCAACAGGGTGCCTGCAGCGATGTCCCAAACTTTGAGGTCCAATTCCCAAAAGGCATCGTAGCGCCCGGCAGCCACATAGGCCAAGTCGATGGCCGCCGAACCGGGGCGGCGCAGGCCGGCTGTTTTGCGCATGACTTCCGCCATCATGCGCAGGTAGCGCTCCTGATGAGTCATGTGACTGTAGGGGAAGCCTGTGCCGATTAGCGACTCGTCGAGACGGGTCCGTCCGCTCACCCGGATACGCCGATCATTGAGAAAGGCACCGCTACCCCGAGTGGCTGTGAACAGGTCGTTATGGACTGGGTCGTAAACCACGCCCTGTGTCACCACTCCCTGATGGGTCAGAGCGATGGAAACGCTGTAGAGAGGAAAACCATGCAAAAAGTTGGTGGTGCCGTCCAGTGGGTCGATGATCCAGCAGTAGGGAGAATCTCCCGAGGCTCCCCCTTCTTCACCCAGAAAGGCATGGTCGGGATAAGCCTCCTGGAGTACTTCCAGAATGACTTGTTCCGCTGCACGATCCACTTCGGAAACGAAGTCGGCATGAGCCTTCTTGCTGACCGTGAGGCGACCGACGTCCTGGGCTGCACGCTGGATCAGGTTTCCGGCCCGGCGGGCAGCTTTGATGGCAACATTGAGTTGAGGGTGCATGGTGGTGAACTTCTCGATCGGGCAACTGAACCCTTGATTATACGCCGATCCGCAGAATGCAGACAAAGAATGAGCGAGGAATCGAAGCGAGGCGAGCGGAAATTGACCCTGGCGGTCAGTCTCTGGATAATCACAGGATATTTTGACATTGAGGACTCTGACCATGCCTTACCTGATTGAAACCTGGGACAAACCGGAACATGCTGCGGTACGTCAGGAAAATCGTCCTGCCCATCTGGCCTGGTTGGAGGAAAACAAAGCCCGACTGTTGGCCTGTGGGGCCAAGATGGACGATGCAGGGCAGACGGCGCAGGGAAGTTTTTACATCGTCGATGTGGATGAGCGTGCCGACGCTGAACGCTTCATTGCGGCGGACCCCTTTACGCTGGTCGGGTTGCCGGCGCGCGTGGTGATCACACGCTGGCGCCTGGCTTTTCTGGACCGCCATTCCTATCTTTGAGGAGGGTAGCGTTTCTTGCGTTTCAATCCATCGGGGATAGAAATTGTCGGAGACGACGCGTCACCGCCTCTCGTCCAATCAGGTGCAGTGTGACATCCAGGGAGGGGGTATGGGAGGTCCCGCAGAGAATGGCGCGCAGAGGCATCCCCAAGGGCCCCATCTTGAGACCATGAGCCAGGGCGGTCTGCTTGATGAGGGAGCCCAGGGATTCAGGGGTCCAGGCCACCGTTTGAAATGTCCTCAGACACGCGTGCAACGCATCTCGTACTGCGCCTTCCGGAGGTTGGGCCAGAATGTCGGGGGTGGGTACGGGATCTGTATAAAAGTAGCGGGCTGCATCAGCCAACTCCGTGGCATGGCTGAGGCGTCCCTTGAGAAGGGCGACGACCCGTTCAGGGGCGGGTCCACTCGCCCATTCCGCGTCACTCAAGGCCAGGTCTGAACGCAATTGGATGGCCAGGCGCATATCGGAGGATTCTTTCAGATAGTGCTGATTGAGCCAGAGCAGTTTTTCCGGATTGAAACGGGCTGGGGAGCGGTTGACGTGGGCCAGATCAAACCAGGAGACCAGATCCTCCTGCGAAAAGATCTCCGCATCGCCGTGGGACCATCCCAGACGTGCCAGATAGTTGAGCAGAGCCTCCGGCAAGAAACCTTCTTCCTGATATTGCAGGACACTGACCGCGCCGTGCCGTTTGGATAGACGTTCCCCATCTTGTCCCAGAATCATGGGCAGATGGGCGAATTGCGGAATGGACGCTCCCAGAGCCTGGATCAGATGGATCTGACGTGGCGTATTGTTGACATGATCGTCTCCCCGGATGATATGGGTGATCTGCATATCCAGGTCATCCACCACCACGCCGAAGTTGTAAGTGGGGATGCCGTCGGAACGCAGCAGTACCAGATCGTCCAGTTCTGAATTGGCAACCGTGATGGGCCCTTTGATCAAGTCGTGAAAAGTGGTGCTGCCTTCCAGCGGGGTCTTGAAACGGATGACTGGAGTGATGCCGGCCGGAGGCGCTGCTTTGGAATCACGCCAGCGTCCGTCATAGCGCGGTTTTTCTCCGCGTGCGCGTTGACTTTCACGTAAAACTTCCAGTTCTTCGCGGCTGGCGTAGCAGGGGTAGGCCCAGCCGGTTTTGAGTAGGTGATCGGCGACTTCGCGGTAGCGAGACAGACGCTGCATCTGGTAAAAGGGACCTTCGTCGTAATCCAGGCCCAACCAGGTCATGCCCTCCAGAATGGCCTGGGTGGAAGCTGCGGTGGAGCGCTCGCGGTCCGTATCCTCGATGCGGAGTACGAAAGATCCCCCGTAGCGACGAGCATAGGCCCAGGAGAAAAGGGCAGTACGGGCTCCTCCAATATGCAGGTAGCCGGTGGGGCTGGGCGCGAAACGGGTGCGAACCATGATCTTTTCCTGACTCAAAGAGCCTATTGTAACGCGAGGGCTCTGGACATCGCAGAGGGATGGTACACTCTGCCCATGCGCGACACTCTTTTGGGGGGGCTGACCCCCAGCGATTTTTTAACTCGGCATTGGCACAAGTCGCCTCTGCGTGTGCAGCAGGCCATCCCTGATTTTCTGGGGTTGTTGACCCCTGCGGAAATCAAGCGCCTGGCCACCCATCCAACCGTGCAGACGCGCTTGATTCTGCGCCAGGGGAAGCGTTGGGTACTGCGGCACGGCCCTTTTCGCCCCATCGATTTCAAAACCTTGCCGGATAAAAACTGGACGGTGCTGGTTCAGGAGTTGAATCATTGGGTCCCGGAAGGCGAAGCCTTGCTTCGGGAATTCGATTTTTTGCCGCACGCGCGACTGGATGACTTGATGGTGAGTTATGCCGTTCCCGGCGGAGGGGTGGGTCCCCATTTCGATTCCTATGATGTTTTTCTATTGCAGGGATTTGGCACCCGGCGCTGGGGAATTGCGGAAACAGAAGACCTGGAATTGCTGCCCGACAGCGACCTCAAGTTGCTACGCCGTTTTTCTCCACAGGCACAGTGGGATCTGGAGGCGGGAGATATGCTTTATTTGCCTCCCCACTGTGCCCATGACGGGGTGGCTTTGAGTGAATGCTTCACTTATTCCATTGGTTTCAGGGCCCCGACTTATCAGGAATGGGTAGAGGCTTTTCTGGATTTTTTGCGTGATCGTCTGCAGGTGGAAGGACGCTATGCCGATCCTGATCTGAACCTTTCCGTACATCCGGGCGAAATCCCTCTGGCGTTGATCGCGCAGGTGGATCGAATGTTACGTCAGCAGGTGCGTTGGACGCATCAGCAGGTTGCGGAATGTGTGGGTCGCTATCTGAGCGAACCCAAACCCCATCTGTTTTTTGAGCCGGCGGAGGAATCGCTGACACTCGAGGCATTTGGGCTGCGCTGTCTGCAGCAGGGGTTGCAACTGGATCCCCGCAGCCGGTTATTGTTCTCCGGCAAGGTTTTTTACTTTAACGGGGATCGTTTCGAGTTACGTCGAAAGGGAGCGACACAAATGCGTTGCCTGGCAGACACCCGAAAATTGTCGGCCGGAGCGATGGACCCCGAATTCATGAAAGTGTTATACGATGCATGGCAGGCGGGGTGGATTAAATTTTTTGATTCCCGGATCGAACGCTTGTCGCATCGGGCATAAATGGTGTATGCTTTCGCGGTCTGATGGCTCCCACGGGGCTGTTCAGGATTTGTCATCAACCTCTCCAATAGGACTCATCATGAAACTGAATCTTTTGATTGCTTCCCTGTTTGCCGTGACCCTGGCTGCGTGTAGCAAGCCCGAAGCGCCCAAGGCCGAAGCTCCCGCCGCCCCTGCTGCTGACGCTGCTGCACCTGCTGCTGCGCCTGCCGCTCCTGACGCTGCTGCGCCTGCTGCACCGGCCGCCCCTGCTGCTGACGCTGGTGCGCCTGCTGCTGCACCTGCTGCACCTGCTGCTCCCGCTGCACCGGCTGCTCCTGCCGCCGACAAGAAGTAAGTTCGGTTGCTCTGTCAAAAAAACCGGCCTTTGGGCCGGTTTTTTTGTGCGCGATAACTCGCCAAACGAAGTTTTTCTGTTCGAGGCGGGTGATTCCATCAGGGGCGGTCCAGAGAAATCCAATCCAGTCCCGTATCCTGGGTAGCGATGAGGATGCGGTCGCCGCCGTTCCTGAGCACCCGGTTGAGTTCGGCCAAAGCATGGTCCGGGGTATTGTTCTTGCGGCTGATATGGGCCGCCACGATCCACTGCAGTCCGTGGTGGTCAAGGCGTTGTGCCAGACGGGAAGAGGCTTCATTGGAAAGATGTCCATAGGGCCCTTGTACGCGCGCCTTCAAACTGGCAGGGTAGGGGCCTTTTTCCAGTAGCCCGGGATCGTAGTTGGTTTCCAGGAAGAGGGCGTGACAGCCTTGCAGGGAACGTTCGATATGCGGTGTGATGGACCCCGTGTCCGTCAGAAGCCCAAAGCGGAGTTCTCCCGCGTTGAAAACGTATTGCAGGGGCTCGCGGGAGTCGTGGGGAACAGCGTAAGGAAGAATATTCAAGGAACCCACGGCAAAGGACTCTTCGTCTCGAATGATGCGAACTTGCTCGGGTATTTCCTGTATCAGGTCAACCAGCGTACCAAAACTGCCATAGATGGGGCAGCCTGTCCTTTTGGCCAGGGCAGGAATACCGCTCATGTGATCGGAATGCTCATGGGTGACCAGGAGTGCGTCCAATTGGGTGCTGCACACACCCAGTCGGGTCAGGCGCCGTTCGGTTTCCACCAGGGAGAACCCGCAATCCACCAGAACCAGCGTTTGTGCTGACTGTACCAGTAACCCATTGCCCTCACTGCCGCTACCCAGAGATGAAAACCGTAGCGTCATAACTCAACGGAGTCCCCGCAATAGGGCAGAGAAGGTATGCGGCCGATGATTTTCGAAGTTTCAGTGCAGTTGGTCATAGATCAGCGTCAGGATCCGTTGGCTGGTGGCGGGCGGAACCTTGGCTTCTGCTTTGTCGCGCAGGTCCACGGTAGTGCCATGACCGCTGACCGAATTGACCGAGAGGCGATAAGTTTGGGTATCCTTGGTTTTATCTTCGGAGCGCCAGAACGCCAATTTTGAGAAAAATCCTCTGCTCCCGTTCTTTTTGCCCGACTCCTCATCCGTAGTGTAACGGATGAAGTACACGCCGGTCGCACGATCACGATCTTCGACGGTGAAGGCACTACGATCCAAAGCGAGACCGATCTTGCGCCAAGCGCGATCAAAGGGTTCATTGAGCGTGAGAAGGGTTCCACCATCCGCTTGGGGCACCAGTTTGGCCGACGAACTGATATGAGGTGTGTTCGTATTGTCGGCTGACTCGTTGGGCTTCTGTGGGGTGTCCTCTTTGGCCAATACGGTGTCTGCCTCTTCAGGGGACTCACCAAATTTCACGGCCAGTTTTTTGAGATATTCCGTTTCAATTTCCGGATTGTTGGGGAGAGGTTGCCATATTGAACCGGTATAGTTGTTCTTGTTCAACATTTCTTCCATGCCCTTGTGGAAGAGATAAATCTCGGTGGTACCGGGTTCGGCACCCCGCTCGATGCGAACACGAAATTGATCGCGAACCGGACTGGAGACCAAACTGTCCATTACTGAACCGACGAGGTGTTTGATAAAGTTTTGGGGCGCCGCTGTTTTATTGTCTTTCCACTGGGTTTCCATGATCCCGATTTTTGGGTCATCGCTCTGCAATTTGAACCCATTGCTGGCCCAAAAAGCTTCCAATTCTGTCCAAACCTTTTCTGGAGGGGACTTGACCACCAGCCAGCGCTGAGTGCCATCGTTTTCTATCTTGACCAGATTACCGAAAGCGGGGAGTACCCCGCTTTGATCTGCGGCAGGCATGCCATTATTGGGTTTTTCCTGTTTTTCCTGATTGAATTGCGTCAGGGTCGTGGCTTTGTCTTGTCCTGGAATGCCATAACGGTCGTCTGTCTGGATCGGGGTCAGGTCAGGCGGGACGTCAAGCGTGGGGGCCGTGGTCGATACCGTTGTGTAATCGATCTTCTTTGATTGAAAGACTTGGGAAGAAGAGGAACAACCCGCCAACAGGGAGGCCGCCAGGATGGCGACGAGAGTTTTATTCATGAACGGACTTTCCTGCGGTGAGAATGACAAGAGGGCAACCATCAAACTGACGGGAGTTTATCATCCTTGAGCCAGCAAATCACACCCTGCGAAACGCAAAGCGTTGCTTAGGGAATGGTGGTGGATCCTGGACAGCGGGGTCAGGGGTAGGCGCAGGGCGTGTTTGATTTTTCCCATTTCGGCCAAGGCCCATTTGACCGGGATGGGATTGGCTTCAACAAACAGCAGGCGGTGAAGGTCGAGAAGGGTGTTGTTGATGGTCCGGGTTTTCATGACGTCGCCTGCGCGCGCTGCCTGGCAGAGGGCGGCCATCGAGGCGGGGGCCACGTTGGCAGTGACGGAAATGACCCCATGACCGCCGAGCAATAGAAAAGCGGCGGCACTGCCATCGTCTCCTGTGTAGCAGGCAAATCCCGGGGGGGCGTTGGCAATCAATTCACTGGCCCGGTAAAGATCGGCTGTTGCGTCTTTGATGCCGATGATATTGGGGTGAATCGCCAGTTTGAGTGTGGTTTCGTTTTGCAGATCAGCCACTGTGCGTCCGGGGACGTTGTACAGAATCAAAGGCAGATCCACGGCATCCGCGATGGCGCAAAAATGCTGGTACAGCCCTTCCTGAGTGGGCTTGTTGTAATAGGGTACGACGGACAGTCCTGCAACGGCCCCTACGCTGTGCGCAAAGCGCGTCAATTCAATGGCTTCGGTCGTGGAATTGGCTCCGGTTCCTGCAATTACAGGGATCCGGCCAGCGGAATATTCCACGGTTCTGGCAATCAGTGCTTCATGTTCGGCCACGCTGAGGGTAGGAGACTCACCCGTCGTACCCACGACCACGATGCCATCGGTTCCTTCGGCGACATGCCAGTCGACGAGGCGACGTAACGATTCAAAATCCAGTTCTCCATCATCGGTCAGCGGTGTGACGATGGCTACCAAGCTACCTTGAAACATCATGGAAGTTTCCCGCTCTGAAAACTCTGATTGTACTATCCTATAGGGAAAATGGCGAATGGTGGGAAGGTGGGGTGAGGGAGTCGGGGAGCGAGGGATATCCAGGGGTCTTGAGGATGGGGTATGCAGGGCGTTCTGTTACAATCTGACGATTATTTCAAGCGAGAGTGGCGCGCGAATGAGGATCTTGTTGACAGGGGTAAACGGACAGGTCGGTTCGGCATTGAAACCTTTACTGATGTCTCTGGGGACGGTACAGGCCCCTCCCAGGGGAGAACTGAATCTGGCTGATGCCCGAGCCGTGGAGGCTTGGGTCCGTCATCATAGGCCGCATCTGATCGTCAACGCGGCGGCCTACACGGCCGTGGATCGGGCCGAGCAAGAGCGGGAGGCAGCCTTTGCCCTGAATGCCCAACTCCCTGAACAATTAGGGTGTCTTCAGCGCGAATGGGGTGGGGTCGTGATCCATTATTCCACGGATTATGTGTTTGACGGGACGCGTGAGGGACCCTATACGGAGTTGGATACGACCGCGCCCCTCGGTGTTTATGGGCGCAGCAAGCGGGCAGGTGAAGAGGGGTTGATGTCCAGCGGAGTTCCCGTCATGATTTTTCGAACCAGTTGGGTGTATGGTTTGCATGGACGAAATTTCCTCAGGACCATGCTGCGGTTGGGGCGGGAACGGGCCGAGATTCGGGTGGTGAATGATCAGTGGGGCGCGCCCACCTGGGCAGGCTCCATTGCGCGAGGGACGATGGAGGTTCTTGCAACCGTGGATCGTTCGGTGTCGTCAGAAAATCCCTGGGCAGAGGGCTGGAGAGGGAAAGAGGGTATTTACCACCTGACCAATGGGGGGGCTACGACCTGGTATGACTTTACCCGTCGAATTTTTGAGTTGCGCCCCGAGTGTCGGGCGCTCGTTCTCCCCATTCCTTCCGGCGATTACCCCAGCCCGGTCCAAAGACCGACCAACAGTCGTTTGGATAATGCCAAATTGGAAAAAGTGTTTGGAGTCCGGTTACCCCACTGGTCCAAGGCGCTGGAAGACTGTTTGGCCGAACTCCCAAGCGCCATGCATGAAGTGCTATTAACAGAAAACAACGAGGGTTGAGTCTCATGATGGGTCATCCTACTCCCCTGGCAGGTGTTTTGCGCATCGAGCCAAAAGTCTACGGAGATGAACGCGGATTCTTTTTTGAAAGTTTCAATGCCCGGGATTTTTCGAATCTGACGGGGTATTCCGGCCCCTTTGTGCAGGACAATCATTCCCGTTCGATGCGGGGAGTATTGCGGGGGCTGCATTACCAGATCATTCAACCTCAAGGCAAACTGGTGCGGGTGATCGAAGGAGAGGTGTATGACGTGGCTGTGGACATTCGCCGCCATTCTCCTACCTTTGGTCAGCATTACGGGTGCATTTTGTCCGCAGAAAATCGTCAGATGCTGTGGATTCCACCGGGTTTTGCGCATGGCTTTCTGACCTTGTCCGAGCATGCGGAGTTTCTGTACAAGACCACGGACTACTGGTTGGCTACGGCCGAGCGGTCCCTGCTCTGGGATGATCCGGCGCTGGCCATTCCCTGGCCCACCACTCCTGGGGTGCCCCCCATCCTTTCATCCAAAGACCATGCGGGCAAGTGTCTGGCAGACGCTGAAGTGTACGAGGATCTGTGAAATCACGACCCACCTGGCTGGAAGGATGCTGGGTGGTGCTCGATCATGCCCCGGATGGGGATTCGGTGCGCTTTGTGCCGGACCAGCCGATTCCAGTCGCCCAGTCCATGCCCCGCCTGCGTTGGAGTAAGGACGGGGCCCTGAGCGTGCGTTTGCTGGGTGTGGATGCTCCGGAGATTCATTACCGGCGGCGGGGGCAGTCCTTGTGGCGTCAGCCTCCGCCGTGGGGAGAGTGGGCGGCTCAGGCTCTTCTGAATTTTCTGGGTTTTCCCGAAATTCAACGTAACCTTGCCGGACGGGTGGTGGGCGCTGAGCCGCAAGCTTGCCGTGGTACCTTGGGCATCTTGCGTGTAGATCGTTATGGCCGTGCCCTGGCTTTGGCCCTGCGCGGGGAACAGGGGTTGAGTCTGGAGGATTACGGTGTGAGGGATGTATCGCCTGCCTGGGAGAATTTGTGGGAAGCCAGTGCCAATCGGGAATTATTGCAGCAGGGTCATGTGTATCCTTTGGTGCACAGGGATTTTCCGGCGGATTGGCGTGTTTCTCTGCGTGCTTCGGTACAAAAGGCGCGGATGCAGGGCAAGGGCGTCTGGCGTGTGGATCGCACCCATTGTGGTTTCCCTTTGTCGAATGCGCAGACCCTGCGGGACACTCTGGAGTCGGCCTGTCTGATCTGGCCTTTCCTGTTTCGCCGGTTGGTGGATGTCGAAACATGCTTCCCCCACGCGAGTTCCTCAGAGGCATGGGTGTCGCAATTGAATCGTCACACGGGACTGGTTTCGCTGTCATCAGCCGGTGGTACGGTCCCCTTTCTGGACCTGATCGCATTCACCGATGGAAGACTCCAGTTGCTGGTCCCACCGGAAGAGATTGTGATCCACGTATAGCGGAGAAAAGACTCCCATCATCCTCGGAAGTGCATCGCCCTTTCGGATGGACCGGTTCTGTACGTTTTTTGAAATATCCGATATAATGGGCGGCTTAGTGTGGCCAAGTAGCTCAGTCGGTAGAGCAGAGGACTGAAAATCCTTGTGTCGGTGGTTCGATTCCGCCCTTGGCCACCATCCGCATTTTTTAAGCCCCTGAAAAACGGGGCTTTTTTTCGTCCGTAGTATCTGAAATCAATGACTTAGCGATGTTTCGTTGTCCGTCCCCGGTCGACAAGACTCGAGCAATCAGCAGACCTTACCGGGCATTATTCAGTAAGCGTAAATGGCAATTGGCGCATGACATTCATGTTTGAGGGTGAAGATGCCGTGCTTGTTGATTATCTGGATTACCACTAGGAGCGAATGAAGATGAAGATGCACAACCCCCCTCACCCTGGCTTGACGTTGCGCGATGATGTGTTGCCCGCGTTGGGGTTGACAGTAACCGAGGCAGCGCAACAATTGAATGTTGCCCACGCAACGCTTTCGCGCGTCATTAATGGTCGGTCCGCGATATCGCCGGAAATGGCTTTGCGCATCGAGGCGTGGCTTGGTGTGGAGCGCGGGGGCGAAGCGCGTCTATGGATTGCGGAGCAAAGCGCCTATGACATGTGGCAGGCCGAGCAGCGCATCAAGGTCACCCCTCTGCATGTTCAGCCTGCGCCCATTCGCACACGCGGAACGTCTTATTTGCCAATGCGTTACGCTTGTGCTGAAGAGCGAGCCCCCCCTCCGCTGCTGATCTGGGTCGGTCGAGCGACCACTTTTTTCGCAGGCGTTCGCTCGTGATGAGTGAAGGTCTGGAATGAGCACGATCCAGGCCCGTTTGGCTATCCATGCATCAAACAGCTCCAAGAATTGGCACTGTTCTGAAAACCGTACCAGATTGGGTGTAAATGGGTGTAGTATTGGTTCATGCTACGAACCGACGCCATCCAGATCACCCCGGAGATCCTGAGCCTCATCGCCTGGATCGACGAGTTCAAAGGCGCCTGGCGCGCCTTGGGTACGCTTGCGCCCGACCGCTTGTCGGCTCTCCCGGATGCTGACCACGCTCCTGCTCCTGTAGGCCGGATACGCCTATGTGCCGTACAGTTCGCTAGAGAGCGTGATCGAACACAGCAAGGAAGCCTACTACCTTGCGCTGCGCCAGACCCAGAGCACGATCCGAACAGAGTCGCCGAACTGGCAACCGTGGCTGGTGTTCTTCCTGCACTTAATTCATTCGCGTGAAAGAACCGACGTCTGTTGATTCACACTCAAAGATGGAAGGTGGTGGGTGCCGAAACTGAATGTGCCTGAAGGCGACAACTCGCCAACGGCTTGTTTAGCGTGCGCCCTCTATGGAAGCAATCCGGGGTACGAGTCAGTCCGACTCCGATGTTCATCACGATAAATTCCATTTTAGACTATGTTTTATTCCATATTGGACGTGCAAATAATCCTGTTTTGACGTAGGATGGTTTCCTCCCGTATGGCGTCAACATCATGAATAACGAAGGCCCACACATTTATCCGCGGTATATCCGACCCTGCATCGAGGAAGCCTTGGCCGATACTCCGGTGGTATTGCTCAGCGGCCCGCGCCAGGCGGGAAAAACGACACTGGTACGACAATTTTCTTTCGATCGCCGGAAGTTCGTTACCCTGGATGATGAACTTACCCTGCTTTCTGCACACCAAGATCCAGTGGGGCTGATCAGGGGTCTCGACTGCGCGGTGATAGACGAAGTGCAACGGACTCCTGCACTCCTGTTGGCAATCAAAAAGTCCGTTGATGAGGATCGCCGCCCAGGCCGTTTTCTCCTGACGGGTTCCGCCAACCTGATGGCGTTACCTGCGGTGGCCGATTCGCTGGCGGGACGAATGGAAACACTCATCATGTTTCCACTTGCCGGGTGCGAGATGCAGTCCGGCACCGGCAAGTGGATCGATGCCGTTTATGACGGACGTATCCCCAAAACGAAACGTCCGGAAGTGGGCGACAAACTGGTGGAAAAAGTCCTGCGTGGTGGTTACCCGGATGCAGTATCCCGTGCAACACCGCGCCGTCGTGCCGCGTGGGTGAAGCAATATGTGAATGCCCTGATTCAACGCGATGTACGCGATATCGCCAGCATCGACAAACTGGATCATCTGCCCCGGTTGCTTAACGCTCTGGCGCAGATGGCTGGTCAATTGTGTAACTTCACGCAACTCGGTGGCCAAGTGGGTCTGGACAGCAAAACCGCCAACAAATACCTTGCCGTGTTTGAGCAGATGTTCCTGTTGCGCCGGTTGGAACCGTGGTCGAATAATCGTCTGAGTCGCATTGTCAAGACCCCAAAAATTCAGTTCATTGATTCCGGGTTACTCAGCACACTGGTTGATTTGAACGAAGTTTCCGCCATCCGTGACCGCACCCTGTTTGGCCGTGTACTGGAAAGTCATGTTTATTCAGAGTTGCTGAAGCAGGCGACTTGGGCGGAGCGGGATTACGTGCTGTACACCTATCGCGACAAAGACCAAGTCGAAGTAGACTTCGTGATCGAAGACACTGCCGGGCGGGTCGTTGGTGTGGAAGTCAAGGCCGCAGCGAGTGTCAGCGTAGGAGATTTGGCTGGCCTGAAAAAACTGGCTGCGCTGGCAGGCAAACAATTCGTTGCCGGTATCGTGCTGTATGACGGCAACGATTCTTTGCCCATCGGTGAACGGCTCTGGGCTGTGCCGCTTTCGACTTTATGGAATGGTTGACATGGCATAGGGCGTTTGAGCGGAACCAACAGTCTGGAAGATCCGGGAGGTTTTGGGGCATTTTACTTTCCGTGGGGGCATGCGATAATCAGCAATCGAATCGCTGACCTTGGCATACTCTTGACGAGTTTCGTTTAACCCACTATAGTGGTCCCAAGTTTTTGGACAGCCAATTAAGTTATGATCAGGCCCATTGAATGGAGCAGAAGAGATGGGTGAAAGGAAGAAGCGTCAGGTATTCTCGCCGGAATTCAAGGCCAAGGTTGGCCTGGAAGCGATACGCGGGTTGAAGACGGTCAACGAGTTGGGACAGGAGTATGGAGTGCATCCGGTGCAGATTTCGCAGTGGAAGAAAGCCATACTGGAGCAATCCGAGAAGTTGTTTGAAGGGAAACGGGGGCCGAAGCCGCTGTCGGAACACCAAGAACCGGATCGATTATATGGTGAGATTGGGCGTTTGAAGATGGAATTGGATTGGCTCAAAAAAAAGTCCGGGATATCCCTGCCATGACAAGGCGTAATTGGGTTGAGCCGGTGGTCGGGATCGCCGTTAGTCACCAGTGCCTACTGGTTGGGGTAGCACGCTCCACGATTTACGCGGGCCATCGTACCCCGGTTGTTCCGGAAGATGATCTGCTGATTTGTCGTCTGATTGATGCCGAGTATACGGAACATCCGTTTTACGGTACGAGGCGGATGGTGGTGATATTGAGGCGTCTGGGTCACGAGGTGAACCGGAAGCGGGTCCAGAGGTTGATGCGTACCATGGGTTTGGCTGGGATGGCGCCGGGCCCCCACACGAGTCGGCCTCACCCACAACATAAGATATACCCGTATCTGCTGCGTGGGTTGGCGATCACACGCCCCAATCAGGTGTGGGGTACGGATGTAACCTACATCCGGTTGGCACGGGGATTTGTCTATCTGGTGGCCATCATGGACTGGTACTCTCGCAGGGTGCTGTCGTGGCGGATCAGCAACACGATGGATGCTGACTTTTGTGTTGACAGCCTGGAAGAAGCGATACGCACGCATGGCAAACCGGAGATTTTCAACAGCGACCAGGGGTCTCAATTCACGAGTGATGCCTTTACGGGGGTGTTGAAACGGGAGGGGATCAGGATCAGCATGGACGGAAGAGGAAGGGCCTACGACAATATATTTGTGGAGCGGCTGTGGCGTAGTGTCAAACATGAACATGTTTACCTGTATGGGCATGCGACGATGGGTGACCTGCTTGCTGGCTTGTCGGAATACTTTGTTCTGTACAACTCCGAGCGACCGCATCAGGCACTGGGGAACCGAACCCCAGATGAGGTGTACCGAACGGCCGAGGGTGGTGGTGCGATGATTATTGACCGCTTTGGTGGACACGAGGCTCCGTTGGAGGGAAATGGTGAATCGGAAACGGTAAGGATTGGAGTGCCAGCGCCCGACTTTCCCACCGCGCCGCACGCCTCCAGCCATAGAGGGGCTGGCGGCGACGCCGTGGAAAAGTCTGCATCTGGTGGTTCATTCGATCAACTGAAGAATCAGGAAGAAAAGGCTTCAACGGGGCAGCGCCGATCAGCTGTGGCAACAGGGTCAGATGAAAAACTTAAACTCATGCGAGAACTGTCTTGACACAGGGGTCCACTTCACACCGATGGTGCGTGGTGTTCCGTTTATTGACCAAACAAGTGAGGAAAACAAATGGATAAGATGCGCAACATAGCCGTGATCGTCGGCAGCCTGAGGAAGGATTCGATCAACCGTAAAGTTGCCAAT
>JAKBLB010000045.1 GCA_021832305.1 Pseudomonadota bacterium | reverse complement strand
AGCCATGGCCCAATGCAATCCGCGCCACACTGTGTCATAAACCGATGGGTTATTCGTTGCATTGTTCGATGCGCTCATTCGTGTTCATCCACTCCCAAAAATTTTACCCAGATCTCGAAGGTCAGGACTCTTCCCGCATACTCGGCAGTGGCTGCCGGGAAATGGGCGACACGAACGGCAGCCAGGGCAGCCTTGTCGAGAATCCGGTTCCCGCTCGTGGTCAGCACACTCGCAGCAGATGCTACACCATCTTTGTAATCAAAAGTTACTTTGGTCTGCCCGGATAAATGGGCGGCCCGCGCCGCCATGGGGAAGACCACCGCACCTTGCACCGCTGAGCGTACCTTGTCGGCAAAGGTGACGGAAATATCCGCAGGACGCAGATGTTGGGGCAGCGCTGGTGCGGCCTCGGCCACTTTCTGAGGCGGGGCCGGAGGCACAGGAGGGGTCGGTGCAACCGGGGTCGGCGCAACCGGGGGGGGCGCGGGCGCCGGTGTGGGGACCGGCGTGGGTTCCTGGCGTGCCACCGTATGATGGACTTCCGGTTTGGGCGGCGGCGGCTTGGGCGTGGGTGGGGGAGGCACCGTCCTGGGCGCCTCCGGGGCCTGGGTCAACTGAATCAGGGTGACCTGTGGCTTTTCCACCTTTTCGACCTCTCGACTGAGGCCGTACAAAAACGCCAATACCATCATCCCTTCCAAAAATGCGGCCAAAGCAGCCGCTCGAGGCATGTTCATCGTTTTCTCCATCAATCTGCTCCTTCCACCGCATGGGCAGCCAACCCGATCTGGGTGACACCGGCCTGACGACAGGCATCCATCACCTTCATCATGGACTGGAGCGAGGTCGTTTTCTCGCCCGCAATGGTCACCACCACCTTGTCCGGATCCCCCTGCGCCTTGAGCCGCACCGTCAGGGCCTCGGCCGTCAACTTCTGACCGTCCACGGTGATGTCCCCCTCGTCATCCACGTTCACCAGTACCTTGGGCGGTTCCAGAGCCGTCGTCGTGGAACTCTTGGGCATCTTGGACGCCACCCCGGTGGAGGGAATCATGTGCAACGTGATCATGATGAAAAACACCAACAAAAAAAACATGATGTCGATCATCGGGATGATCTCGATACGGGCACGTTTCGTTTCAAAGTAATTCAAAGCCATCGCTCACCCCCCCGTCAAGCCGCCGTGCGGGCGCGAACATCGGCCAACACCCGTTTCTGCTCTTCATAGGACTCGTGGTAATGGGGATAGAGCCGATTGAGCAACATCATCTTGAGGGTCTCCAACTGGTGCATGATCACCCGTACCCGGTTGTTCAACCCGTTCAGAGCCACCAGCCCCAGGATGGCGATGAACAATCCGCAGGCCGTGGCCAGCAGGGCTTCCGCCACGCCGCCGGTGACCTTGGTGGGTGAATTGGCCACATCCCCCAGCACCTGGAAGGCATTGAACATGCCGATGATGGTCCCGAGCAAGCCCATCAGGGGGGCCAGGGTCACGATGGTGTCCAGCACCCACAGAAAGCGGTCCACATGGGGCGCCTCGCGCATGACGGATTCTTCCAGTTTGTCGGAAATGCGGTCGAAATCATGCTCCAGATCGTGCTGAAGCGCCGCTTCCAGAACCTTGGCATGGGGCAGATCCGGATGTTGGACCACCAGGGTCTCGAAGGCTTCCTTCGAGACCTTGTGCACCCCGTTCACTTCCTTGATCAGTTGGGTCCCCTGGGTCAGGATCCGCCATAGATACCAACCCCTTTCGATGATGACCGTCAAGGCCACCAGCAGCAACAGCGCCATCAAATACAGCATGCCCCCCGAACTTTGTGCTGCGGCTTGAATTCCTTGCATCGTCATGGTTCATTCTCCTCGAATAAATGGCAAAAATGCCGTACCCCCCTGCGAAGGGAGATACGGCGGAACGTACTACTGTAAATTTTAGAATCCGGCGCTCAGATTGACACTGAACATCCGTCCCGGCAAAGTCCAGAACAAGGCGTTTCCTCCCTGGGTATTTCCGGCAAAAGCCACCATGTCGGTACGGTTGAACAGATCATCCAGTTGGAACTCCAGTTTGGCGTCCTTGGCCCAGCCCAGGGAACCGAAGTTGTACCCGGTGGCCAGATTGACCGTGGTGTAACTGCCAAAGTGCACATAGTTGCCGTTGATGTCCTGTCCGCCCCAGCGCGACCCGATCTCCTTGGCGATCAGGGAAGCATTGGTCTTGTTGTGTTCATACAACATCCCCAGGGCTGCCGTGCTCTGAGGCGCGTTCTGAATAGGAACGGCACTGGTGTAACTGTTCAGGGAGTAATTGCCGTAGGCATTGAACCCGGAACCGAGGTTGTAGGTCGCTTCCCCCTCCACCCCCTGGTAATGCACCGCCCCGATGTTCTGGATGGTGATCAGGTTGCCCACCTGGCTTTGTTGGGACTGGTTGTTGTTGGTGATGTAATAGACATCCGCCGAAGCCGTCAACTTGCTGCTCTTGAAGACCGTCCCCAACTGGTAGTTCATGGTTTTTTCCGGGGCGAGATACGCCAGACCCGCCGACGTGTTGGGCTGGATGGGCTGGTTCGGGTTGTAGAAGGATCCGAACAGCAAAGGCGCCACGAAACCCTCTGCTGCTTGTCCATAGGCCGACCAATTATCTGTCACGTAGTAATGGGCATCCAAAGAGGGCAATACGGCAGCCCAACTATGAGAGTAGGCAAAGGCGCCTCCCACCGTGGTGTCAAAGGCCGAATTGTAGGTCCGGTTGAAATCGTTCAACTTGAGCCCCGGGGTGATGGACCACTTGCTGTTGGGGCGCCAGACATATTCCACATAGGGCTGGATGGTGTTCATGGAACTGGTTTCCGCCTGGTTCCCTCCATTGGACAATCCTGGGGTATTGATGATGGATCCCAGTCCACCAGTGGAAAGATCCACGCTGTTGGTCCACGACTGATGCAACTGACGCTCGATCCACAGTCCAAAATTCAGGTCGTCGTTCCCGATGGCCCGGGTCGCCCGCAGGATATCTCCATAGGACTGGTAGGCGGTCAACCCGGTCACTCCAGCAATGTTCGACCCCAGCGCAGTCCCGCCCCCCGCCATGGTGAGCCCATAGCCAGCCGTCTGCAGGGTTTGTTGACTCGTCCCGTTCGGGTTGAACCCGTTCATGGCATTGTGCGCATAGGAAGTGGTGTATACCTTGTTGTCGATCTTCCAGTCGCCAAAGCGGGTTTGCAGTCCGATGTAATCAAAGTTCGAACTGAAGTTGTCGTTGTTGTAGCCCACATACGCATCGCTCAGAGGATTCTGGTTCAACCCATAGTGGGAACCATATTGAGAGATCTGCTGCGCCGTGGCCCCTGGGGACGCGTTCTGATAGGTGTTGTTCTGCATGGCCACCACCGTGATGGCGGTATCTTCACTGAGGGGCTTGATGAATTTGGCAAAGACGTTGCCACGCCGTTCATTGTTGTTGGTCAGCGCCCCATCGGTCTGGTAGTGGTTGTAGTCGATGAACCCGCTGGCATCCCCGTAGTTCTGCATCACCCCCGTGTCATACTGAAACCCCACCAGGCGTGAGTTGAAACTACCGATCTGGCTCCGTACCGTCGCCGTCGGGTCCCCCAGAGGATCGTTGGAACGCAGGGCGATGGTCCCCCCATAGGTGGCATCCCCCACCGTACTGGCCCGTCCCGGGCCTCGATCCACCGTCACTTCTCCCGTATCCTGCCCCAGGAAGTAGGTGTTCACATGGTGCGTGAAATCTGCCCCATCCGCAAAGGGAATCCCGTCGAAGGTGACATTGTATTGCCCATCGACGAAGGAACGCATGGTCAACAGGGGCTGATCGTTCCCGCCGGGACCATTCGGACTGACAGCCCAGACTCCAGGGGCGATGGCAGCGTTGTCCACATAACTGGAGGCCCCGGTCTGGGTGTTGTCGATGTAGTTGCGATTAATCACGGACTGGGGTTCGGTGGCCGTCAAGGATCCCTGGGTAGGGGCATTGGCCGGTGCCGACTCGGCGGGCGGAATGGCTTCGTTGCTGTTGCCCGCGCCGCTGGACACCGAGCCCAGATCGTAGGCCCACAGGGTTCCCGGCAAGGCCGTCAGCAGGGAAGCGTGCAGCAGTCCGGAGATCAACGGCCTCAGACGAAATTTCTTGTGCATGAAAGTGACTCCTGTCGGTAAGTGTGAATGAATCCGGGCATGGCCCGCTTGTTATTTTCAGGGAGCATTTTCTCATTCCTTTGTGACAGGGCCGTGTCGCAAATATTGCAGTTTGATGAAACTTTTATGTATTCTCCGGCTCCACTGGAGGTCACGGTCACATCCCGCTATAATCCAGACGAATGCCACTCTTGATTTTTCCTCCATGGTCGCTCTGAACCCTGCGCCGCTCATCACAGATGTCCACCCATTCCTGGAGATCGGTCTGGGGCTGATCATGATCCTGTTCTGCATGCTCATTCACAGTATTGGCATGTATCAGGTCATGCACCGCTTCGAAATCCACTGGTGGCGTTTTGCCCGGGAAAATCGTGAATTGCGCCGTCAGATCTACTTCTTCTATCTGGTCATCCTGATCCTGCTGACCCACCTGACAGAAATTTTTTCTCTGGCGCTGATCCTGCACTT
>JAKBLB010000044.1 GCA_021832305.1 Pseudomonadota bacterium | reverse complement strand
GGCCAGGAAAAAGATTCGCTGCACACCCCATGGCGTAAAATCTCGTTCAAAATATTGGCCATCATCCATCCTGCCCGCTGTAACTCAAGTTGAAGGACTTGTTGATCAAAGGAAAATCCGGCACGATGTTGCCCTGCACCGCATGTTCCAGAATGGGCCAGTTACTCATCGATACGTCTTCCGGGTGCCAGCGCCGTACTTGTCCCTGCGCCCCCAGTTCCAGGGCCACGAATACCTCGCCGCGCCATCCCTCCACCCAACCTACCCCGACCCCCGCCCGCAGTGGGGGCGAGGCGTCCCAAAGGCTCGGTCCGGACGGCAAATATTCGATGAAATAGCGGATCAGGCGCAAGGATTCAAAAATTTCATCGAAGCGCACGGCTACCCTTGCGGCCACATCGCCCTGAGCGCGAGTCGCCATGCGTACTTCAGCCTGCGCATAGGGTACCGTGGGACAGGACACGCGCAGGTCCCAAGCCTGGGCCGAGGCCCGTCCCGCCAACCCCACCAGACCAAGGCGGGCAGCCAACTCCGGGGTCACCCGCCCCGTGTTCAAATAGCGGTCCTGCACCCCTGCGTGTTCCTGCAAGAGATCCTGCAATCGATGAACTTCCCGCTCCAGAGTCGCACATTCCTCCTGCAGGGATCGACAGTCTCTGACCGTCAATCCCTGGGCCACGCCTCCCAACAGAATCTGGTCGTACAGATAACGATGCCCCACCAGACGTTCGTGGGTACGCAAGGCGGTTTCCTTGAGCGCCCAGAACAGGGAAAAACCGGCACTCAACCCCACGTCGTTGCACAGATAGCCCAAATCTCCCAAATGATTGACCAGACGCTCCCGCTCCAGCCAAAGGGCGCGCAGCCACTCGGCCCGTTCCGGAACCTGCCGTCCCAGAATGGATTCCAGCGCCTGAGCCGTCGCCCAGGCGCCAGCCACCGTACTGTCGCCGGACACCCTGCCGGCCAGATGAATCAACTCGGTGGGCGCAAGGGATTCAGCCCGTTTTTCGATCCCCTTGTGGGTATAGCCCAGTTGAGTATCGAGGCGCAGTACCCGTTCTCCCACCACGGAAAAACGAAAATGCCCCGGCTCGATGATGCCGGCATGCACCGGTCCCACGGGAATCTCATGCACCCCTTGCCCGCTCACCGTAACAAAGGGATAGGGTTCCTGTTCCAAAAGCGGGTAAGCCTGTCCATCTTCTCCCTTTCGCAAAGGGAAACGGTCGGCGGGCCAGGCGCCGTGGCGCAGCCAGGGACGCCCTTCTGCGGCACCCTGGGCAAGCAGGCCCAGCAGATCATGGGTAGCGCGTTGCAGACGATTGGCATTGACAAACACATCGTCCAGTGCCGGGTAACTGGGGTCATGGGCGGGAAGAGGTACCCGCAACCAGCGTAGTCCTCCCTGTACCGCCAGGGCCAGATGCAGGTCGAAATTTTCTTCACCTTCATCACTGCCCCACAGGGAAACCAGACGCGCTCCGCGTTCCCTTTGCGTCAGACAGAGATTCCGCAGATCCTCCCGGGACACCGTTTCCTGCCAGGCGGGCACGACGCCGGACAAGGTCCGTACGAGGGGCATCGAGGTCGTCATGGTCCTAACCCAGCAACGCGGCCGCCTGACGATACCAGATCGCCAGAGCCGGGGGCAGATAGAGTCCCAGGATCAGGACCAGGGTCAAATGCAGGAATACCGGCAGGATGGCCGGAGGATGGGGCAGGCGCTGTCCGGTTGCCGGACCGAAAACCATGGGTTGAACCTTGCCGAAAATCGCTGCAAAGGCCACTCCCAGGGCACCCAGCAAAACGGGGGTGGCCCAGGGTTGCGCATGCATGGCCGTGGTCAGGATAAGGAATTCGCTGGCGAAGACGCCGAAAGGGGGCATGCCGAGGATGGCCAGCGCACCCAGCAATAACCCCCAACCGATGGTGGGGCTGGTACGGATCAAGCCCCGAATCTGCGCCATGAGTTGTGTCCCGCTTTTCTGGCTGGCGTGTCCCACGGCAAAAAAAATGGCGGATTTGGTGAGGGAATGCATCGTCATGTGCAGCAGTCCGGCAAAATTGGCCACCGCGCCGCCCATCCCGAAGGCAAACGTCATCAGCCCCATGTGCTCGATGGAAGAATAAGCAAAAAGGCGCTTGATGTCCTTCTGACGCATCAGAAAAAGCGCTGCCACAGCCACGCTGAAGACTCCAAAACCCATCATCAGATGCCCGGCAAAAGGTTGGTGCAACGCTCCATCCACCAGGACTTTGGTGCGTAATACCGCATACAGGGCCACATTGAGCAACAAACCGGACAGTACGGCCGAAATGGGCGTTGGGCCTTCGGCATGGGCATCAGGTAGCCAGTTATGGAGGGGCGCAAGTCCCACCTTGGTGCCATACCCGACCAGCAAAAATACGAAGGCCAAGGAAACGATGGTGGGCTCCAGCTGACCCTTGACCTGAGCCAGATGGGTCCAGAGCAAGGCATTTCCTCCTTCTCCCAGAACTTTTTCCGCCGCAAAATAAAGCAATATGGTGCCAAAGAGGGCTTGTGCGATACCGACCCCGCACAGAATGAAATATTTCCAGGCCGCTTCCAGACTGGCTGGAGTTCGATACAAAGATACCAACAATACCGTGGTCAAGGTTGCCGCCTCCATGGCTACCCACAGCAGTCCCAGATTATTGGTGGTCAAGGCCACCAATAACGTGAACAGGAAGGCCTGGTACATGCCGTGATAAAGGCGCAAACGGCTCGCCGACAGTCGCCCATGCTGCACTTCATTCCGCACGTAGGGGCGTGAGAACCATGCCGTCGTCATGCCTACGAAAGCCGTCAACCCCACCAGAAAGACATTGAAAGGGTCGACCACGAACTGTTCATCCCAAGCACTCACCCGGCCCTCCTGTAGCACCCGCGCTGCCAGAAATCCTGCGGCTACCAGCGTGGCGATGCTGACCAGGAGATTGGCCAGCGGTGCCTGCGCCCGTTGCCCCGTTGCGCCCAACCAAAGTCCTCCCAACAACGGAAAACTCAACAGCAACCAAATCTCCATGTCATTCTTCCTTGAGTTTTTCCATATGACGGATATCCAGACTGTCGAAGGTTTCACGAATCTGAAAAAAGAAGATCCCAAAAATGAACATTCCCACCAGCACGTCGAGGGCCACCCCCAGTTCCACCACCATGGGCATGCCATAAGTGGCGGAGGTGGCCGCCAGGAACAGGCCATTTTCCAGGGCCAGGAAACCGATCACCTGGGGCACCGCCTTGCGTCGCGTGATCATCATCATGAAGGACAGCAATACGCTGGCCAAGGCAATGCCCAGGGTATTGCGCAGGATAGTGCTGGAAAAGTGCGAGATGGGCAAAGCCAGATTGAAGGAGAAAACCACCAGACCAATCCCGACCAGCATCGTGGTGGGAATGTTGATCAGGGTCTCCACATCCCATACCACGTCGAGACGGCGAATCAGGCGATGCAACAGCAGGGGAAGGATCAGGACCTTGGTGATCAGGGTCAGGACCGCCGAATAATACAAATGGGGTTGATGCGTCAGCCAGGCACTGTCCGCAATGGACAAGGTCAGGATCAAACCTTGCCAGGCAAAGAGGTGAATCAAGGTCAGAATGCGACGCTGGGACAGCATGGCAAAGGCGATCAGAAGCAGCAGAGAGGCAAACAGATCGAGCAGTTGCTGTGCGAAGGGCGCCGGGTTCCAGTGACTCATTCTCACGAACCCAGCAGGTAATGCAACAGAATGGCCAACACCGCCAGCAGAAAAGCCGTCCCCAGATATTCCGGGACGCGAAACAAACGCTGTTTGGCCGAAACGGTTTCCAGCACGGCCAAGCCCGCGCCCATCACCGTCAATTTCAGCAGAAACAGGATCAATGCCCTCAGGATTCCCCATCCCTGCAGACTGTCCGTCAGGCCAAAGGGCAGGAACAGGGCAAAACCAAGGCTGAAATAGATCAGCAGTTTCAGGGCATTGGCCCATTCGATGAGGGCCAGATGACGCCCCGAATATTCCAGGATCATGGCTTCATGGATCATCGTCAACTCCAGATGTGTCTCCGGGTTGTCCACCGGGATCCGTCCATTCTCCGCCAGCAGCACCATCAGGAAAGCAACCCCGGCAAAAGCCAGACTGGGATAGAGATAAAATCCGCGTGCAGCGAATCCGGTCACCATGAAACGCAGGGAGGTACTGGCATTGAGGGACGCGACGGTAAAAAAGACCATGAGGAGTGCCGGCTCTGCCAGAAAGGACACCAACATTTCACGACGGGCCCCCAGCGAACCGAAGGCCGTCCCCACATCCATGGCCGCCAACGCCAAAAACACCCTGGCCAGAGACAGCAACCCCACCAGGGCGATCACGTCCACTGCACCGGCCAGAGGGAGATCGGTGATGACCATGGGAATCAGGCTGGCAGTCAATCCCATGCACCCGAACAGAAGATAAGGTGTCACACGCAACAGAGGAGAGGCCGTTTCCGCAATCACCACTTCCTTGTGAAACAACTTGAACAACTGCCGATAAGGCTGTATCAAGGAAGGAGCCTGTCGGTTTTGCAACCAGGCCCGCCAGATCCCTACCCAGCCCATCAACAGTGGTGCCAGCAGCATACCCAGGATCTCTTGCCCTCCCTGGAGCAACCAGTTTAGCAGCGTCATGGTCGGGTCCCCGTCACGAGTGCCAACAAAGCCAGCAGAGTAGTAAAACTGAACAGAAGATAGGTGGAGATACGCCCTTGTTG